>NZ_CP067977.1:0-301500 GCF_016656965.1 Brevundimonas vitisensis
CCCGTCTATCTGCGGCTTGAGCGTTCGCCCGTGTGAAAGGCGCAGCCAACCATGGGAATGGCCAGGATTTCGCCCGAGTGCAGAGCGCTCTCGAACTGGCCGACGACCTTTCCATCTTCAGGAATCTCGCTCCGGGTGAAGGGTGATGTGACGTGCAAGAGTCTGGACCCTGCTCTCTGCCCTGTCGGCAGAGCCGAGAGTCAGGTTGCCGACATTCGAACGCTGACTGGGCCGACGATCGTTATCGAACTCCTCAACATGGAGAGTTCCAATGCCAGAGAAGACCCTCGACAACCTGTTCTATGACACGCTCAAGGACATCTACTACGCCGAGAAAAAGATCTTGAAGTCGCTGCCCAAGATGGCGCGTGGGGCAAACTCGCCCGAACTGAAGGCTGCCTTCGAAAAGCACCGTGACGAGACCGAGGGCCAGATCGAACGTCTCCAACAGGTGTTCGAAATCATCGGCAAGCGCGCCATGGGCAAAACCTGCGAAGCCATCGAGGGCATCCTGGCCGAGGGTGATGAGATCCTGGAGGAGTATGAAGGCACCGACGCGCTAGATGCCGGCCTGATCGCAGCCGCTCAGGCCGTCGAACACTATGAAATCACCCGCTACGGCACGCTCAAGCGTTGGGCCATGCTGCTCGGGTTCGATGATGCCGCCGCGCTGCTCGACGAGACCTTGCAGCAGGAATCGGCCACGGACGAGAGCCTCACGGCGTTGGCTGACGCCGCAGCCAATGAGAAGGCCCAAGGCGCGGCGGCGGCCTGAACCCTGCGGCCCATGGGCTGATCCGAGGCCGGATTCCATCCAACGCTGTCCACCTCTGCGTGGATATGCAGCGGATGTTTGCTGAGGACACGGCCTGGCGAACGCCGTGGATGGAGCGCGTGCTGCCCGTCGTGGTTGGTCTTTGCGAACGCAAGGCCGAGCAGACGTACTTCACGCGTTTCATCCCGGCTGCCCGGGTCGGTGAAGGGCAGGGCACTTGGCGCGGCTATTGGGAGCGATGACCGGAAATGACGACCGACAGGCTGGCGGTCGAAATGACCGAACTGGCGTCACCCCTGGCCGTCTTCGTCCCGCCGGCCCGCGTCTTGGACAAGCGGCTCTACTCGCCTTGGCTCGGCACGAACCTCCATCACGATCTTCGCAAAGCCGATGTCACAGCGCGGTCGTGTCAGGGGCGGAAACCGATGTGTGTGTGCTGGCCACGGTCCTGGGTGCGGCTGATCGCGGCTATCGCGTGATCGTGGTCATCGATGCCGTTTGCAGTTCGTCAGATGAGAGCCATGACGCCCTTACGACCCTCTATCATGAGGGCTATGGCCAGCAGGTCGAGACCGCGCAGAGCGAGGAGGTTCTGACCTGCTGGCGGGCGGTAAGAGGCAAAGCGGCGTGACATGAGCTGGATTGGGGCTTTGGGCTCACCGCGCTTTGCGGGCCTATCCCGGTTTCAGAACGACCTTGGTCCACTCGTTCTGGTTTTCCTTGAAGTTCTTGTAGCCCTCGGCCGCCTGCTCCAGCGGCAGGCGGTGGGAGATAAGATCAGTGGTGTCGATCCGGCCTTCGAGGATCAACTCCAACAACTGTGGCAGGTAGTTCTGCACATGGGTCTGGCCGGTCTTCAGCGTCAGGCCCTTTTCCATGAAGGCACCAATCGGCCATTTGTCGGCCACGCCGCCGTAAACGCCAGGGACCGAGACCGTGCCGCCCTTGCGGACCGCCATGATGGTCTCGCGCAGCACATGAGGACGGTCGGTGCCGAGGATCTTCGTTTCCTGCTTGATGGCATCGACGATGTTGTCCGGGGAGAAACCGTGAGCCTCCATGCCGACGGCGTCGATGCAACTGTCAGGCCCGATGCCGGCGGTCATCTCCCTCAGAGCCTCGCGCACCTGCACCTCGTGGTAGTTGAGGACCTCGGCGCCGTTCTGGCGGGCCAGTTCCAGTCGGCGGGGGTGGTGGTCGATGGCGATCACCCGACCGGCACCCATCAGGATGGCGCTCTTGATCGCAAACAGGCCGACGGGGCCGCAACCCCAGATGGCCACGGTGTCACCGGGCTGGATCTGGGCATTTTCGGCGGCCATCCAGCCGGTCGGGAAGATGTCCGACAAAAACAGGACGCGCTCGTCCTCGATGCCGTCCGGAATCTTGATCGGCCCGTAGTCGGAGTAGGGCACTCTGGCGTATTCGGCCTGACCGCCAGCGTAGCCACCTGTCAGGTGCGAATAGCCGAAGGCACCAGTCATGGCATAGCCATAGGCAATCTCGGAGGCGTCAGCCTTCTCCGCCGGATTGGAGTTGTCACAGGCGGCCGGCATCTTGTGATCGCAGAAGAAGCATTGGCCGCAAGCGATCACGAACGGCACGACGACGCGATCGCCTGGCTTCAGCGTCGTGTTGGCGGGGCCAACCTCCTCGACGATGCCCATGAACTCATGGCCGAGGATGTCGCCATTGGACATGCCGGGGATCATGCTGTCGTAAAGGTGCAGGTCCGAGCCGCAGATCGCGGTGGCGGTGATCCTGATGATGGCGTCTCTCGGGTTGACGATCTGGGGGTCGGGCACGGTATCGACCTGGACGTTTTGTTTGCCGTGCCATGTAAGGGCGCGCATGGGGTTCTCGCTGTTGGGGGCAGGGCTGACGAGCCCGGGATCAGAAGTGGCGGCTGGCGCGCGGCGCGGCGTCGGGTGCCTTTGAGGTCGAAATCTCTCCCGTCTCCATCAACTGCTTGAAACGGCGGAGTTCGCGGCGAGCCTGAATGCGTGGCTCGCGCTGCATCACCTTGGCGACCACCTTGCCGACCGCACCGGCGGGCGGGTCGTAGCTAATGAAGATACGAACCTCGGTGCCGCGACCGAAGGCATTGTCCTTGAACTCGACCCAGCCCTCGTGATCGACATCCGAGCCTTCGCTGGAGCGCCAGGCGATCCGCTCGCCCGGAATGTCTTCGGTGATCTCCGACACCAGGGCGATATCCACGCCTGCTGGCCCGGCAATGGTCCACTCCGACCGGCTGTCGTCTAGGACGTGGACGTCCTTCACGTTCTCGGTGAACAAGGGCAGGTTGTTGAAATTCCGCCAAAAGGCATACAGCTCCCCGCGAGGCCGGTTGATCATCGCGGCGCGGATGCTCGAAGCGTCGTGGTCGCCTTCAACCCTGTCCTTGTCGATGAAGGCGGGCGAGGCGACATCAGCGTCAGTCGAAATCGGATCGGGTGAGGACATGGGATGCTCCGTCTGCTCCCCAACCAATCCGCCTGAGCCGACCGCGTTCCAGCGTGGCAATACGGTATGGCGCTTGTGTCCAGTATTGAACTTTCAACCGTGGGGGGCGCAGCCCTGGCCGTCACCTGGCGCGCTGGATGACCTCAGCCGGCATTCTTGCGGCGGGTTTCCCAGCCCTTTTTGGCCGAAGCGGAGCGGTCGGCGCTGGAGCGTGACGCTGACGCTTCTCCACCCTTGCGGCCGCCCTCGTGCGCGGCAGGGTGACCCGTAGACTTGCCACGGCCAGAGCCTCCGGGCTTCTTGCCCCCGCCATCGTCCTTGTTGACCGTGGCCCAAGCCCGCCGCTCGGCCTCATCTTTCGACACGCCGCGCTTCTCATACCCTTCGGCAATGTGCTCGGCCTTACGGTCCTGCTTATCGGTGTATTTGGATTTGTCGCCGCGCGGCATGACCTGCTCCCGGGGTGGTTATACGGCCGCTCGAACGGAGGATCGGCCCATGCAAAGAGAGCGGCGACTTGGCGGTCGCCGCTCTGCTTCTCGTCAGACGTACTGCTTCAGCTTCCCGTGCCGAAGCCGTCGGGTCCTCCGGCGCCGGCTGCGCCTTCGCCTCCCGTGGCGGGCGGGGTCCGGGTCTGACCGGGCTGCAGGGTGTCTCCCGCATCAGGGCGATCGACGCCCGCGCCTGCATGGTCCGGACGGTCGATCGGGGTGGGCTCGGGGGAAGGGGTTTGGGTCGGATCGGTCATGGGCTCTGTCTCCTTGTCCAGACCCAACCAGACCGGCTGTCCTGCGGTTCCCAATGGTGACGCCGAGCGGGCAGGGAACAACGGGCCGGATTACGGGCGCACAGAGGCATGACCCCCACAGACCAACCGTTCCGCGCCGAATAATCCGCAGATGAAGGGACCAGTATCCCAGCCACACCACATCGCAGGGCCTTCAGCGAGGCCTGCGGCGGGCAAAATGCATGCAGTCACATGGAACCAGACGATGGCGGAGAGGGTGTCCGCCGTATCCCAAGCCTAGCTCGTCCCAATGCGTCCCTTAACTATCTGATTTAACGTCTGTCAGTTGACAGCAATGTCCATTCTGATCTCCAATCATCCCACGGCTTCGACGCCACGAGTAGGGACTGAAGTAGGGACTGGTTTGGCTAGACAGCTGCATCGCTTGGCACCTAGGGCGGCCATCACCACCGCCACCGCGGGGCGCTACGCCGACGGCGGCGGCCTTTACCTCGTCGTAGCTACTTCTGGCAGTCGCAAATGGGTTTTCAGGTTCCGCTGGAAAGGACGACTTTCAGACATGGGCTTGGGGTCGGCATCAGTTGTCCCACTCAGCCGCGCCCGAGAACGCGCCGCCGAAGCACGGCTCAAGTTGGCCGAAGGCATCAACCCGCTCGCGGCGAAGCGAGCCGCTCGGTCTATCCCGACTTTCGGACAGTTCGCGGACGATCTGGTTGAGTCAGTGAAGAGCCAATGGCGCAATGAAAAGCACCAGAAGCAGTTTCAAAGTACGCTGGAACGGCATGCAGCCGACCTGAGGCCTTTGCGATTGGACGACATAGAGACTGCTCACGTCCTGGACGCACTCAAGCCGATCTGGGCTTCAAACCCGGAGACAGCGTCCAGGGTGAGGGGCAGGATCGAACGCGTCCTCGATGCCGCTAAAGCAAAGGGCTATCGGTCCGGCGAAAACCCCGCTCGCTGGAAAGGGCATCTTGATCAGCTCTTGCCGAAGCGTGCCCAGCTCACGCGCGGCCATCATGCGGCGCTTCCGTTCTCAGACGTGCCAGCGTTCATTCAGGATCTAAGGAGCCGTCCGGGCATGTCGGCGCTCGCTTTGGAGTTCACGATCCTTACGGCGGCAAGATCGGGAGAGGTAAGGGGCGCGACGTGGCGCGAGATCGACCTCGAGAAGAGGGTTTGGACCGTGCCGGCAGACCGCATGAAGGCCGGTCGCGAGCACCGTGTTCCCATCTCCAAACGCGCTGCTGAGATTCTTGGCCAAGTCGCTCTGCTGGCCGGCGACGATGCTGAAGCCTTCCTGTTCCCGGGTCCCAAAGGAGCCCGGACATCCCTGTCCGATGCTGCGTTCAGTGCTCTGCTAAAGCGAATGGGGAAGGACGGCGTCCTCACACCGCATGGCTTTCGTTCGAGCTTCAGAGACTGGGCCGGGGAGACAACAACCTTTCCTCGTGACGTCGCCGAGATGTGTCTGGCCCATGCGGTCGGAGACATGACCGAACGTGCCTACCGCCGTGGTGATGCTCTTTCAAAGCGTCGCGAGCTTATCGATGCGTGGAGCCTCTATTGCGAGGGAGGAGCCTCGAAGCTCGTCGACGATGCTGAAGCCGACCAATGAAGCGCGGGCGGACGCTCTCGCTTGAGGAGGATCTCGCCCGGATTGATCGGTAGATCGCCAAGCTCGAAGCGAGAGCCGTTCCCTTGCGCGACGAACTACACGCCATTGAGGACGCGCTTGGCGAACTGAAGAAAAGCCGACAGGCCAAGGAAGCCGGAAGTGCGGGCGGGCGTGCAAAGCGGCAGGCCAAACATGACTACGAGAGCGCGTTCAAAACCTATGAAGCGTTGGGCGGCAGGGGCGCCCTAACCGAGACGGCCAAACGTCACGGGATTCCGCTGCGGACGCTTTCGTGGGCTCTTGACAGGCGCTCTACGGCCTAAAAAGGTCGTCACGACATTGCAATGGAGCGGTTGGCAGGTGTTCTTGCCAGGTCGTGACCGCAGTCTCTCCCTACCGCACGGGCCATCGCCCGAGCGTATAAAGGAGAGTGTTCAATGCCATCCACCAACCTTCGCCTGGAGCGGCTGCCAGCGGTCGTCGCTCGCACCGGTATGAGTCGGTCCTGGATCTACAAGGAAGTCGCAGCCGGCCGCTTCCCGAAGCCGTTCAAGGTCGGCGGCGCTTCCGGATGGAGCGCCGCTGCCATCGATAACTGGATCGAAAGTCTCACCAGCGGCTCTGCTGCTCAGACGGGGGCTTGCTAATCATGGCCAACGCACTCCCGGCGCTGCCGCAATTCCTAACCCTTCAAAAGGTAGCGGACATCCTGGCCGTCTCCGACAAAACGGTGAGGCGGCTGATCGACCGCGGTGATCTCCCGCGACACAAGGTCGGTCGTCAGGTCCGCATTTCCGAGCGGGATCTTCGCGACTTCATCGCTCTCAGGCGCGGCTTCTGATGACCCGCCAAGTCCCTGACTGTCCACATGAATTCGACAGTCATTGACTACACCCGCACTCAACCGACCCGCGATCCGATCCGTGCTTAATCAAAATTGGCCACTCCCGGCCGCTTCCGACCACCCTGTCCCAAGGAGGGCAAAATGACCCAGCTTGAACTCCCGCTTCCGGAACACAGAGTTCCCGCGACTCTAGCAGACGCGCTGGCGTTTTACGACGACGCCAACAGCGACCATCCACGCAGGAGCGCCATCCGCTCCTCCTTCAAGG
The DNA here is from genome assembly GCF_016656965.1 of Brevundimonas vitisensis. Taxonomy (NCBI): domain Bacteria; kingdom Pseudomonadati; phylum Pseudomonadota; class Alphaproteobacteria; order Caulobacterales; family Caulobacteraceae; genus Brevundimonas; species Brevundimonas vitis. The sequence goes on from NZ_CP067977.1 coordinate 6,720, forward strand.
CGACCGGCAAGGCGATCGGCTTGCCCCTCGATCAGATCCCCGCCGACGCGGTCCGCCTGCGCTCTATGCTTGCAAAAGCTTCGGCGGGCCGTGCGGGACTCAAGGCGTCCTCGTGGAAGGCGATGAAGAGCTTGGCGCTTCGGTCGCTTCAGGACGCTGGCGTGGAGCTTGCTCCTAGCCGCGATACGACGGAAATCAGCCCGGCTTGGCGCGCGCTTCTCGATCAGGCGGATCAGCGTGTCGGCATCGGGCTCGGCCGGTTCGCCAAGTTCCTGACACGCACGGGGATCGAGCCCGAAACCGTTAGCGCCGACACCTTCGCGGCTTGGCGCGGGGAGCTGCTCGACACCAGTCTTCGCGCTAGTCCCGACACTTCCTACCGGCAGATGGTCCGGTTGTGGAAAGCTTGCGAGCACAGGGTGCCTGGCTGGCCCCGGGTCGAGATTGTGTTACCTGAGGATCCAAGGCGCTTCTCCCTTTCGTGGGAAGAGTTTCCGGAAAGTCTGCGTCTGGAGGTTGATGCCTTCCTTGAGTCACGACTTCACCCCGATCCCCTGAGCGCGGATCCGGCGCCGAAGGTGCGCCCCGACACAAACAAGAGCCGCGAAAAGAACCTCCGCGCCTTCGCCAGCGCGCTCGTCCTGAGCGGGGAGCTGGAGACGAACAAGGTCACCTGCCTCTCGGTAATGACTGAGCCTATAAACGTTCGCATGGCGCTCGGCTATTTGCGCAAGGAGCGGTTCGACGGGGAAGTGCGGCCACATATGCTGGGCCACGCCGAGTTGATGAAGACGATCGCCAGACACTGGGAGAAAGACCAACGTAAGGTGGAACAGCTCGCCCTACTGATCAAATCGCTAAAAGGGGTCATGGGGCCGTCGAGCGGTATGACCCCGAAGAACCGTGAGCGCTTGGCCCCGTTCAATGATCCGAAGAATGTGAAGCGTCTGCTGGAACTTCCGCAGTGGACGTTAAAGCGCGCTGCGGACGCCCCTCGGACCCATCTCACCGCGGTCCGGGTCATGTACGCTTTGCAGGTGGCGCTTTTGCTGGCGGTTCCTCTGCGGGCCAAGAACCTCACAGGCCTGAAGCTGGGGGAAAATGTGATCGTGAGCGGCAAAGGCAAGACCAAGCAGGTGCGTCTGTTCTTGTCCCGGGAGGAGACCAAGACCTACACCGACTTCATGGCAGTGCTGCCCACTCGCGTGGTGACCCTCCTCGACGCCTGGCAGGAAGTCTGGCGGCCATTGGTCTGTAATCGGCCTAGCCCCTACCTCTTCCCCAACGCCTCGGGAATCCTGCGAAGCCGGGGGTCGCTTTCAGCGAAGATCTCTCGCTTCGTGCAGCGCGAAACGGGTCTGACGATGCATTTGCACCTGTTCCGCCACTTGGCGGCGAAGCTCTACCTTCGTTTCGATCCCGCCGGCCTGGAAACGGTGCGCCAACTCCTAGGCCACAAGACGATCAAGACGACCTTGAAGGCCTATGCGGACTTCCAGACCGAACCGGCATTCCTGCGCTTGGAGTAGGCGCTGCTGAACCTTTACGAGACGCCGGTCCAATCGCGGAAGGGGAAGCGATGATCACGCCCCGCATGCCCCCGTGCTGGCCGATCTCCGACTGGCCTTATGATGACCAGAAGGCGTGGGTGCGCGCCGCCGAATCCGATCCGCTGGCACGGGAAGGGCAGGGGGCGTCGTCTCACTGGCGCGTCACCACCCGGCGGTTCGTGCAGATCGGCTATGGAAACTGGCTGGGATGGCTGGATGCGCGCCATGGCGTCTGTCGGGACGAAGCTCCAGCCCAGCGGGCGACGGTCGAACGGGTCCGGGAATACCTGACCGAGATGACCGCAGCCGGTCTCGCAGACTATACGCGAGCCGGTCGGCTGCAGGCTTTGGGTGACGCCTTGCGCACAATGTGCCCAGAAACCCCGACGGCCTTTATCGGTAAGTTGGCTGGTCGCCTGTTCGCCGAGGCCCGACCGCTGCGAGACCTGAACGGCCGGCTCCGGCCGGCACGGGAGATTCTCGAGCTCGGCTACAAGCTGATGCAATCGGCGGACACCGACCACCTTCCCGGTGTACGCAAACCAATCGCGTTCAGGGACGGCTTGCTGATAGCCCTCTGGGCTTGCCGGATGCCGCGCGTCGCCAATCTGAGCCAGATCACGATCGATGGGCACCTGAAGCGAACGGGCGATCGCCATCGGCTCGAATTCACGAGTGCCGAGATGAAGCAGCGTCGACCGTGGGGCTGCAGCTGGCCCGAGCGGCTGGAGGACGCACTAACGGAGTACCTAGCCGTGCATCGTCCGCTGCTTGCTAAGAGGAGCACCGGCAACTCGAAGGTGCTGTGGATGTCGCAGTTCGGAAAGCCGATGCCGTCTGCATCGGTCGCCCAGATTATCAAGCTTCGCACGACAGCCGCCTTCGGCCAGTCGATCAGTTCTCACCTGATGCGTCACATCGCGGCGACGGGCCTCGCCGAGGCGTATTCGAACTCGTCTACCGATATCGCGGCAGTGCTGGGGCACACCACGACCGACACCGCCGAGAAACACTATATCCTTGGCCGCGGGGTCGCGGCCGTGAGGGACTTTAACGCATACCTTGATACGCTTTGAGTTTCAGAATGACAGTGCTGAAGCGGTCCACAGCCGAAGCTGCGGTTGATCCGGCTCGAATGAAATCTCTCTAACCTCAGCCACCCTTCATCACAGCGTACGTTCGGAAGATTGAGGAAGTGATGGCCGACCATTACCCAGACGGTATGGGGTACGAGCTGGGCAAGCTGAGTTCTGGAGCCAGCAATCTGGCCATCATTCTCGGCTTCAACATCTATGGGTCCGACATGCCCCCCGCCGGAACGTGAACAGCCGTCGAGCAGGATTGGTACGTCTTCGAATCCAATTTGCGCAAGACGCCTGATCGACGACTAGCCGTCCCCGCCCAGCCGTGAGATAGTCCGCCTGCCTCTGTGAAGTTTAGCCACAGATCGGAGGTGCGCCGCTGCGCTCGAACACAGGTCCGCTCTGTCGGGCGGCCTGCTCAATACAATACCCTCGGGGAATAGGCAGGACGCGCCTTCCCTGTGTTCGCGCGTGGCTAACCGTCCCGGCAACCGCCGGGCGCAGACACGGGGACGACTTTTGAACCGACACCTGATGGTGGCCGGCGTCTTGATGGTGCTTGGCCTAACGACCTGCTATGGGGCGCAGTCGACGACGACCCCACAAACCGAACAGCAGCAGGTCCAGGACTTGCCTGGATTCAAGGCTGGCTACGAAGTAGCGGCGGGGCACTCGATGGATGCGAAGCGCTTTACGAAGGCCGAATTCTCGAACCACGTTTATAATCGCACGAAGGCGCAAATCCGCGCTGAGTTCGGGTCGCCGGATTTGGTTCAGGAGTACAGCGACAGCTGGGTTTACACCCGGCTGGCGGTCTTCGACGCCGATGCTGGAACGCGCGCTCAGACAGTCACGGTCCAGTTCACCGGGCTGCCGAGCCCAGATGATGTCGCAGTGGATGTCAGATTTTGACCGAAGGGCGGTGAACACCGTCTCAGAAGGAGAGCCAAAACGCCCTGTCAGGGCCTGTGTCGTGAACCAACCAGACCGCGCCATACGGTTCCCGGCAGCCCAGATCGATGTCCCCCGGAGGTCGGAGCGCCTTTGACCAGTGCGCGTTAGGTCGAGACCTCTCCACAGGACACGACCATGAGCCAAACCCTTAAGACCACCTTCGCCACCCGTCGGGACGCCGAGCCACGCCCTCGCTTGACACCTCATACCCGTCGATCTCGTACGTGGGGTCCTGAGCCAGCGCGTCCGACGGAGCGCCGACGCAGAACATGATCGCCGACAGGACCAGGACGGCACGTATTGATGGACGCTTGGGGTACTCCTCGCTGCAGGCGGCGATGCCCCACCTTTGAGCTGCTCGCCAGCACCCGAGAGGTCTACGTCGGATTTCGTCAGGCAATTCATCTCGCCTTGGATGCGAGAGAAGAGCATCAAGAGTCACAAGGCGGTTGCTAACACTTCGACGGAAGCGACGTTGGAGGCGCGGACTCCCCGCTCTGAGTGCGACGCATCGCGCGCGGTGCGGATGAAAATGAAGGGACGACTCATGGGTGTATTGAGCAACGCAATCATCTCGATCGCATTTATGGGCGATACTCTGGTTGGGCTCGCGCCTCGTGAAGCCGCTTTGTGGATTTTGAGTGAGCGTCCGGGTGGGGGCGACTATATCTCAGACGCCGTCGTGCTCGGGGAGGGAACTTGGACGGCATGGACCTGGGCGGTGTCGACGAGCGCAGCCTATCCCGACGAGGTCATAGCTTTTCAAAATCGATACGACTGCAGGTCAGGGCTATTCACAAGGCTTCGTCAAGAACACTACGTGGCAGGAGAACTTGTTGAAGTGTCGGCGGAGCCCTCACCCCCACGTCCGCCCCATATGCTGGAAGTCGAAGCTCGCGTGATGCAGGAACTGTGCACCGGTCGCTCTGCGCCCAGACAGATGCGGCCGAACCTTGCTGATGCGCGCAGGCGGGCGGCATCTTTCTGACCGAATAAGATATTGGGCGTCGGTACCACCGAGGTGCGCAAACCCCGAGCCGGCGAGTGATTTTACTACGTGTGGCCAAGTTAGCGAAGAGTTGGCCGATCTCTAATTCGCCGTAAATGGTAGACGACGGCCATGTGAAAATGTGCCATCCCCTTTGCGAAGCGATGGTCCGGCCGCGCACCAGCGTGTTGCGGGGCTACTACGCTCGCCGCTTGGCATCAGCATACTCCCCGTTGGTCCGAGTTCGGCCGCTTCGGTCAGAATGAACGATCCATTGTAAACGGTGTGAGCGATCTCTGGCTCAGGTCGCGATGTCGAAGCTGTCCGCCCGTGCGAGTCGCCATGCGGCACCATAGAAGTCCCTGTCGGAGTCGCCTGCCAACAGCTCACCTTTCTCGAGAAAAATGTGCAGCTGCGAGAACAGTCTGATCTCGGTCAGACTGACGCGACGGACGAGATGGTGCGGCCCAAGTCTGCTCGGATGGTGCAGGCCTGCTGCAGCGATCATCTCGGACAGGGCCAGCAAGGTGTTCCGATGGAAGTTGTGCACGCGATCGGCCTTGTCGCTGACCACGAGCGCGCGCTGACGCATGGGATCCTGAGTAGCGACGCCGGTCGGACATTGATTCGTATGGCACGACAGTGACTGGATGCAACCGATGGCGAACATGAAGCCGCGGCCCGCATTGGTCCAATCCGCGCCGAGCGCCATGACCGTCGCGATATCGAAAGCGCTGACGATCTTGCCGGCAGCGCCGATCTTGATCTGGTCGCGCAAGCCCGCGCCCACAAGCGTGTTGTGGGCGAAGAGCAGGCTCTCGCGAAGCGGCATGCCAAGATGGTCTGCAAATTCGAGGGGCGCTGCTCCCGTCCCTCCCTCGGCGCCGTCAACGACGATGTAGTCGGGAAGAATGCCGGTCTCTAGCATCGCCTTCACAATGCCCATGAATTCCCAAGGCTGACCCACGCACAGTTTGAACCCGACCGGCTTGCTGCCGGACAACTCGCGCAGTCGAGCGATGAAATGAACAAGCTCCAGCGGCGTGCTGAAGGCCGAATGCCCCGGGGGAGAAATACAATCGCGGCCGACGGGAATGCCGCGCGTGAGCGCGATTTCGGGGGTGACCTTCTCGCCAGGCAGAATCCCGCCTTTGCCAGGCTTGGCGCCCTGGCTGATCTTCAACTCAACCATGCGAACCTGGGGATCGGCGGCCTGCTCGGCGAACCGGTGGGGATCGAACCGACCTTGGTCGTCGCGACATCCGAAATAGCCGCTCCCGATCTCCCAGATGAGGTCGCCGCCGTACTCGCGGTGATAGGGGCTGATGGAGCCCTCACCCGTGTCGTGAGCGAACCCTCCGAGCTTCGCACCCTTGTTGAGCGCGCGAATGGCGTTGGCGCTCAGTGCGCCAAAGCTCATGGCGGAGATATTGAAGATTGATGCGGAGTATGGCTGCCGACATGCTGCACCGCCGATCGAAACCCGGAAAGACCCGGGATCCGCTGAGGGGACGGGTCTGGTGGAGTGCGCGATGAATTCGTAGCCGTTCTCGTACACGTTCAGAAGGGTGCCGAACGGACGATCACTGACTTCATTTTTGGCGCGCGCATACACAAGCGAGCGCTGGCTGCGGGAAAACGGCGTCTCCTCGTGTTCGTCTTCGAAGAGGTACTGCCTGATGCCAGGGCGGATACCCTCGAAGAACCAGCGAAGCCGGCCCACGAGCGGGTAGTTGCGTCTGACCGAATGCGCCGGCTGGCCCAAATCGTAAAGCCCGAGCGCAGACAGGACCGCCGCCGAGGCGAGTACGGCCCAGGCCCAGCTGGCGGGAAGCGCCGGGATGGCCAGCAGCACTGAGGCCAGGCTTGCCGCGAGAGGAGCAAAGCGAATGGAGGACACGAGAAACTCCTACCTCAATGCAGAGGCGTACTGTGGACTCGCCAAGATGAAGTCCACACCGGCAAAAGAAGCGGTCGGGCCCTTCGAGATCATCGCAGCTATGCCGCGCGTCTGGCCGGCGAACAGGTCTTAAGAAATGGCGGTCCGATACGTCGGCTCAGATCAATTGAGCTGCGAAAATCAGACCGAGCATGACCGCAGCCAGCAATGAAAAGACGATCCAGCGTATAGTCGAGCGAGGCTTATTGACCTTGAGCCTCGAAAGGCTGCTTGCATAGAATGGCGGTCTTGGATGGCCGACCTCTGTGCCGACGATATTGTGTCGTCCTCTCATGACGTGCCTCTGCCGACAAAGGGAGCGACCCATCGGGCCAGGATCCGCAAGGGCCCATCGCCCGAGTGCGCCTCAACGCGTTCAAGCAACTTCGGGACCGAGCAGAGCATCGCCAGGCGGACTTTGTCACCAGCAGGAATGGCCGGATGATCCCACAGGATCTCCTGGAGAGCGGCCTCCTGACGTATCCGTTGCGGCAGGAGGTCATAGCGAGTGTCACGGTCGAGCTGCCGCGCAGTCCGTTCCTCGATCCTGACGACCAGAGCTTCGGTTTCCGAAGCGTGGTGCGGCGCATGCCGGAAAACACGCTTCGCAATCACCGCCCGCTCCTCAGGCGGCACGGATGTGTCGACCAGCGGTTCGGGGCCGTCGGGATCTCGAACGCCCTTCTCCAGCGCGAGGGACATCAACTGGTCTCGGCCAATGGGGGAGAACGCGAGTTCGGCCGCCTTGCCCAAGATCAGGTCCGCATGACACTCGCCGGGGCGGCGGGCTTCCAGGTCGACTCGTTCCCACCACGCCGCGCTTATCGCTTCTGACGCGGCGGCCTCCAGCAACATCGCGTCGCTAGCTCGCATGCGCGTCATGAGAATTCACCACGTCCAGAACCTTCAACCGGTGCGGTCGGCCCTTATCGTCGATCCAGCCGAACTCAGCCCCGGCAGCCAGGCCGAGCAGGGAGGCGCCGACCAGACTGAGGATCGAAACCCAGCGCTTGTCGATATCTGCGTCACCCGGCAATACCAGCCGGATTTCACGGATTTGCCCGCTGCTGTGGTCCTCGTAGGTGACCCAACTGCCGATCCGGCAGAATGGTCGCGTGTCCGAGGTCTCGTCCACCATTACGGCCCGGTCGAGCTCATCCTCGAGCAGCATCGCCGCGGCCGAGGTCGGCACGCTGCCGATCATCGCGGCGAGTATTGCGCGGTCCTGAGTGGTGATCAGCAGCCGAGGCTTTCTGATCGCTTTTGACCGGGTCTTTGTCATGACGAATGTCCTTGTCGCCTACGGCCCAAACACGGCACGATCTGGCCGCACCGAGCGGCGCAGAGGCTGACTAAATGTGAGAAAGAATTAGCAAGCGCGACATCACGCCGCCAGCGTTACCGAGCTGGCGTTCACTCTGAAACTCGCGCGAGAAAGTAGTCCCCAAACCCTGAGCGTTCGCTCAATACGAGTTCGGGGCTAGACGCCTCCGACGAAACGTCCTGCGTGAAGCGTATTCCGCATATGTACGGCGCATTTCCACATTACGAGACCGATTGTGCGCTTTTGCGCATGTTCGGTCAACTCTTCACACACCGCCGAACATTTGACCGTTCCACGACGCCTCAGTCGGCGAGGGGCTGCGGCAATGCGCATCCGGCCCAGCACCCCTACTTCGCTTCCCGCCTCAGTTAGGGTCAGTGATGATGCGGAGGATAAACGAAGGCGGAGCCATGCGGCACATGGGCTAGAACAGGGTCTGAAAGCGGACTCAATCAAGGTCCGCTGGGAGCCACAGCCAACCGTTGGGTCCCCGACCCATTGCGGACGTCAGCGACCCGCCACTGCAGATAGCTTGAGGACCGAGACGGATGATCTCTGAGTCCGGCAAGGCAAGCCTCCCGTGTTAACGCTCACGGGAGGCTTGGGCGCGGTTGGATAGAGTGGGATCAGGCAGCGGCCTTCCAGGTCGGCTCCAGCGCCGCGTGCGGCGGGCAGGGCGCGACGGCCTGGATCGGTAGACCACCGAGTTCGTTGGCGTAGCCGTGGTTGACGTCGCGGTGGTGGGCCTCGTCGGCGCGGACGACCAGCACCACGTCGCGAAGCGTCGCGTCATCCCGCAGGCCCCAGTAGCGCTTGGCGATCTCCGGCGCCGGGACGTTCGGGCTGCGGCCCTCGTCGATCTCGGCGAGGTAGTGGGTGTAGCTGATCACCGCCTCCTCCTCGAAATAGCCGACCACGCGGTGAGCCGTCTTCGAGGAGACGAGGTAGAGGCCGAAGAAGAACAGGTAGAACACCCACTGTACGGAGACGATGACGAAGCGTTCGAACAGCGTCGGCTTCGAAATCTCGATGAAGGTCATCAGGTGCATGCGCTCGTTTTCGGCCTCGTCCATCAGGGTCTTAATCCACCCCTTGTCGTCGCACATTCGGCGCAGGCAGCTGAGGTGGTTGATGGTGGCCCCAACCATGCCGGGCACCGCGGCGACGGTCTCCAGCACCACGGCCCGGTGACCGTAGCGTTTGGCGAAGAAGGTGTCGGCGCAGAAGCGCAGCAGCTTGGTGAAACCGAAGGCCACCCGGTCCGACAGGCCCTTCGGCTGATGGTGGATCGAAAGGTCGACGAGGGGGGCGGTCATGGCCTTGGCTCCTGATGATCCGGAGGTCGCTCCGGGCCGCTGCGGCGGCGTCTTGAACATGCAGTTGGTGTAGAAGCGTGCGGCCGAGGGCGGTATTCGGGTCTTCGCCCTAAGGAGAATCCCGGAGGCGCGGAGGCCGGCCGGACGGGGCAAGGAGCATCGATGCGAGCCTTTCAGTCCCCGGAGACAGCGCCCTCGGCGCTCATCCGCCCGGCGTCCCCGTGGATCGCCGTTGCGGCGGCGGTTGTCGTCGCTCTGGTCGGCACCGGGCTGCGCACCGCCCTCGACGAGCGGATCGGCGACCACGGCGCGTTTCTGGTCTTTGTCCCCGCTGTGGTGGTCGGCGCCGCCATGGGCGGCTGGATTCCGGGAGCGGTGGCCGGGGTGATCGGTCTCTGCGCCGGGCTGCTGCTCTCGCCGGCCAGCCCGGCGCTCTGGATCGAGGCCGCCCTGTTCGTCGGCGTGGCGGCCGCCGTGACCGTGGGCGGCGAATGGTTCCAACGGGCCCACCGGGAACTCTCGGCGCGCGAGACCCACCTCCGGCTGATCCTGAACACCATTCCCGATGCGATGATCCTGATCGACGACGCCGGCGTGATCCGGGCCTTCAGCCCGACAGCCGAGCGGCTGTTCGGCTGGTCTGTCGACGAGGCCATCGGTCAGAATGTCAGCGTGCTGATGCCCTCGCCCCATCGCGAGGCGCACGACGGTTATCTGCAGCGCTATTACCGCACAGGCGAGCGCCGCATCATCGGTCTAGGGCGGATCGTCGTCGGTCAGCGCAAGGACAGCTCGACCTTTCCGATGGAGCTCGCCGTCGGCGAGATGCGCACCGCCGAGGGCCGGTTTTTCACCGGTTTCGTGCGCGACCTGACCGAACGCCAGCAGGCCGAGGCCCGGATGCAGGAGCTGCAGAGCGACCTCGTGCGGGTTTCCCGCCTCACCGCTTTAGGCGAAATGGCCTCGGCGCTAGCGCACGAACTGAACCAGCCGCTCACCGCCATTTCCAACTATCTCAAAGGCTCGAAACGGCTGCTGACCTCGAAGGGACTGGGGGAGGACCGGATCGCCACCGCGCTCGACCAAGCGGCGGATCAGGCCCTGCGGGCGGGCGTCATCATCCGACGCCTGCGCGAGTTCGTGTCGCGCGGCGAAACCGAACGGCGCATCGAGGACCTCCCGAAACTCATCGAGGAAGCCAGCGCCCTAGCCCTCGTCGGCGCGCGGGAGCACGGCGTTCGCGTACGGTTCACGATAGATCCTGCCGCCGACCGCGTGCTCGCCGATAAGGTGCAGATCCAACAGGTGCTGCTCAATCTGATCCGGAACGGCATGGACGCCATGGAGGACTCGCCGAAGCGCGAGCTGGTCATCGCCGCGGCCCCCTTGGACGCCGAACTGATGCGAGTGTCGGTCTCGGATACCGGAGCGGGCGTGGACGACGACTTCGCGGATCAGCTGTTCCAGCCCTTCGTGACCAGCAAGAGGAGCGGGATGGGCGTGGGACTGTCCATTTCCCGAACCATCATCGAGACTCATGGCGGACGCATCTGGTTCGAACCGAACCCGGGCGGCGGGACCGTCTTCCATTTCACGCTTCAGCGCGCCCGTATCGAGGAGGAGGCTGCCGATGGCGACTGACACCATCATTCACGTCATCGACGACGATGCGGCGGTGCGCGATTCCATCGCCTTCCTGCTGGAGACCGCCCACCTGACGACCCAGACCTACGAGTCCGCTCTCGCCTTCCTCGCGGAGATCGATCGTCCGGCCGGTTGCATCGTGACCGACGTCCGCATGCCGGACATGACCGGCCTCGAACTTGCCCGCAGGCTCCGCGATAGCGGGTCGGTCGAGCCCGTCATCGTGATCACCGGACATGCCGATGTCCCCCTCGCGATCGAGGCGATGCGCGCCGGTGTCGTCGACTTCATCGAAAAGCCCTTTGATGATGAGGTACTCCTCGCCTCAATTCAGCGCGTTCTGGAGCAGGCCAGTAAGGCGAGCTCCGCGGACGTCGAGCGCCGCGAGTTCGTCGCCAGGCTGGAGTCGCTGTCGCCCCGCGAACGTGACGTGGTGGACGGCCTGGTCAAGGGACACGCCAACAAGGTCATCGCCTTCGATCTCGGCATCAGCCCACGCACCGTCGAGGTTTACCGCGCGAACGCGATGACCAAGATGCAGGCCCGCAGCCTCTCGGAACTCATCAGGATGGTCATGACCGCCGGCTAGCCCAGCAGCGGACATTCACGCACGGCCGGGAGGGATACTTTGAATGCCTGCGGGGGACTTACCGCCTGTACGCATAGCGAGCTCCAATCGGGCCTGAACCTTGGAGTCTTGTCCAGCTTCCCGGTCAGCGCTGCGTAATGCCCGCCAGGGGGTTTTCGAACACCTAACTTCTGGTGTCGAAAATGCGCGGAGCCGCGATGCCGCGGCTCCGCGTGTCCGGTTCCCGAGCCTACTCCGGCATCTTGGAGGAATGCAGATGGTCGATCTTCCAGTCGCCCTCCTCCCAGCGGTAGACGAAGCTGTAACGAGCCTTCACGTCAGTCTTCGCCCCGCTCGTCGGATCCGTCAGGGTCACGGTCCAAGTGCCCACCCGCGTCGCCGTCCGGCAGTCGACTTCCACCGTCGAGGTGTCGATACGGCCTACGGGAGCGCCGCGCAGGAAGCCGACGAAATAGTCACGCACGGCGGCTGGCGTGGTGCGCGGGGTGTTCGAGACGGTCGCGAGAAGAACGGGTTCGCGCGTGAACAGGGCCGTCACCGCGTCAGGGTCGCGCGTCGTCCAGGCGTCAGCGAAGCGCTGAAACTGGGCTTCGACCTGGGCGGTCGTCACGGCGGGGCATTCCGACTCCGCCGCCGGAACGGCGAGGGTGGCGGCGGAAAGAATGGCGGCGATCATGGGTTTACCTCTGAGCTGTTGTCGTCAGATCGTTGAGACGAGCGCGCACGACAGAGGGTCAGATTGGGTCCCGTCGCACCGAGCACACTCGATGCGGTCCGACATCACGATCCTGAGATCGTCAGAGGGGCCCGTTCCGCAGCCGTTGCATACCTCAGCAAGGGTGGCGGAAGACATGCGGCATTATGGCTCCGCTTAAGCGCTGCCTACAGAATGCCTGCGGTGTGAAGCGCGTAGGCTCCGTAGACGCAGACGAGCACCAGACCTTCGCGTCGGCTCAGTCTTCCGCCGGTGCTGGCGAACAGCATCACCACGATTGTGATGATCAGCAGCGCCCAGAGGTCGAACGCCATGATGCTGGCCGGCACCTGGGTGGGAGCGATCAGACCTGTCAGGCCGCCGATGAACAGGATGTTGTAGATGTTGGATCCCAGCACATTGCCAAGAGCGATGTCGCCTTGCTTGCGGTAGGCGGCGACCGCGGAGGTCACGAGCTCGGGGAATGAGGTCCCGACCGCCACGATCGTCAGGCCGATGATGGTGTCGCTGACGCCGAGCTGCGCGGCGACGGCGACGGCGCCGCTGACGAGCAGGCTCCCGCCGCCGACGATGAGGGCCAGACCGGCGGCCAACAGAAGCAGCGCCACCGGCAGTCGGCCTTCCGGCCGATCCTGCGGGATCAGACCCGGATCCACCCCTTCCACCGCCAAGGCGCGATCGTACGCCGCGCTGTGAGATCCCTGAACGCGCTCCTGCCGATAGGCGTAGTAGATATAGCCTCCCATCAGGATGACGAAGGCGGCGCCGACTTCACGGGACAATCCGACGGTCGCCCCCGCCGCCAGCAACAGGAGCGCGGTGACGAAGCCCACGCCCCCGTCGCGCCAGAGCGCCCGCGTCTGCACGGCGATGGGGGCGATCAGCGCCGCTACGCCGAGGATCAGGAGCGCGTTGGCGATGTTGGACCCGACGATATTGCCCAGGGCGATGCCGGGAGAACCGGCCAGGCTGGCCTGAACGCTGGCGACGAGTTCGGGCGCCGACGTGCCCATGCCGACGATGGTCAGACCAATCAGCATCGGCGACAGCCGCAGCCTCTCGGCGATCCGCACGGCCCCGCGGACGAGCAGGTCGCCGCCCCCGATCAGCAGCGCGAGGCCGATCGCCAGATAGAGGATGTCAGTCAGCATGGTCGTCGAAACTCGGGGTCAGGCGCCGGCGCGGCGGACTAGAGGGCGGTCAGCTCGCCTGAGGCGATGCTGAACTTCCAGACTGACAGAGACAGCGCCCCTGACTTCTCGGCGTCCCTTATCCACGGGAAGGTCCTAAGGTTCTTGAGCGACTGGCGCAGGACGGCGTCCTCGATCGTCGCTTCGAACGCTTCTCCCGCGCCCTGTTCCGGCATGGGCCACATGACAGGCTCGGCGATGTCCACCCAGGCCCGGAGGAAGTCGGGCGCGTCTCTCAGGGGACCGTGGATCATGGCGTGGACGCCGTCGCAGCGCGCGTGTCCGAGCAGGACGATGTAGCGGACCTTGAGGATCTTCACCGCGTACTCCAGCGCCGCGCTGGTCCCATGGCAGCCGCCGTCGGGCGCATACTCCGGCACCAGCCCGGCCACGTTCCGGATGACGAACAGGTCGCCCGGTTCCGAATCGAAGATCGTTTGCGGATCAATTCGCGCATCCGAACAGGCGACGACCGCCGTCGCCGGCCGCTGGGGCTTGCGCGCCAGCTGCGCATAACGCTGGGCCTTTGCGGGCCAGCTCGCCGCCCGAAAGCGCCGGTATCCCTCAAATAGGGCGTCTTCCGGAGAAGTCGTCAAATCATCACCCTGTCGTTCGGTATGTGCGGAAGCTTCGCGCGAGAAGAGGCTTGGCCTGCAAGTATTCGAGCGCCCGCGCTCGGGCTGTCAGACCCGAATGTCGAGGGCGTGCCGGCTCGGACGCCGCGCCGCCATCTCATCGCGGATCTCGCCCGGCTGCTCCACCGGCCTCGAGGTCGGCGAACTCTGGTGAGCCCCCACGCGGGCGGTAAGCTGAGAAAGCTGAGCCGCCTCCATTCGCGCCAAAGTCATAGGAGGACTGATCCTCATCGCTCACTCCTTTCGAGTGAAGTCATCGCCGAAGGGCGCCGGGTGTCTTGCTTGACCTGGGTCTTCGGTCTGGGCCCCGCTCTGCGTGAGCGCGAAGGGCGGGCCAGTAGAAGAAGCCAAAGTCAGGACAAGCCCACCGAAGGATGGCGATTCAGGCGTGAAGCCCTTCCGTCGCCGCCTTCATCTCCAGGGCCCGCAGGCGGTCCTTCACCTGAAGCTTGCGCCGCTTGAGCTCGCGAAGGGTCGGTTCGTCCGGCCCGAGCCGGCGCAGTTCGCGCGCCACGGCCTCGTCGAGCCTGGCGTGCTCGGCCTGCAGACGTCGCATGAAGTAACGGGTCATCGTTCGCTCCTCTCTTTCAGAGCGCGCCTGACGCGGACTGATCCGCTCCAGCGCGCTTGCGGTCCGACATCACGATCGGAGGATCGTCAGAGGGGCCCGGGCCGCAGAACCAGGTTGGCTGCGAAACCGGGTCTGGGCCAATCAGTAGTCATGATGGAGGGCATAACACCCGATCATGGGTGAGGTGGGCCGCGCTCCAGCGTCCGCAACACCTCCTGCGCCAGGAGGCCTGCGGGGCCGCCCGCGTTCCGGGCGGAGACCAGGGCGATCTCACTGTCCGTCAGTGCGGGCAGCGGTGTTCCAAGCACGGCCAGGTCGCGGGGCGCCATGGCGGCGGGAAGCACGCCGACACCGAGGCCCGCCCGAAGCGCCGCCATCTGCCCGGCCAGGCTCGGAGAGGTGAACGCGGCCCGGAATGACAGGCCATGATCGCCGAGAGCCCCCAGGGCGCGCTTGCGGTAGATGTCCGGGGCCGGCGCCAGGATGAGCGGCAGTGGAGACGCTTCGAGGATGGAAGCATCCAGAGCGACCCAGACCAGCGGCTCGCGCCAGACCCGCACGCCGAGATCGGGGCCCATCGGCTCCCGCTTGATGAGGGCGAGGTCGAGGGCGCCCCGCGACATCTGGTCGAGCAGGTTCGCGGTGTAGTCGCACGTCACCGACAGCCGGATCCGGGGGTGGCTGCGGGCGAAGGCTCCAAGGATGCCGGGGAGATGAATGGTGGCAATGTCCTCCGGCGCGCCGAAGCGAACCTCGCCCTCCAGGTCACCTTCGCCGAGCGTCGACACGATCTCATCGTTCAGCCGGAGGAGCCGACGGGCCTGCGGGAGGAGCGCGGCGCCCTCGGTGGTCAGCCCCACGCCTTTGCCACCGCGATCGAACAGCGGTGAGCGCAGCTGGTCCTCAAGGCGTCGGATCTGCAGGCTCACAGCCGGTTGGGTTCGACCGAGCAGCGCCGCCGTACGGGTGAAGCTGCCGGTCTCTACGACGGACACGAATGCGCGGAGCAGGTCGATATCCAGGTTCACCAGCCGATCGGCCATCGCATTAGCGTCCGTTATGCTTCCCATCACGCCAATAAACTGGATCAGGTGAGCCGTCGAGTTCACTCGGGCCCGCCACTTCACGGGACCCCAGTTGCATGCCTGACCTCTCCACGAGCTTCGAACTCCTGACGTCTCCCGCGATCCTGTTCTTCTTCGTCGGTGCGGCCGCGGCCTTCGCGCGCTCCGACCTTGCGATCCCGGAGCCGGTCGCGAAGGCGCTCTCGCTCTACCTGATGCTCTGTATCGGCTTCAAAGGCGGGGTGGAGGCGCGCGCGGCTGGTATCAATGGTGAGTTTTTGTCAGCGGCGGCGCTGGGGGTTGGGCTCAGTGCGCTGATGCCGCTCGCCGCCTTTCTGATTCTGCAGAGGACGTCGCGGCTGGACCGGCCGACCATCTGCGCACTGGCTGCGACCTACGGGTCGGTCTCCGTCGTGACCTTCGCCGCCGGCCAGCAACACCTCGCCGCGGCCGGGCTTCCGTCCGGCGGCTATATGGCGGCCGTGCTCGCGCTTATGGAGACGCCGGCCATCCTGACAGCCCTGATCCTGCTTAGTGGCGCAGCCCGCAGCGACCCCAACCAGCGGAGCAAGATCCTTAGGGAAGTTTTCGCCGGGGCGGCGACGGTCATGCTCTTGGGCAGCTTCTTCGTCGGGCTACTATCAGGCGAGGCCGGCATGACCCGGCTGGCCCTATTCGTCGGGCCGCTATTCCAGGGAGCCTTGTGCTTCTTCCTGCTGGATATCGGCCTGATCGCCGCCCGCCGGCTGATGCAGGGCGGCCGGAAGCTTACACCCGCCGTGCTGGCGTTCGCGCTGGCCTTTCCGCTGCTCTCGGCCGCCGTGGCTCTCGGTCTCGCGCGTCTCGCCGGCCTGGACGCTGGGAACGCCGCCCTGCTCACGATCTTGGCCGGTTCGGCCTCCTATATCGCAGTACCGGCCGCCATGCGGGTGGCTGCGCCCGAGGCGGACGCCGGGGTCTACGTGACGGCGTCCCTGGCAATCACCTTCCCGTTCAACCTCACAATCGGGATCGGCCTCTACACAGCCGCGACCGTCTCGATCTGGGGGTGACGATGTCTCGTACCGATATCCGAGCCTCTAGCCACCTTCGGACGGAAGCCTCTCGTCCCCCGAGGTGGGCGCCGCGACCGTCCCCCGACGCTTCGGGCAGATCGCTGGCGAGTGTAAGCCGATGATCCAGTTTCTGGAAAACCGCTCGCCGCAACCTTGAACAGAAACGTCCTCCAGGCTCCATCTTTCGCAGTGCCGGAACCGTAGCTATAAACTAGCTATGCCCCTGTTTCTGACGACACTCCGCGAGCCGTCAGCGTACCACCGCGTTGAGGCGGTGACGGAGGGCTTTCTCATCCTGCCGAATCCCGGGCGCGAACGGGAGTTCGATGAATTGGCGCGGGAGGTCGTGAACTACGTCGGCCCGTTCACAGCGTTTGCCCGGCGGAGGGAGGACGGACTCTATGACTGCGTTCACATCCTGCCAGAGGACTACGCTTTTTCGGCGGAAGATCGGTCTTTCGATAATCCGACGGTGAAGTAATCACCGATCTCAGCTTGTCTTGACTCAGCCTCGTAGCCCTCGCCTCGCAGGCTGCATTCCAGCCCTTGTAGACCTTCAAGATGACCACTCGAAGGCAGCATCTCAACTTTCTGAAGGTCGGCCCGGGAGCTGACGCTCCGAACGTCCGCTATGAGCCAACTGCGGACATTCGCCTTCGACCGGCAAGCAGACGTCGGAGATGACCACGTCCAAGGTCCGCTTCCGACCCATTGCGGACATCTTCCAGCGGTCAGTTCGCCGTCCTAGGCGGCTTGATCGGCAAGAACCGGCGCAGCGGTCGTTCGTTGAGTTGTAATGCGCAACCGCGATCGCGACCGAACCGGCCTCGGCTTCTTGGCCTTGGCGATCCTCTTGTCCGCATGCGGCTCGGAGCCACGCCCTGAAACACCTGACCCGGAGCGTTTTCGACGGGTGGAGGCCGCAGGCCCGTTCTCCGTGGCTATCCCCCGAGAACTATCCCGCCTGCCTGTCATCGGCGTGGATACGGAGGTGGATGAGTTCGGCGGGGAAGGACTGCGGCTCGGTTTCTCCTATGGCATGTATGGATCGGTTCCTCTCTCAGACGGGCTCCTCGACTACTCCACCGGCCAAATGACGGTCGATGGCAGGCGGGGGGAGTGGGCTGCCTTCACACGTCCCGGCGATGTCGGGGACGGCCTTCCACATGGATGGGTCGGTCATGTCGGCACCCCGACACGTTGGGGCGAGCGTCGAGGCGAGCCCGTGGGACTGACGATCTATCTGTCTTGTAGCAGCAGGCAAATCTGCGAACTCGGCCCCGAGGTCGCCGCGACAGTTCGGTTCGAGTGACTGGCATCAGGCACCGGGACTGCTTTCGACCCATAGCGGACCTTTGATGGTGAAGGCGTGGCCTCAGGCCAGCCTGTTCTGAAACAGCCCTTCTGCAGCCATTTTTCCCCGCTTCGTTTCAGTTTCAACGGAGTGGTCTCATGAAGCGTGCCGCGATAGCCTTCCTGCTGCTCGCAGGTTGTTCGGACTCCAATAGCGCACTTGGCCTGCCGAACGACGAGGTCCTGTTGCAGGTCAGCGCGACCGGTAAGGCTGAAGCCGCACCCGACGAAGCGTTGCTGACCCTGGGTGTCAGCACGAGCGGTGGAACCGCCGCTGCGGCCAGTGCGGAAAACAGCGTGGTCATGGGCCGCGTCACCGACGCCTTGCGGGCTCTCGGCATCACGCCTGAGAACATCCAGACTCGCTCCGTCACGCTGAACCGCATCGACTACGGTCCCGAGCGCGGACGCTACCAAGCGGCGAACATGGTCGAGGTTCGCATCAGGGATGTCGCAAAGGCCGGTCCCGCTATCGCCGCTGCCACAGAAGCGGGCGGCAATATTGTCTCGGGACCTGATTTGAGGGTGGCGGACCCGAGCGCGACTGACAACGTCGCCTACGCCGCCGCCTACCGCGCCGCACGTCTTCGAGCTGATGCGTATGCTAAGGCCGCTGATCTCCGGGTGAGGCGGGTGTTGGCGATCCGCGACGGCGAAACCAGCGTTTCTCCGATCTACAACATGCGCCAGGGACGAGAGGTGACCGTTCAGACGGTAGCGCCTCCGCCTGTGGTGATGCAGGGCGTGAATACGCGCGAGGTTCAGGTCCACGTCGATTTTGCGCTAGGCCGATAGCAGGGCGTCAGCGGTATCTGGGACCGGTGGCTCTGTCCGCTTAGCGCCCTCAGGCGAGGGTCTGCTCCCGCCCCATTGCGGACTTTAGGTTTGGCTGTCGATCACTTCGAGGACCTTGCCGAACCCCACCACCTTCGGACCCTCTTGAATGGTCCACTCCCTGCCAGCATGGATTTCAGCGGCAAGGCGCGGCCATGACCAGAACGAGATAGGCGTCTCAAACGACTGTCCCGGCAGTAGTTCGACACCCTCTGGCAGATCGATGAAGCCGACGGTCATCTCGCGGTTCTCAGGCCCAAAAAAGTTGTGGTTTGGCCGATAGCTTCCCCGGACCGGACCGGTTCGTCCGCCGTCGCCCGTTGCCACCAAAGTCACGGACGCGATGACCTTGATAAACTCGCCTTGCTCAAACCGATCCTGAAAAACGTAGGGGGTCATGATGCCAAGGTAGCAGTCCGGCGATGGTCTGGGCAGACCGCACGTAAGTCCGCTTTCCACCCGCAGGTGACCGTCCGCTTCCGACCCAAAGCGGACGTTCCTTGTGAGGAAATCAGACCCCCTCTGCGAGCCATTCTAAGCTGATGAACATGGGGCCTAGGCCGATGTCCAAAAGCTGATGGCCACCCGTGACCGTCTGGCCAGTTAGAACCAGATCGCCCTCAATCCGGTGATCGGCTTCCAGCACGGTTCCGTTGGGCAGGTGAGACCCGCATTTGAGGTCGTAGATCATGTGTAGTTCGATGCCGCCGTCTGGACGGTCTTGATACGTCCCGCTCACCCGGCAACCGCCCTGATCAACTCCAACGACGCGCCCGTCCTTGAAGTGCGAGAGCATAGCCAGCCCCCACGCTTCGTCGTCCATGGGGTCTTGGTCCGATCCAGATTGGCGAACGCTGTAGAAACCGGGCCTGATGCTCATGGTCTTATTTCATCCCCTGTGGCCGACCACTCTCAGTCGAACCAGCTAGCCTTCCGTTCGATCCCAACTCTTTGATGACGGGGCAACGAACTTCGGTGCCCTCTCCACAGTCGACTACGGCCTGCTGAAGGACCCGCCTGAGCCGTGTCAGATCGCTGATCTTGGCGTCGATGCTGGCGATCTGATCCTTCGCCATATCCCTCACGTCACAGCACGATTGGCTCTCGGCCTCGCCCAAGGAAATCAAACGTCGGATGGTTTCGATGCCGAATCCCAACTCCCGAGACCTGCGAATGAACTTCAGACGCTCAGCGTGTTCAGGAGCGTAGCTACGGTGTCCGCCCTCGGTTCGGTCAGGCACGGGCATGACGCCGATACGCTCATAGTAGCGCACGGTTTCGAGGTTCACCCTAGCTTCGCGGGCCAACCTTCCAATCGTCATCCTTTGTCGCTTCACGCACTTGATCCCGTAGTGGCTACGGGTTGTAGCCTCTATCACATTGGACGGAGTTTCCCATGATGACCCACAAGCCTCCCCCTAATCCCGATGTTGTCGTCAGCACGTCGGCTGCTGTCGGAGGGTTTGCCTCGGTCTTCGCTTGGGCGGCTTGCTGCGTGTTGCCTCTCGCTCTCTCCCTTGCCGGAGTTTCCTTCGCAGGAGCCGCCGTCATCGCAGGAGCGCGAACATGGCTGACGGCCATTGCGGCGCTCGTGTTGATGGTGGGCTGGCTCTTGCATTGGCGGCGGGTTCGAAAGTGCCGAACTGACGTGAGTTGCGCTCGACCGTCGCGGACGGCTTTTTGGCTGCTTGTTCTGGCTTCCGTGCTGGTTGGCCTCGCTCTGGTTTGGGGGCCTTTCATTGAGCCTTGGGCGATGAGCGTCTTGATGGCCGCGCGATGAGCGACGGCATCCTGCTACAATCCACCCTCACCTGCCCTGACTGCGGGCATGTGGCTACCGAAACCATGCCGACAGACGCTTGCATCTGGTTCTACGATTGCGCTGGCTGTGGGACCAAGTTGCGACCGCTGCCCGGCGATTGCTGTGTGTTCTGTTCTTACGCGGACACTCCATGCCCACCGATCCAGCAGGGCACCTCGTGCTGTGGCTAGTGACGCGGCCTGAGCATAGGTCCGCTTCCCACCCTTAGCGGACGTTCAAAACGTCCGCTGGAGGCCATTAGCCTGGAAGTCCGCTTTCGGGTTGGAACGCAGTGTCCGCAATCGGCCCTTGGCGGACCTCCCACTACCTTTCGTGCAGGATGACGTGCACGCAATCGTAGCCTCCGCGACCATCAGAGCGAGGGAAGGCTGAGTATTCCGATCCAGAATTATTCATAACAGCCCGGGCGATGTCATTGAAGCCGCTGTCGTGGCCCTCGACCCGGTGGATGAGAAAGCCGCTTTCGACAGCCTCAACGGTGAAAGCCGGGCCACCCTTCAGGAGCGTGTAGATGAAGGTCGTCATAAGCTTAGCTATAACATCCGATGCTTCACGGGACCAAGTCGGTCGGGAAGGAGGGTGACGCTCTACAAAGAGCGACAACCGTCATGAACGTTTCCCGCTTCACTCCGACATTCTTCGGAGACCTGTCAGGCTAACGACGCGGCTGGCCGGGCGGAGTGGCGCTTCTTTGAGGGCATTGTCCCCGCCTCCATCTTCAGGCGACGGTCTGCTCCCGACCCGAAGCCGACGGTTCGATTCCGACCATAGCGGCCTTAGTTTATCGACCGAACAGACTACCGTCGCCTCGCGAGCAGCCGACGGAGGCCAACATGAGCCGCCAGAACCGCAAGGCTCCAGAAGACAGCGTTGATCAGGAATGGAGGCCAATCGAACCGATCAGCAGCGAACCACACCTCCATGATGTCGGCAGTGTTGACGACGGACATACCGAGGTAGTCTCGCACAAACGTCAGAGGCCAGCCGGTTGCCACCACGGTACACCCTGACTCGCACCCCATGATTTCCGGATAGACAGCTAAGGCCGTACGCGCTCTGACGAACGTCGACAACAGCGTGAGCATCGTTCCGGCAACGCAACACATGGGCACGGTGAGAGCAGCCTTCACAGCCACAACGTATGGTCGGCGAACCGGGCCGTCAACGACTGCTTCCCGCTCTCAATTGACAGGCGATTTGCGACCCGAACGAGACCGTTAGTGGGTCCGCTTATGGCGGACCCACCGCGGCCTAGAGGTCGATTTGCTCGGAAATCTCCAGAGCGTCATCCACCTCGATACCGAGGTATCGGACGGTGCTCTCCAGCTTCCCGTGTCCAAGGAGAAGTTGGCAGGCGCGCAGGTTGCCGGTCTTCTTGTAGATCAGCGCCACCTTGGTTCGCCGAAGGCTATGAGTGCCGTACGCACTTGGGTTCAAGTCAATCATACGAACCCAGTCGTCGACGAGGCGAGCGTACTGGCGTGTTCCGATATGCCTGCCGGCATTGCTGCGGCTTGGGAACAACCAATCATCCGGTCGCCGGCCCCGAAGTTCGAGCCAGTGCGTCAGCGCTTCTCTCGCCGGCTCTGTGATCTCGAACGGTACGGGTCGACCGGTCTTCTGCTGGACGATTGTGGAGCGTTGACGAATAACGCCCCCGTGCGCGACGTCGGCGAGCCGCAGCTTGACGAGGTCGCAGCCCCGGAGTTTTGCGTCCAGCGCGGTGTTGAACATCGCCAAATCCCGGACCGACCCGAGTGACTTCAAGTGCTGGCGGATCGCCCAGATATGCTTCGGCTTGAGCGGTGCTTTCGCCCCGGTCATCCGACCAGCGTTCCAGGGTTTACGCGGCATACGGAAAAGATCGGGCTGGCCCATGGCCACCTCCCATTGCGGAGGCCCCCGCTATCCACATTACGCCTTTTGGGACGCGAATGCGCCAGAACCGGCCGTTAGCTGAGCGGCGGAAACAAGACATCCGGCGGAGCTTCCCACCGAGGAAAGTGTGCCCCGGTCGGCAGGTGGAAGACTGGATTCGCCCCACGGGACACGTCCGGAGAGACTGCTTTTTCGGCTGGACTAAGCTGCAGAGTCGACTGCGCTCAGCCAGAACCGGCAGCGCCGTCTAGCGGCAGAACCAGCATCTCGCTGTAGATATGGCTGCCTTGGCTCACGGGGAATACCAAGCAGTCTTCGCCGGCCGCGGCCGCCGCCTCGCGAACCAGATTGCTGAATTCATCGAGACAGTTAGCCTCGGCTACCAACGTGTAGCCTCCTGTCACGCGCTCGATCCGATACGCGTGGGAGCCTTCCAGCAGCCTGTCCAGCAGTCGCCCCATGACGAAATGGAAACACTGGTAGGTCAAAAAGTCGAGTCTGGCGGTTCAACGAGGGGCGGGGTGGCGAAGCCCCCTATCCGGCAAGTTTTTACTCCGCGCTGAGACCAACCAGCGTTGCGATCACAGCGAACTGCAATCCGCCCGTGGCTGGCCGGCGAAGCTTCAGCAAACAGCCGGCCGCCAACAGGGCAAGGCCTGCAACCAGATAGTACGGCGTCGCCGAGGTGTCGGCCGTCCACTGCGCGACCCCGGGCAGCCGATAGGCGATGGTTCCGCCCAGCAGAATGCAAATGCCCGCAACAGTTCCGAGCACCATCCCCTGCCGATCCTGCGGGGGAACAGTTGCTGACCATGGCGAAACAACAGGAACTTCCAGAACCGCGGCGGCCATCTGCAGGAGCGTGCGAATATCCCCGGCGTCGAAGTGGCTTGGCAGGAATGCGATCGGACTGTCACCCTCCCAGAGATCGCGGGGCCCCTCAGGGGTTAGGTAGGCGATAGCCACCCGATGCCTTGACGACGGTTTGGGCAGATGACGTTGGAAGGTCCGGAGGTCAGGCTCCATGATGACCAGGGCGGGTCTGCCGTTGCCGACCCGAGCCTCGACCTCGTCGTTCCACCGATCATGGATCGTGGCGTGGCTTCCAGTTGATCTGACCATCTGCACCAGACGATCGGCCAGACCGTTGCGAGCGATGATGACTACTTCCACAGATCGTCTCCTCTGATCGGCTCTCCTCTATACACCCCAGCCGGTCTGAAGTTCACGCCCGGTGCCTCCGGGGGCGAGGCTCAGGCCTCCTCAGGGGCGTCGGCATTCCCCTCTACCCTGTCCCGATACACCGCCGCCCTCGCCAGCAGGATGAAGGTTACGGGCGTCGTCAAGGTGATGAATACGACAATCAAAAGATCACGAAACACCAAGCGGCCCTCGGCGGCGAACGGGAGCGCGATTGAACCGACGACGATGAGGAACCCGCCCAGGGTGGCGCCGAGGGTGGGGGCGTGCACCCGATCGTAAAACGACTTCAGGCTAATCAAGCCTGTGGCACCCAGAAAGGACAGGGCCGCACCCGCAACGACGGGGATGACGATGGCCCAGGCCAGCCAGACAGATATATCGGCGCCGGTCATTCGATCACCTCTCCGCGCATCAGGAATTTGGCCAGCGCCACGGTGGCCGCGAAGCCCAGAAGACCGATGATCAGCGCCGCCTCGAAATAGATCGTGCTTCCTGTCCTCATCCCGAAGACCACGACGAACAGCATGGCGTTCAGATAGAGGGTGTCCATGCCGAGCACCCGATCCTGCGCGCGAGGACCTCGCAGGATGCGCCAGGCCGCCAAGGTCATGGCAAGGACGAGAAGCAGCTGCGCGAGCCCCAGGCCCACATCAAGCACGGCGGCGGCGGTCATTCGAAAATCTCCCTCAACCGGCGCTCGTACCGCTCTTTCACCAGCCGCCGCCATTCGTTCTCGTCGAGCAGATCGAAGACATGAAGCAGCAACGTGCCCGTCGCGGCGTCATACTGGACCCAGAGCGTGCCCGGGGTCGCGGTCAGGATGATGGCGAGCGCCGCCAGTCCGTATCGATCGCGCAGATCGAGTTTGATCCGGACAAAGCCGGAGACGCGTTCGCGGCCACGACGACCGAGAAGAATGGACGCCACCGCATAGTTCGACCGAACGATGTCCTTCAGCACGACGCCGGCCAACTCAAGGATCCGCAGCGGGGAGCCCACCTTGGGGCGCTCCGGTTCCAGGGCGCGCATCGCAAACGGCGTGAGCACGGCAAGGATCAGGCCCATCAAGACCGTCGCCGGGGCGAGGGAGGACTGCAGCGCCAGCCACATCGCCAGGACGCCCAGCGACAGGAGCGGGTGCGGAAAGAGGCGACGCATCATCGGATTTCCGCCCCCAGAACCGCCGAGATGTATTCCCCCGGCCGGCCCAGGCCGGCCACTGTCTGGTCCATGTAGCCCATCACGGTTCCACCGAAGAGCGTGAGCAGGAGAACGGCGCCGATCAGGCCGGCGAGCGCGGCGAACTCCACGGGCCGAACCTTGGGCGAGGGCTCCTCAGCCGGAACCCAGAGCTCGGCCACCCCGAACCGGGCGAGGCAGATCAGGACGCCGAGGCTGGACAGGGTCAGAAGCGCTACTGTGGTCCAACCGGCGAAACCGGGTCCTCCGCCCTCAGAAGAGAGGGCCCCGATAAACATGGCGAGCTTGCCGATGAATCCCGCCAAGGGCGGCAGGCCGGCGAGGGTGAGGGTGCAGGCCAGGAACGCTCCCCCCAGCACGGCGACGGTCAGCGGGATGGCGATAGCCTCTTCCCGTGTCTCCTGATCGAACGGGTCCTGATACTCGTCGGCGAAGACCTGCTCCGAGGCGTCCTCGACGATCTCAATGTCGTCCCGGGCGAGGATCTCGGCCAGCAGATAAAGCGCTCCAGCCGCGAGCGTCGATCCCGCCATGTAGAACAGCGCCCCGGCGAGCGCTCGATCGTCTCCAAGGCCGAGCGCGGCGAGGACCGTGCCCGACGAGATCATGATGGAAAAGCCCACCGCCCGGGTCAGCTCGCGGGCGCCCAGGGCGCCCACGGTTCCGAAGGCGATCGTCGTCAGGCCGGCGGCCAGCAACCAATCGTCGCCGAACCCCGCTGAAGCGCCGGCCGCCGGACCGAACAGCAGCAATGAAAGCCGGATCAGGGCGTAGACTCCAACCTTGCTCATGATCGCCAGCATGGCCGCCACGGGCGCGCTGGCCGCCGCATAGGTGCGGGGTAGCCAAAAGCCGAGCGGCCAGGTGCTCGCCTTGATCAGGAAGGCCATGGCGAGGACAGCGCACCCCAGTTCGAACAGTGGTCGCACATCGTCGGACAGGGCGGGGATCCGGCCCGCGAGGTCCGCCATGTTCAGGGTTCCCGCGGTGCCATAGATCAGGCTCACGCCGATCAGGAACAGCATCGAGGCGCCGAGGTTGATGGCGATGTAGTGCAGGCCGGCGCGCACCCTCTCCTCTCCGGACCCGTGAAGGACAAGCCCGTACGACGCCGCCAGCATAAGCTCGACGAACACGAACAGATTGAACAGGTCGCCGGTCAATACGGCGCCGTTGACGCCCATGAGGAGCAGGAGGAACAGGGCGTGGAACCGCGGCCCGGCCCCGTCCCAGCGCGCCAGGGCGAAAAACAGGGCTCCCGCGCCGAGGGTGCTGGAGAGCACCAGCATCAGGGCCGAGAGTCGATCCGCGACAAGGACGATGCCGAACGGGGCGGCCCAGTTCCCCAGGGCATAGACTTGCGGGGCCTCGCCGCCTTCCGACGCGGCTCCGGAAAGCAGGGCGACGGACGCCGCCAGAATGCCGGCCAAGGTCAGGAGGCTGAGCGCCGCCTTCAGCCTGCGCTGGCGCTCGTCGAACAGCAACATGGCCGCCGCCGTCACCAGCGGCAGGATGATCGGCAGGATGATCAGGTGATCCGCAAGGCCGGTCATTCAGGCGGCTCCCGCCCGTCGACGTGGTCGGTGCCGGTGAGACCCCGGGCGGCCAGAAGCACCACCAGGAACAGGGCCGTCAGGGCGAAGCTGATCACGATCGCGGTCAGGACGAGCGCCTGGGGCACCGGGTCGGTGTACTGCGCCGCGTCGATCGCCTCCGTGCTGGTCAGCGCGGGGGGCGCGCCCACGCGCAGCCGGCCCATCGCAAAGATGAACAGGTTCACCGCATAGGCGATCAGGGACAGGCCGATGATCACCTGGAAGGTCCGCGGGCGCAGGATTAGCCAGACGCCCGACGCGACTAAGACGCCGATCCCGACGGCAAGGATGAATTCCATCAGGGAGCCTCCTCGATGACGGGAGCGGGAGGGGGCTGTGTCCCCTTGCTCAGCCGGGGCCGCCGCAGCGACTGGTGCGCGAGGGCGATGAGGATCAGCAGGGTGGCGCCCAGGACCAAGACCACGACGCCCAGATCGAACAGCACCGCCGTAGCCATAGGCAGCCGGCCGACAACCGGAAGATCGACATACTGGAAATAGGACGTGAGGAACGGATAGCCGAACAGCCAGGAGCCCGCTCCGGTCAGGCAGGCAAGCAGCAGGCCGATCCCGACCCAGGACAGCGGACGCACCCGCAGCCGGTCCTCCACCCATCGCGCGCCAGAGCCCATGTAGAGGAGAATGAAAGCGATCGAGAGGGCGACGCCGGCGGCGAAACCTCCGCCCGGCAGGTCGTGGCCCCGAAGGAACAGGTGGGTCGACAGGACGAGAATGACCGGAAACAGCCCGTTCATGACCACCCGGGGAATGAGCATGGCGTCCGACAGGGTGGTTCCGGGCGAGTGGTTGTCACGAAGATCGTCATTGGCGTTCTGCCGAACCTGCTGATCCGGCTGCGGCAGGCTGTCGGGGGCCGGTCGGAACCGTCGCAGCAGGGCGAAGATCGTCAGTCCGACGATGCCGAGCACGGTGATCTCGCCGAACGTATCGAACGCCCTGAAGTCCACCAGCAGGACGTTGACGATGTTGCGACCCCCGCCCTGCTCATACGAGTGCTCGATGAAGAAGGTGGAGATGGACGTCAGGTCGCGGGGAATCGTCATCACGGCGAACGCCGTCAGCGCGACCCCCGCGCCGGCGGCCGTCGCGATCATCAGGTCCAGCCGACGACGCCGTCGGCTCTGGGCCCGGTTGGCGCTCGAGGGCGGCAGGAAGTCGAGGCGTTTCGGCAACCAGCGCAGCCCCAGCAGCAGCAGCACGGTGGTGACGATCTCGACCAGCAACTGTGTCACCGCCAGGTCCGGCGCCGACAGCCAGACAAAGGTTAGGCAGCTCACCAGCCCGGCGGCGCCCATGAGAATGACCGCCGCGAGCCGGTGATATTTCGCCTGCCACGCGGCGCCGACGGCGCAGGCGCAACCAATGAGCCACAACAGGGCGAAGCCCGGATCGATCTGTCCGAACGCCGCGCCCGCCTCGGCCGGGATCATCCGCCGGCCGCCCACCGCCAGCACCGCCGCGACGATGGCGACCACCACCAGGGCGCGGAGTTGGGCCTGCAGCCGCACCGCTCCGAAAATCGTTTCCAGACGCCTGGCCCCATGGC
Source organism: Brevundimonas vitisensis (assembly GCF_016656965.1). NCBI lineage: Bacteria > Pseudomonadati > Pseudomonadota > Alphaproteobacteria > Caulobacterales > Caulobacteraceae > Brevundimonas > Brevundimonas vitis. The sequence goes on from NZ_CP067977.1 coordinate 34,787, forward strand.
GAGCCGAGGTCATGACCGCGTCGAACATAAGTCCGCCGTTGAAGCGGCTGAACACCTTGGGGCCCCCGCGGGGGTTGGTGTTGATCACTTGGCGGAACCGAAGATACAGCACCACGCCGCCGACAAGGGCCATCAGGCTCATCAGCAGGGGCGGATTGAACCCGTGCCAGACCTTCAGGCTGTAGTAGGGCGTCTGGTCCCCCAGCACCGCATGCACCGCCGTGGCCAGATAGGGGCCGATGGTGATCCCGGGGATCACCCCGATGACGACGCAGGCGAGGACCAGCAACTCGATCGGAAAGCGCATCCACCGGGGCGGCTCATGCGGCGTCCGGTCCAGTCCCACCGGCGCGGGTCCGAAGAAGGTCTGGTGGATGAACCGGAGCGAATAGAGCACGCTGAACGCGCTCGCCACCGTGGCCATAACCGGGAGGGCGTAGCTCAGATAGCTGCCGCCGCTGTTCTCCAGCGCCTCGGCCAAGAACATCTCCTTGGACAGGAAGCCGTTCAGCAGGGGCACCCCGGCCATGGCGCCGGCCGCGACCGTGGCGAGCGTGGCCGTGATGGGCATGAACCGGTAGAGGCCGCTCAACCGGCGCAGGTCTCGCGTTCCGGTCTCGTGATCAATGATCCCGGCGGCCATGAACAGCGAGGCCTTGAAGGTGGCGTGGTTGACCGTGTGGAAGATGGCGGCGACCAGGGCCAGCGGCGTCCCAAGGCCCAGGAGGACCATAATCAGGCCCAGATGGCTGATGGTCGAATAGGCCAGCAGACCCTTGAGGTCGTGCTGGAAGATGGCGCTGTAGGCGCCCACCAGCAGCGTCGCCATGCCGGCGGTGCCAACGATCATGTACCAGGCCGGCGTCCCGGCGAGCACCGGCCACAGCAGGATCAGCAGGAACACCCCGGCCTTCACCATGGTCGCCGAGTGAAGATAGGCGCTGACCGGCGTCGGCGCAGACATGGCCCGCGGCAGCCAGAAATGGAACGGGAACTGGGCGCTCTTGGTCAGGGCCCCGGCCAGGACGAGGAGTAGGGCGGGCAGGTAGAGGGGGCTGGACTTGATGAGATCGCCCGAGGCCAGCACGACGTCCAGATCGAAGCTGCCGGCGATTTGGCCCAAAAGCACCATCCCGACCAACAGGCAAAGCCCACCGGTCGCCGTGACCGTCAGCGCCATCCGGGCCCCTTCGCGGGCCGCCGTGCTGTGATGCCAGTAGCCGATCAGCAGGAAGGAGAAGAGGCTGGTCAACTCCCAGAAGACCACCAGCTGGATGATGTTCCCCGAGATCACCACCCCGAGCATCGCCCCCATGAAGGCCAGCAGGAAGGAGAAGAAGCGCGGGACCGGATCGGTCGCGGCCATGTAGTAGCGGGCGTACAGGATCACCAGGACGCCGATGCCCAGCACCAGCATCGAGAACAGCCACGCCAGGCCGTCGAGCCGCAGGACGATGTTTAGCCCCAGCGAGGGCAGCCAGTTGAGCTCGTAGCGGACGATCCCGCCGTCAGCGACGGCCGGATAGAGCAGGATGGCGCAGACCAGCCCGGCCAGGGCCACAGTCCAGGACAACCCCGCCGCCGCGTTCCTCGCGCGCGTCGGTAGAAAGCCGGCCAGGATCGCCCCAAGGAAGGGCGCCGCAGCCATGATGGTCAACAGGTCGCGCTCGGCTATGACGGGACGTCTCCGAATAGGGGCTCGCCGATTCTGGCGGGGGTCCGTTTAACGTACCGGCGCGTTGGAGGATTACAATATCGGCGAAGTCGCGCAGCGCGACCGCCATATCTCTACAACCCGGCGCCGGAGACGACGCCACCGACAGCAAGGCAACTCCTCCCATGCCCCGCGCCACCATCCAGCTCTATGACCGGCCAGATGACGCGCGTCGCGCGGTCGAGGATTTGCATGCCGTGGGGCTGGGCGACGTGAACGTCGCCTCGCTCACCATGGGTGCGGACGGTTGTTCAGGTGTCGATGAGGAAGCCGGCTCGGGGGACAATGGCCCGCGCCTGGGGCGGGTTCTCATCCCTGACCTTGGACCCGTCTTCGTCACTGGCTGGTTGACCGATCCATTTCCATCCGCTCCCGGCTCCGACCTCCGAGCGTGGTTGAGCCAGCTTTTGGAGGCCGCTCGTCCCACCGACGCCAAGATCGAACTGATCATCACTACGCTACGCAGGGGCGGAGGGGTCGTGACGGTGCGGCCGGACGACCGCGTAGGGTCGCCCCCAACGGTCGAAGAGGTCCTTGAAGGGCGGAATTCGTGACGACTAGCCGGCGTCTCGTTCCCGCTCCGGCCTGACCACCAGCACGTCTCCGGGAACGGCTTGGACAATCCGGGGGCCCTTGCCCTTCACGACCGCATGAAAGAGTCGGCCGCGCTCGTAGGCGCCTATTACAGTCAGGTCGGCCGCCTTCTCACGAACGTAGCTGCTGAGCATGGCTTCTGGAGCGCCGTGCTCGATCAGGGTGTTGATGCGGCCCCGAATGTCGTCCGGAATGGCCGCCCCGGCCAGGGACTCGCGAATGGTCGCCCTTTCCATCTCCCCGAAAGCCTCGCTGAGAGAAGAGTTCAGGAACAGGCGGCCGTAGGCGATCTCGTGGGCGTGCATCAGAGCGAATTCGGCCTCGGGGAAGCGCCGTACGGCGACCTCCAGTCCGTGCCGCGCTTCCGGGGTGAAGTCGTCGCCGACGACCACCTTCCGGTAAGGGCCGTGCGGACGTCGTTTGACCACCAGGACGGAGGCGGGGCAACGCCGGAACAGTTCGTCGATGGTCTTTCCCAAGTCGCCGAATGGTTCGGGGCGACGGCCCCCGACGACAACGAGGTCCGGCTTCTCCCGGGCGACGACCTTTAGTATCGACGACAGGACCGGGCCTTCCTCGATATGAATGCGCAACTCGGGGCAGGGTCCGTAGATGTCCTCTCGAATCTGGCGTTCGACGACAGCCGCCATGTCCGGCGGCCAACGCCAAGAGGGGAGGCCGCGGCTGTCCGGGAGCGTAGAGCTTTCTTCCAGCACGTGCACCACATGAAGTTCTACCTGCCATGTGTTGGCAAGTTGAACTGCCCGATCAAGGGCGCGATCACTTCGTCCGCTGAGGTCAGTTGCAAGAAGAATTTTTCCATGAGGAACTGCTGACCATTCATTCACTTCATATCTCCTGACTTGACTACTGTTTGACTGCCTTGGCTTAATGTAGGCGGCCTCCGACGAGGATCAATGGCGTCTTAGACCGTACCCGCGGAAGTCAGATGAACATCGCGAGTGCGACGCCGGCGGCGGTCAGCATCAGCGCGCCGATGACCCAGACCTTTGCACCCCCGGATCGCTGGGTCCGGAGCCTCGGGCCGGGTCGCATATAGAAGGGTGGTCGCGGCCGACCGACTTCCGTCCCGACGATGTTGTGTCTCTCTCTCAGCAGGCCGCTCGCTTCAGAAATGAGTTGAACCAGCGCGGCAGCGCGCCCCACGACCATCCGGACGACAGGTCTTCAGATCGTTCCCGAAGTCGGGGCACGGAGCAGAGCATGGTCAGCCGGGTATCGTCGCTCGCCGGTATGTCAGGATGATCCCAAAGCAGCTCCTGCAGGATCGCATCTTGCAGAAGGCGCTCCGGCAGGAGGTCGAACCGCGCCTCCCGGCCCAGACGTCGCGCGTGCCCCTCCTCGATCTGTACTACCAGCGCCACGGTCTCGGACGACCGGCGAGGCCCTCGTCCGAAGACGCTCCGGGCGATCCGGGCGCGTTCGGCAGGCCGGTCAGACAGGTCGATCAGGGACGCATCAGGGTCGCCCGTCGACGCGCCGCGCTCGAGCGCGAGCGACATCAGCTGATCACGCCCCACGGGGGATAGGGCCAGTTCGGCCGCTCTCGCGAGCAGCAGCTCGCGATGCGCCGCACCGGGCCGCCGTGTTTCAAGATCAATTCGCTCCCAGCGCGCTGCACAGAGCGCTTCCGACGATGCGGCCGCGAGCAGCCGGGCGTCGCTATCCGACGTGCGGGGCATGTTCATTCACCACATCCAGGACCTTGAGCCGGTGCGGCCGGCCCCTGTCATCTGTCCAGTCGAACTCGGCGTCCGTCGTCAGGCCCAGCAAGGCGGCGCCGACCAGACTGAGGACGGAAACGCAGCGCTTGTCGATGTCCGAGTCGGCGGGCAGAACGAGCTGGATTTCGCGGGTCTGGCCGGACCCCTGATCCTCGTAGGTGATCCGACTCCCGATCCGGCAGAAGGGTCGACCGTTGAAGGATTCGCCCACGACCACGGCCCGGTCGAGCTCCTCCCCCAGCAATTTCGCGGCGGCGGAGGTCGGTGAATGACCGACCATCGACTCAAGAAGTTCGAGATCGCTCGTCGTGATGAGAAGTCGCGGCTTCTTGATCGTTCTGGATTTGGTTTTCGTCATGGTGTTGTCCGGTCCAGTGGAATTTTAACGCGGCCCATCGGGGCGTGCGCCTCCGAGGCGCGCAGCGTTCAGGTTGTTGTAAAAATCCGGACTTCCGAACACGCGTCGGGAACGGCCGAAGTTATCGCGCCGCTGATTTCAATCTATTGCGTGCAGGAAGTCAGTCCCCAAACTCTGAGCTGTCGCTCAAGACGAGTTTGGGGCTAGACGCCTCCGACGAAGCGTCCGGCGTGAAGCGTATTCCGCGAAGGGATGGCGCATTTCCACATAACGAGGCGATAGTGCGCTCGCAGAGCGTCAACTGTCAACTCTGGGCGGGCTGCCGAATTCTACAGCACACCTCTCTAAAGCCCGGCATATCAGAACGGTCTAGCTCCGCCCGGCTACCGCGACAGGCAGTCTCCACCCTCGTCGGATTGCCGCCACCCGCAGGCTGAAACAGGCCAGGCCGCCGGCTAATGCCGCGACCAGTACGGGCAGATTCAGCAGACTGCCCCCGGCCACGATCCCTGCCCCGAGCAGCGCGGCGACCGCATACAGGTCCGACCGAAGAACCGCCGGAATTTCCGCCAGCAGGACGTCGCGCGCGACACCTCCCCCAATGCCCGTCAGCATCCCTAGCAGGGCGGCCATCGCCGGGCTCAAGCCAAAGGCGAGGGCCTTCTCCGTGCCGGCGACCGCGAACAGCGCCAGGCCCATCGCGTCCAGCATGCGGACGGGATTGCGCAGCTTCTCAATCAGGGACGACCAGAAGAAGACGATGGCTCCGGCCGTCAGGGACACCGCCAGATACCGCCAGTCCTGTAAGGCCGCGGGCGGCGTCGCGCCGATCAGCAAGTCCCGGGCTATGCCCCCGAACGTGGCGGCCGCGAAAGACAGCACGAGCACGCCAAACAGATCGAGCCGCCGCCGCACACCCGCCATGGCCCCGCTGAGGGCAAAGGCGAATGTCCCGCAGAGGTCGAGGACCAGCACGAGCGTGCGCAGAAGTTCGTCGGTCCCGTCGGTCTGGATCACGATGGTGAATCCTTAGCTTTAATCGGCTGGCGCCATCGGCCTTATAGATCGTCTGACTGACCGGTCTCATAGCGCACTGGAGCCTTGACTGCTCTCCGGCTGTTGGGCGGAAACGGGGTGTGGCTCACCGCCAGCCGCGGCCAGACGACACCCGATGCTTGCGCACTGCCCGAAAGCGGACGTCGCCAACCGCCGCAATGAGTCAGAAGCGGACATCGGCTGGTGCGCCTTTCGCGAACGTCCGCTTCTGACTCTTTGGCGACTCCGGGAGCGTCCGCTTTCCGGTGTGAGCCAAAGTTTGTTCTGGGGCATTGCAGCCTCGACCTTAGCGCGCTCGACCGATGGTCGTCGGCGGTTGGGCGGAGAGTTCCTGCCGAAATCGTAGAAGTGTCGCTTAGGTTGGTGAACGCTGCTGATTGTGGTTCACGGCCTCTGACGAAGGCCTCGCAGGCGCGCTGTCAGGTGCCAGTGAATGAGCGGGAGCCGAAGACGCATCATTCTGCATCTCGTCGCAGCACGTCATAGCCGCGTCCGCAGCCATGTCCTTGCAACAATCGCAGCCTTCGGCCGCCAGAGCCGCGCCCGCGCTCAGGGTCAGGATCGCGCCGGCGGCGGCCAGCAGGTTGGAAACCCTCAATCGTCGTTCTCCTAGTGAACCATGAAGCTGACGGAGCCGGACATCTTGTGGCCGTCCGGGCCTTCGGCGGTCCAGGCGGCCGTGTAGTTGCCCGGCGCGAGGCGCGGAAGAGCCACGCCGACGGTGGCGGCGGCCGGCGCGGCGGGGACAGTGACGTCGACCGAAGCCTGCCCCTCGGCGGAGAGGGCGACGGTCTTGAGGACCATGGCGTGGGGGAAGGTGACGCTGAACCGCTCGGGCGAACCCTGGGTCATCGCGCCATTCGCAGGAACGGTCGTGATGCCGGATTGGGGCGCTGCGGCCTGGGCCGGCATAGCGTGACCCGCATGCGGGTCCTGGGCGGCGGCGGTGCCGGCGAACGCGAGGGCGGCGGTGACAACGAGAGTGCGGATCATCATGGGGTGGTCTCCTTCGGTTAGAACCAGGCCTTGAGGCCGACGACGAAGCGGGTGTCGTCGGTCTCGCCGCCTCGGGCCTCGATGTAATCGGCGGTATCGCCGAACGCGCGGCTCCACTCGATGCCGACATAGGGGGCGAACTCCTTGCGGAATTCGTAGCGCAGTCGCAGGCCCGCCTCGATCGAGGACAGGCCCGAACCGATCTCCAGTTCCGGAATGTCGCTGGCTGAAGCGTCGATTTCGAGGCGGGGCTGAAGGATCAGGCGCTGGGTGATGCGCTGGTCGTATTCGGCCTCGACGCGGGCGGTCAGGTCGCCGTCGGTCGACAGGAAGGCGGCGGCGTCGACTTCCCACCAATGGGGCGCCAGGCCCTGCAGGCCGAGGACCAGATGCGTGGTGTCCTCGCCGTCGGGCCGGAAGTCCTGACGCACGCCGGCCTGAACGTCCCAGAAGGGCGTGACCGCGCGGCTGTAGAGCGCCTGGACTTCAGCCTCCTCGAGCTCGCCGCCGAAGTCGCCTTCGCCCTCGGACTTCCACCAGAAGCGATTGATGTCGCCGCCCGTCCAGCCCTGGACGTCCCAGAGGTAGGTCTCGCCGTCGTCGCCGAAGCCGGCTTCGAGGCGATCGAGAATGACGGCCGTGGTGCGGACGTCGCCGTTTTCGTGAATCAGGGTCCGGCGAGAGGCGGCCATGGCCTCGGCGCCGAAGACGAGATCGGCGGCGTGGGCAGGGCCGGCCAGGGCGGCGGCCGGGAGCGGGTCCTCCGGAGGACGGCCGGGATTGTCGGAGCTGGTCGCCACATCGGGCGGCCCCATGCTCATGGTCGACATGTCATGCCCGGCGTGAGGGTCGGTCTGCGCGGGCGACATGGCCGACATGTCGTGGCCCGCGTGCGGATCAGCCTGGCCGGGCGTCGCCGCCGGCATCTGGTGTCCCGCGTGCGGGTCTACGGGCGCGGGCTGCGCCGGCATCTGGTGGCCTGCATGCGGATCCGCGGCGGGCGGCGTCTGCGCGGGCGGCATGACGTGACCGGCGTGCGGATCCTGCGCCGGTCGGGCCGGCGCCTGTGGCGTGGGCCGCGGTGCTGGCGCGGGGCGCGTCGGCGCCGCGGTCGCCGGCATCGTGTGGCCCGCGTGAGGGTCCTGGGCCTGGGCGCTGAAGGCGCTGGCGGCGAGCACCAGCGGGGCGAGGGCGACGGCGAGGCGGTTCATGACGCAGCTCCGTCCATGGGCCGCACCGTCACAACATTGAACATGCCGGCGTGCATGTGCATCAGCATGTGGCAGTGGAAGGCCCAATCACCGGGCGCGTCGGCGGTCAGATCGAAGGTCACCTTGCCGCCGGGCGCGACGTTGACCGTGTGCTTGAGGGGCTGGTGCCCGGCCGGTCCGCCGGTCACCAGTTCAAAGAAATGACCATGCAGATGGATCGGGTGGGCCATCATGGTGTCGTTGACCAGGGTCACCCGCACCCGCTCGTTGCGCTCGAAGCGGATCGGTTCGACCAGTTCGCTGAACTTTCGGCCGTCGAAGCCCCACATGAACCGCTCCATGTTGCCGGTCAGGTGGATCTCCATCGTCCGAGACGGGGGGCGCGGGTCCTTGTTCGGCTGGAGCGACACCAGGTCGGTGTAGACGAGGACGCGATGATCGACGGTCGTGAGACCGATCGGACGCTCACCCAGACGGTTGGCGGGGTCCATGGCGATCGCATCGACGCCGACGCCCACCGCCATGTCGGGCGGAGCGTTCTCGGGATCGCGCATGTTCATGCCCGACATGGACATCCCGGCCATCTCGCCGGCTGCGGGCGCGTTCTGGGTCGGAGCGGCGTGGTCCATGCCGGACATCGCGTCATGGTCCATACCGGACATGTCGCCCATCGCGCCGTGATCCATTCCGCCCATGCCCATGTCGCGCATGGTGAGGTTCGGGACCTCGCGCAGGGGAGGGACCTCGGCGGTCATGCCCAGGCGCGGCGCCAGGGTTGCCCGGCCCATGCCGGACCGGTCGATGGCTTCGGAGACGATGGTGTAGGCGCGGTCCTCGGTCGGCTGGACGATGACGTCGTAGGTCTCGGCGACTGAAATCTGGAACTCGTCCGTCTCGACCGGGCGCACGTTCTCGCCGTCGGCCTGCACCACGGTCATCGGCAAGCCCGGGATGCGAACGTTGAAGATGGACATGGCCGAGGCGTTGATGATGCGCAGCCGCACCCGCTCGCCGGGCCGGAACAGGCCGGTCCAGTTCTCCTGCGGCCCATGGCCGTTGATCAGATAGGTGTAGGTCGATCCGCTGACGTCGAGGATGTCGCGCGGGTCCATCCGCATCTGGCCCCACATGCGCCGTTCCTCCAGGCTCATGCGGTCGCTGCCGTCCATGAGCCCCGCCAGCGTGGTGCGCTGCTGGTTGAAGTAGCCCGGGCTCTTCTTCAGCTTGGCCAGGATTTCGTGCGGATGCATGAAACTCCAGTCCGACAGGACCAGCACATGCTCGCGCTCGTAGGCGACCGGATCGGCGTTCGCCGGGTCGATGACGATCGGACCGTAGTGGCCCATCGCCTCCTGAAGGTTGGAGTGGCTGTGATACCAGAAGGTGCCCGACTGCTTGATCGGGAACTCATAGACGAAGGTTTCCCGCGGCTTGATGCCCGGGAAGCTGATGCCCGGGACGCCGTCCATCTGGAACGGCAGCAATAGGCCGTGCCAATGGATCGAAGTGTCCTCATCCAGCCCGTTGGTCACGGAGAGTCGCACGTTCTGTCCCTCGCGCAGGCGCAGCAAGGGCGCCGGGAGCACTCCGTTGATCGTCACGGCATGGCCGGTCCGCCCCCCGACCGTGAAGGGCGAGTGGCCGACTGTCAGGTCGATGTTGGGCCCGCTCAACGTCGGCAGGTCCGTTCTCAAGCCCGCCGTACCGGTCTGCGCCCAGGCCGGCAGAAGTCCCTGCAGGCCAAGCAGCCCGCCGCCAACGGCGGCGCCCCTGAGAAGCATTCGGCGATCGAAACTTGGCATGGGCATAAGCGTGGGGTTCCTCGGACGCGTGTCGGCTTCTGGTTGACATACGCACGTCGGCGACAACGCCCTTGCGTCAGGTCGCCACACCGCGAAAAGAAACGCCCTTCGCCATCGGGCGGGCCGATGAGATCAAGCACCTCCCGGAACGGCCATGTCCTCGGCAAGTCGCTTGCGGGCGCGGGCGATCCGCGTCTCCACGGCCTTGGTCGTGACGCCCAGGATCGCCGCGATTTCGCCGTGCGAGCGACCTTCGAGCGTAGCGAGCAGGAGAGGGGCCTTGAGGCCGTCAGGCAGGCGGGTCAGCGCGCTGCGCAGCGCCTCGGCGCGACGGCGATCGTCCAGTCGGGCTTCGGGAGATGGCGTTTCCATCCGGACCGCTGACGCTTCGGGGGCGTCGAGGCCCATGACGCCGCGCACCACCCGACGCGCCGCACGCCGACGGCTCCAGTCCCTGCATTTGTTCAGGGCGATCGAGCGGAGCCAGACCTCGAAGGGGCGAGCCGGATCGTACCTTCGCAGGGCGAGCCATGCGGCGGTGTAAGTTTCCTGGAGCAGGTCGTGCGCTTCCGCTTCGTCGCCGACATAGCGGCGCACGAACCTGTAGAGATCGCCCTTGGTCGCCGCCATCAAGGCGCCGAACGCGCCGGCGTCGCCGCCAGCTGCGCGGGCTTCAATGCTGTCGCCGTCCTTCACGCGCCGCGCCTAGCCGGCGTCGGCACGCAGGGCGTCCACCACGGCGGCGTCGAAGACCTCGGCCTGCGCCGGGGTGAGCACCGACCGCATCTCGAAGACGTGGGCGATGGTCGCCTTCTGCAGATCGCCCATGGCCACGTGGAAGTGATCCACCGCCGCCTGCACCTGGGGCGTGTTCCCATCGCTTGCAGCGATGGCGGCGGCGAGCTCGCGGTTGGCGGCTCGCACTTCTGCCTCCAGCCCGGGGCGGCGCGCGGCGAAGCGCGCTTCGATCGCGTCCAGACGACCATCCTGTTCAGCGCTCAGGTTCAACTGCTCATGGACGACGCTATGCAGGCTCGGCGGCTGACGCTCGCGCATGACCCAGGTTGCGCTCGCCCAGGTCGCCGCGCCGCTGGCGAGCGCCGCCAGCACGGCTGTCAGGACGATCGATTTCCAGCGCGCTCTCATCCCCGGGCATCCAGTGGACCGAGCGGCGACAGGCCCGCCGAGACGGTGAAGATGCGCAACTCAGAGGGCTCAGGCCGCGGCGACGCCACGAGGAGCAATCCACCGTTGGCCACGCCGAGCACGAGCGCCAGCCCTACGGCGGCGACCCGAACCTGGCCCATTGACGCCGCCTCCCGGCGCACGGCGATCCGTGTCCAGACAGCGTCTTCCAGGCCGTCCAGCCGCCCCGCATCGTCTGGCCCTTCCGCCGCAATCAGTCGTTCGATCTCATCAGTCATTGCGCACCTGCATCACGCCCCCTTTGCCATACGCGCCAAACCGTCCGGCCCCTTACGAGGGGACGAGATGTCCGCCGCGTAGATATCAGAGAACGACCGGGAGGACCCGCTCGTGTCGGGGGAGGCGATGTGAGCGAGAGGACAGATCCGGCCGCGGGTCCGTTTCCGGATCGGCTCGATCCGCTGACGGGGGTGAGGTTCTTCCTCGCGCTCGGCGTGGTGCTGTTTCACTACCAGCTGCAATGGACGCTGCCCGAAGGTGCGACCGGACTGTTAAACCGGGCCCGTCTCGGGGTCGATATCTTCTTCATCCTGTCTGGGTTCATCCTCACCCACGTTTACCTGCAGGGTGATCAGCCAGTGAACTACAGGCGGTTCATCGCGGCGCGGTTCGCGCGCATATACCCGGCGCATTTGTTCATCCTGTTGGCGATGCTGTTGCTGGTGCTCGCCGCGCCGGTGTTGGGCATCGGCCTGGAGCCCGGGCGGTTCAATCCTGCGGATTTTCTGGCCACCCTCTTTTTGGTTCAGGCCTGGTTGCCGCGAGACGGGATGGTCCTGTGGAACGGTCCCGCCTGGTCGCTGTCAGCCGAATGGTTCGTCTATCTCGCTTTTCCAGCCTATGCTGCGGTCGCCCTGCGGTTTCGACACAGGCCATGGATGCTCGTAGCCGCGGCGACGAGCCTGTTCATCCTGCTGGATGCGATCTACCGGCATTGGTTCGGCTCGGTTCTGCCCCGGGCGGAAGACAATATGGGCGTCTTGCGCATCATTCCGGAGTTCCTGCTCGGGATTGGCCTCTACTATCTCGGAGCGCGCTGGGCGCCGTCCCCGCGCGTCGCGATCGTCGGCGCCGTCGGAGCCACCGCGCTCCTCTTGCTCGCTATGCAGATCGGGGCCGATGATCGCCTTATCGTCGCCGCGTCGGGACCCTTCGTTCTCGCCTTGGCGCTGCTCGCCAAGGCGGGTGTCAGAACCTTCCTGTCGCACCCGGTCGCAATCTTCGCCGGTGAGGCCTCGTTCGCCCTCTACCTCGTCCATATTCCGATCCTGATGGTCTGGCGCAATGCCGCCCAGGCCATCGGGGGCTGGCCGGGCGACTATCGAATGGGGCTTCTGGAACTGGCGGCGATGCTGGCGGTGACCCTCGCCGCGGCGGCCGCCATCTATGGTCTGGTCGAGCGACCGAGCCGCCAGTGGCTGAGGCGGCGCACCTTCGGTCGGATGCCGGATGCCGACGCCAGACGCACCGTTCACAGCGATCAGGGAGAGCCCTTTTGACGACCGCCTACCTCCACCGAAGGCTTTTCTTAGGCGCCGCCGTTAGCGTCGCCCTGACCGGAACAGCCTGCGCCCAGACCCAGGCGTCGAGAACCCTCACGGTCTTCAAGACGCCGACCTGTGCGTGCTGCGACGCCTGGATCTCGCACATGCGGGAGGCTGGCTTCAACACGACCGTCACCGTTCTGCCGAGCCTCCAATCCGTCCGCAGCAGCCGGGGGCTTCCGGACAGCCTGGCCTCCTGCCACACCGGGTTGATTGATGGCTATGTCGTAGAGGGCCATGTTCCGGCACGGGACGTCATACGGTTGCTTGCCGAGCGGCCGGCAGCGCTCGGTCTCGCGGTTCCGGCCATGCCCCTCGGTTCGCCCGGCATGGAGACGCCGCAGGGACACAAGGACCCTTACGACACGCTGCTGGTGCTTCGCTCCGGCGCGACGCAGGTGTTCGCCCGTCACAACCCGCCCACCTGACCTGACCTTGTCTCACCTGATTCATAAGCCGGAGCCCATCATGTCCCCCAAACCTCTCGTTCTCGCCCTCTCTCTCGCCGTCCTGTCGGTGACGCCCGCTGTCGCGCAGGACCATTCTCACGGCCATGCCCAGACTGCGGGGTCGATCAGCGCGGAAGCGACGGAGGCGGCCACGACCGTCGATGCCTTCCATGCCGCGCTCAAGGCCGGTGACACATCTGCCGCCCTGTTGCTTCTGGCCCCCGACGTCATGATCTTTGAAGAGGGCGGAGCGGAGCGCTCGCGCAACGAATACGCCTCTCACCATCTTGCGTCGGACGCCGCCTTCGCGGCCGCGTCGGACAATGTCGTAAGCCGCAGATCGGGCTGGGCGGACGGCGATGTGGCGTGGATCACGAGCGAAGGCCGCACCACCGGTCAGTTCAACGGACGCGCCGTGGACCGTCTGACAACGGAAACCATGGTGCTAAAGCGCCACGCCGACGGCTGGCGCATCCATCACATTCACTGGTCGTCGCGCGCTCCGCGGTAATCCGCCTCTCCGGTTTGAACGCCTCAGTGCGAAAGCGCGCGGCGTTCAGACCGTATTTGTCCGCTTAAGCCGGGATCCGGGACGCCCGATGGGAGGACGTGACAACATCTCGACCTCGGAGAATGGCGCCACGACCGCAGCGGCGCTCCACGCCGCGGGCCACTAGATCGTCGGATCACGTCGCGACCGGCGGAGGGAGGGTGCCCATAAGCGCGACGACGGCGAGGACGACGAGCCCGAGGGCCGTCTCCGTGACGATACTGCGCCGCAGCCGTCGAACCGCCGAGATTGACTGTCCTGTGTGCTCCAGTTCCAGACGCAGGGCGGGTGTCAGGCGGAAACGGTTGTCCGCCGCCAGGCCCAGCATCAGCACGAAGAGCGCCAGCTTGGCGATCAGAAGCTGTCCATAGAGGCTTTCGCCAAGGTTCACGAAACGCTCCGATCCGACGAGGAACCAGCTGTTCGCGAGACCCGTGGCCACAAGAAGGGCTACGGCGAGCGTGCCCAGGCCCGAGAACCCATGCAAGGCGCGGTAGAGGGCCCCATCGTCGACCCCGGGGCGGCGAAGCAGCAGGATCGTCAGCGCTACAAGCGCACCAAGCCAAAGGGCCGCCCCGACGGAATGGACGATGTCGGAGGCGAGGTGGACCAGGCCCTCGGGGCCTTCTGTCGCCGCGCCGTGTCCAGTCCAAGCGAAGCTCGCGACCACGAAGAGCCCGAGGCCTAGCGAGATGCTCCAGGCCGTCTTGCCCGGTCTCAAGGCCAGGACCGCGACGACGGCTGCGAGGGCGAGGGCGGCCCGCGCGACCATGGCTTTCCCCAAGGCCGTGCCGGTGATCATGAAAGACAGAGACACAGGCTTGATGGCTTCCGCCAGCGAGCCCGCCATGACCGCTGTCTGTGCGAGTAGCGCCAGGAGCGCGCTCGCGACGACGACCAAACCTGACCCTATCAGGATCGCGCGCGACCAGGTGAGATCCACGCCGTCGCCGCGCCTGAAGGTGTACAACAGGAACAACGGCGTCCCGAGAAGGACGACGGCTCCGGCGTACTGGAGCCACCGGAGCGCGACGACCGCGATCTCGAGCACGGCGTCAGCGCACCGTGAAGGTGTACGAGCCGGTCATGCGGTGACCGTCGCTCGAAGCGATGCGCCAGTCGATGCGATAGTCGCCAGCAGTCAGCGGTCGCCTCAGAGTCCCGGTCAGGGTCTTGCCGTCTTCAGCGACCGAAGTGCGGACCGCGAGCTTCTCGCCGGCCGAGTTGACCACGTCGAAGCCGGAGAACGCAGGCACAGAGCGCTCGCTGAAGGTCAAGGTCAGCGTCCGGGTCGCGGCCACGGTGGAGTCGGGCGCCGGGGTGGCGCTGACCAGGCGAGCGTGGGCCGCCGCCGGTCCGGCGGCGAAGGCCACGACCGCCGCGACGGCGATGAAGGGTGCGGGGTTGAAGTAACGCATACTCAGTCTCCAGACGTTTGGCCGGTCCCGGCCTTCTGCTTCTCTACGCGCCACACGACCGCGTCCCTCATGAAGAGGAAGCGGGGGGCGGCTGAGGCCTTCCCCCGCACGCCGGGGTCAGCGGCGACGCTTCTCGAGGAGCGCCTGCATCTGGGCGATCTCCTCCTGTTGACCACGCACGATGCCGTCGCACAGGGCGATGATCTCCGGATCGGTCAGGGAGGCTTGCTCGCACATCAACACAGCCCCGGAATGGTGCGGGATCATCGATCGCAGGAATTCGTCGTCGCCAACGAACGCCTGGGTGCGCATGCCGACGAAGCTGCCGACGAAGATCACGACGGCGACCGCTCCAATGACCAGGTTCGTTTTGCGCGACGGGTACATGGACCGCATGAAGACGAGCATGAGGACCGCCATCGGCGCGACCATCATCAGGGTCATGTAGACGTTGTTCAAATTGAGATAGAAGTGACCGAGCGTGGCGATCATCGTGTACATGACCAGGTACATGATGACGAAATCGAGCGCCAACTCGAGGTACAGGCTCCGATAAGGGCCGAGTCCACGAGCGTTGCCTTGCCCGCCGTGGTCCATCTGTTGATGAGACATCGTCCGTATCCTCTTCAGAAATTTCAGTTCGTCTTCGCCTGCCGCTGCGAAAGCCTGGAGACTGCGGTCAGCGTCTGAATCAATCCGGCCCGTCACAGCCGGTTCCTCCCTTGGGTGGGTGGGCGGACTGTTGATTGCCTATCCTGGCTAAAGCCTCACCGCGCGCAGTCTCAGCGCATTGCCGATGACGCTGACCGAGGAGAGCGCCATTGCGAGCGCCGCAAGGGCAGGCGAGAGAAGCCAGCCGAAGACGGGATAAAGCAGGCCAGCCGCCACGGGGATGCCAAGGGCGTTGTAGCCGAAGGCGAAAACGAGGTTTTGGCGGATGTTGCCCATCACCGCGCGGGATAGACGCCGTGCGCGCACGATGCCTTGCAGATCTCCGCCCAGCAGGGTGACGCCGGCGCTTTCGATGGCGACGTCCGAACCCGCCCCCATGGCGACGCCGACATCGGCTGCGGCGAGGGCAGGGGCATCGTTGACGCCATCCCCCGCCATGGCGACGATCCGACCCTGCGAACGAAGCTGTTGAACCACAGACGCCTTATCCTGCGGCAAAACCTCCGCCTGGACTTGGTCGATGCCGAGGCGCCGCGCGACCGCTTCGGCCGTCGTCCGGTTGTCCCCGGTCATCATCACCAGCCGCAGACCGGCCGCTTTCAGCGCGAGGATCGCAGCCGGCGTGGTGGCCTTGATGGGATCGGCGATGCCGATGACCCCGGCCGCCTTTCCGTCGATCGCCACGAATATGGCGGTGGCTCCGTCGTGGCGAAGGGCCTCCGCCTTCGGCTCCAGCGCGGAGACGTCGATCGAAAGCTCGCCGAGAAAACGGGTGTTGCCCAGGGCGACCTGGCGGCCCTCAATCGTCCCGCGAACGCCGCGACCGACCGGGCTGTCGAAGTCCGCGGCCTCGGTAAGGGGGATGTCCCGGTCCTTGGCTGCCCGGACGATTGCGTCGGCCAACGGATGTTCGCTGCCCCGCTCGAGGCTGGCCGAAAGACGCAGGATGTCCGCTTCCACGAAGCCGAGGGCGGGCAGGATCGCCGTCACCGACGGACGGCCCTCCGTCAGGGTGCCGGTCTTGTCCAGAACGAGAGTGTCGACCTTCTCGAAGCGTTCGAGCGCCTCGGCGTTCTTGATCAGGACGCCGGCGTGGGCGCCACGTCCCACCCCGACCATGATCGAGATCGGCGTCGCCAGACCCAACGCACAGGGACAGGCGATGATGAGCACCGAAACGGCGGCGACCAGGGCGTAGGACAAACGGGGCTCGGGACCGACCAGGCCCCAGACGACGGCGGCGAGCAGGGCGATCGCGATCACCGTGGGAACGAACCATCCGGAGACCGTATCGGCCAGCCGCTGGATCGGGGCGCGACTGCGCTGGGCCTGGGCCACCATCTGGACGATCTGCGCCAGCAGGGTGTCGGCGCCCACCTTGTCGGCGCGCATGATGAAGGATCCGGTCTTGTTGAGCGCGCCAGCCACGACGCGGTCGCCGACATCCTTGGTCACCGGCATGGACTCGCCGGTCACCATGGATTCGTCGACAGCGACCCGACCCTCCAGGAGTTCGCCATCGACCGGGATCTTCTCTCCGGGCCTTACCCGCAGGCGGTCGCTGACGGCGATCTGGTCAAGCGAGACATCTTCATCGATGCCGTCCGCCCGGATTCGGCGCGCGGTCTTGGGCGTGAGGTCCAGCAGGGCGCGGATCGCGCCCGACGTCTGTTCGCGGGCGCGCAGTTCCAGAATCTGCCCGACGAGGACCAGCACGGTGATGACCGCCGCCGCCTCGAAATACACCGGCGCACTGCCGTCGGCCTTCAGGAAGGCGGGCGGGAACAGGGTTGGCGCGACGACGGCCACGACGCTGTAAAGCCATGCCACGCCGACCCCCATGGCGATCAGGGTGAACATATTCAGCCGCCGGGTGCGCAGCGATGTCCAGCCGCGCTCGAAGAAGGGCCAGCCGCACCAGAGAACCACGGGGGTCGCCAAAGCGAACTGGATCCAGTTCGACATCTGGCCCGGGATGAACATGTGGAGATTGGCCAGGTGTCCGCCCATTTCCAGGGCGAAGACCGGCAGGGTCAGGACCAGACCGACCCAGAAGCGTCTGGTGAAGTCGATCAGCTCGTGGTTGGGCGGGGCCTCCGCCGTGACCGTCTCCGGCTCAAGCGCCATGCCGCAGATCGGGCAGGAGCCTGGGCCTTCCTGCCGGATCTCGGGGTGCATCGGGCAGGTGTAGATGGCGCCGGGAACGGCCGGCTCGGCCTCCACGGGAGGGTTCAGGTAACGCATCGGATCGCCGATGAATTTGGTCCGGCACCCCGCCGAGCAGAAGAAATAGTCCTGACCGTCATGACTGGCTCGGTGAGCGGTGGCCGTCGGATCGACCGACATGCCGCAGACGGGATCCTTGACCGTTGCCGCGCCATCCGAGGCCTTCGCCCCGCAGCAGGCGTGACCCGAGGCATGATTGTGAGGATGCGTGGACATGTCGCTCTCTCCGGCTGACCGAAGAGCTAACATATACCCATGGGGGGTATATCGCAAGATACCCGTCTGGGGTATATGGGGGTGCTCAGGAGGACAGCCGCATGCAAACCGACACGAAACCCAAAGTCCTCAACAGGCTCAGCCGGATCGAAGGCCAGGTGCGGGGAATCTCCCGCATGGTTGAAGATGACCGGTATTGCGTCGACTTGCTGACCCAACTTCAGGCCGTTCGAGCCGCGCTCCATCGCGTGGAGACCGAAGTGCTACGGGATCACCTCGACCACTGCGTCATGGGCGCTATGACCGGCGACGATCCCGAGGATCGCAAGGCAAAGGCCGGCGAGCTGATCGAGCTCTTGGCGCGGGCCGGACGGTAGAGTTGGCGGAACGAATGGGCCCTCCTGGTCGCTAACGTCGGGATCCCAAGGAGCCGTCATGAAACGCATCAGCCTCGTCCTCGCCGCCTGCGCCTTGGCTACGGCCTGTTCCCCGCAAGCCGAAGAGCCCGCCGTAGCCGCGCCTGAGGCCCCCGCAGCGGCGGACGCCCATGGCGGAATGGAGGGCGGCATGGCTGCGCCTGCGCCCGGCGACTCCGTCGCCACCCAAGGCTACAAGGCCTCGATGAACACGATGATGGAGGCGATGCCCGCCTTCACCGGGGACGCGGACATCGACTTCATGAAGCAGATGCGAGGTCACCACGTCGCCGCCGTCTCGATGGCCCGTGTGGAGCTCGCGCAAGGCAAGGACGCCCAAGCGCGGAACCTGGCCCAGGAGGTGATCACGGCGCAGGAGCGCGAAATCACCCTGATCGACGCCTGGCTCGCCCAGAAGGGGGCGTCGGCGGCTCCCGCCGCCTGATCGCGAGATCAGCGCACCGCGTCCGGACCGACAGACGTGCGAAATAGGCCAACTGTCGACCTCGTGGCCAAAGTCCATGGTCTCGACGGAGAGTATAGCCCAGCGACCCTTAAACTCGGCTGTCGCTACTCTGCGATCTTTTAGGCGGCAGTCGTCAAAGATCAGGTCGTCACCGATGCCTGAACTGCCGCACCCGCAGACGAGCGGGCTTGAACATTTCCATATTTCGACTAATTTGGAAATATGGAAACCGAAGTTTCGATTCTCGCTCTCGCCGCCTTGGCGCAATCGACGCGGCTGGAGGCGTTTCGCCTCCTCGTGCGTCACGAACCCGATGGTCTGCCGGCCGGTGACATCTCCAACCATCTGGTGATCCCGGCCAACACCCTGTCGTCCCATCTCGGCGTCCTGACGCGCGCGGGGTTGATCAGGTCGGAGCGGCGCAGCCGGTCGATCATCTACCGGGCCGACCTGGATCGGCTTCGCGACCTGGTCCTCTTCCTGCTCAAGGACTGCTGCGGGGGCAGGGCGGACCTGTGCGAACCCCTGCTGGCTGAACTCGCGCCCTGTTGCCCCTAAGGATCCCGTGGACATTGTCATCTATCACAACCCCGCCTGCGGGACGTCGCGCAACGCGCTCGAGCTGATCCGCCACGTCGGCATCGAGCCGCATGTCGTGCAGTATCTGAAGACCCCGCCGTCGCGGACCATGGTCGCTTGGCTGGCCGAACGGGCCGGCAAGCCGCTGCGCAATCTGTTGCGCGAGAAGGGCACGCCCTTCGCCGAACTGGGCCTAGGGGACCCGGGCCTGACGGACGATCAGTTGCTCGATGCGATCGAGGCCCATCCGATCCTGCTCAATCGCCCGATCGTCGTCAGTCCGCTCGGCGTCGGCCTGTGCCGACCGTCCGAGGCCGTTCTGGACCTCCTGCCCGCCGATGATCTCAAGCCCTTCACCAAGGAGGACGGCGAGGTCGTCATCGACGCCGCCGGCCAGCGGGTGAAGCGATGATCGACACCCGCGTGGAGGACGCTGCGCCGCGTCGCCTGTCCTTCCTCGACCGCTGGCTGACGCTGTGGATCTTCGTGGCCATGGGCCTGGGCGTGGCTATGGGGACGCTGGCGCCGGGCCTGCCGACCTGGGTCGACAGCCTCTCAATCGGCACGACCAATATCCCGATCGCCATCGGTCTGATCCTGATGATGTACCCGCCGCTGGCCAAGGTCCGGTACGAGGAACTGCCGCGCGTCTTCGCCGACAAGCGGGTCCTGGCCCTGTCCTTGTTCCAGAACTGGGTGCTGGGCCCGGTGCTGATGTTCGCCCTGGCGGTGATCTTCCTGCGTGATCAGCCGGAATACATGACCGGCGTCATCCTGATCGGGCTGGCGCGCTGTATCGCCATGGTCCTGGTCTGGAACCAGCTGGCGCGGGGCGACAACCAGTATGTCGCCAGCCTCGTAGCCTTCAACTCGATCTTCCAGATCCTGTTCTTCAGCCTTTATGCCTGGATCTTCCTCACCGTCCTGCCGCCCCTGTTCGGCCTGCAGGGCAGCGTGGTGGACGTCAGCGTCTGGACCATCGCCGGCGCGGTGCTCGTCTACCTTGGCCTACCGTTCCTAGCCGGCTTCCTGACCCGACGCAGCCTGATCGCTCGCCGCGGCGCCGACTGGTACGAGCGGCGCTTCCTGCCGCGCATCGGGCCGATCACCCTGATCGCTCTGCTGTTCACCATCGTGGTCATGTTCAGCCTCAAGGGCGGGGAGGTGGTGGCTTTGCCGCTGGACGCCCTGCGCATCGCCATTCCCCTGACGATCTACTTCCTCGTCATGTTCGTGGTGAGCTTCCTCATGGGCAAGCTGATCGAAGCCGACTATCCGCGCACCACCGCCCTGGCCTTCACCGCGGCCTCGAACAATTTCGAACTGGCCATCGCGGTGGCCATCGCGGCCTTCGGCCTGACCTCGCCGGTCGCCTTCGCGGCCGTCATCGGCCCCCTTGTCGAGGTGCCGGTGTTGATCCTGCTCGTGTCGGTCGCGCTCTGGATGGGCCGACGCTGGTTCCCGGACACGGCCCCGCCGAAGGACGCCGGCTGATGGTCAGTCTGCATTTGGTCGACTCGACCGATGTCGATCTGATCGCGGCCCTGCGTGGCGAGAACCTGCCTGAGCCGGGCGCCGGGCGATACTTCAGCGCCGACCACTACGGCGCGGTCATCGGCTACGTCGGGCTGGAAGGGGAGCGGCGCGACCTGCTGCTGCGCTCCCTGGTCGTACTTGCCGACCAGAAGGCCCGCGGCCTGGGAAGTCGGGTGCTGGCCGCCGCCGAGACCACCGCCGGCGACCTGGGCGCTGCACGTCTGCACCTGCTCACCACGACGGCCGAGCGCTTCTTCACCGGGCGCGGCTTTGTCGCCGCCGATCGTGAGTCCGCGCCGCCCGCGATCCGGCAAACTCGCGAGTTCGCGGACCTCTGCCCGGCGTCTGCCGTCTATTTGACCAAGGACCTTTGAATGACCTTCACCCGTCTGCGTTCGCTGCCGGATCCGGATAACCTGCCGGCCCTGGACGCGGCCTATCTGTCCGCCGAGCCCGCCCGGGGATTGGGCTCGACCGACCCGGCGCCGCGGATCCTTCTCTTGTACGGATCGCTGCGCGAGCGGTCGTATTCGCGGCTCTGCGTCGAGGAAGCGGCCCGCCTACTGCAGCGCATGGGATGCGAGACCCGCATCTTCGACCCCTCCGACCTCCCCCTGCCGGGCGCGCCCGGCGACGACGACCACCCGGCGGTGCGCGAGTTGCGCGAACACGCCTTCTGGTCGGAGGGCATGGTCTGGTGCAGTCCGGAACGGCACGGCCAGGTCTCCGGGCTGATGAAGCTGCAGATCGATCACCTGCCATTGAGCCAGGGCAGCATGCGCCCGACGCAGGGCCGGACCCTCGCCGTCATGCAGGTGTCGGGCGGGTCGCAGAGCTTCAACGCCGTCAACACCCTGCGCCTTCTGGGCCGCTGGATGCGGATGATCACCATCCCCAACCAGTCGAGCGTGGCCAAGGCCTTCCAGGAGTTCGACAGGGCCGGCCGGATGAAGCCCTCGGCCTACTATGAGCGGATCGTCGACGTGATGGAGGAACTGGTGCGCTTCACCATTCTGGTCCGGCCCCACGCCGTCCAGCTCGTCGATCGGTATTCCGAACGAAAGGCGGAGGGCGTTCCGGTCGACGCCGCGTCCGATTTGTCATCCATCGCCATCGCGGCACAATGAGGTGCCGGGATCGGCGCAGTTAAGCTCGGTCATCGAACCCAAGCTCATGTCTGGTTCTCGGAACTTCGCCAATGACCGCTGTTGGCGCATCTCCGCTGTTTGAAGCGTATCCTCAGGAGGGGGCGTCGATCTTGGGAGGTGGCCATGAGCCAGCCCGATCTCTTTCGTTTACCCCGCAAGCCCTGGAACGCTGGCCGAATGACCGGAGCCAAGGCCCCGCTTAAGCCAAAGCACATCTGGGCAATCCGACAGCATCTCAAGTCCGTCGGATCGATCCGAGATCTGGCGATGTTCAACATCGCATTGGACGCCAAACTGCGGGGCTGTGACCTGGTCAAGCTCCGGCTCGGCGACATCGCTCAGGGCGGCGTCATTCGGCAACGATCGACGATCGTGCAGCAAAAGACCGGAAGGCCGGTGCCGTTCGAGATCACGGAAGCCGCGAGGGAAGCTTTGGCTCACTGGCTGGAGCGCCGAGGGCGACGGCGCGACGACTGGCTGTTTCCCAGCCGCAGCCGAGATGGAGAGCACATCGGCACCAGGCAGTACGCTCGGCTGGTCGATGCTTGGGTGAGAATGATCGACCTGAACCCAAGCGCCTATGGCACCCACAGCCTTCGAAGAACCAAGGTGGCCTTGATCTACAAGAAGCCCGGAAACCTGCGCGCCTGCCAGCTCCTGCTCGGCCACGGGAAGTTAGAGAGCACTGTCCGGTATCTCGGCATCGAAGTGGACGACGCGTTGGAGATCTCGGAACAGATCGACCTTTGAGCCGGCTTGGGGCAGCCGCCGGAAAGCGGACTGCCCCAATGTCTCGGAGGGGTGGAAAGCAGACATTCAATTAGTCGATGCGCTCGCTCCCTTCCGATTAAAGTGTGCCACGAGAACGGGCAGTACGATCAGGGTGAGGAGGGTCGCGGTCGTCAGCCCGCCGATCACCACTGTGGCCAATGGCTTCTGCACCTCAGCGCCGGCACCGGATGCGAAAGCCATGGGCACGAAGCCCAGGACGGCGACCAGGGCGGTGGTCATGACCGCCCTCATCCGGTCGACCGCACCTTCCAAGGCCGCGACGGACGGGGCCGCTCCCTGAGCCAAGCGCTCCTGAATGGCCTGCATCAGTACCAGACCGTTCAGCGTCGCCACGCCGGACACGGCAATGAACCCCACGGCCGCACTGATCGAGAACGGCATGCCTCGCAACGCCAGCGTCAGGGCTCCGCCGACCAAAGCCAGCGGCACACCCGCGAACACCAGTGCCGCATCCTTGGCCGACCTCAAAGCCCAGAACAGCAGCCCGCCAATGGTCAGAAACACAATCGGCACGATCAGGCCCAGCCGGGCAGAGGCCCGTTGCAGGTTCTCGAACTGACCTCCCCAGTCCAGCCAGCCCCCGGCCGGAGGTGTCACTTCGTCGGCAACCCGGGATTGGGCCTCGGCGACGAAGCTGCCCAGGTCGCGACCGCGCACATTGGCCTGGACGATCATCCGCCGCTTGCCGTTCGAGCGGCTGATCTGGTTCGGGCCATCGGCGATATCGAAACGGGCGACAGCCGACAGGGGCACAGTCGGCGCGCCCGTAGTGGCGTCCTCGGGCATGACAGGCAGTTGCTCCATCACGGTCGGGTCGTTGCGAAGCGTGTCGCCCAGCCGAACGACGACGTCGAACCGGCGGCCCCCCCCAGCACCTGACCGGCCGATCGCCCGGCGAAGGCGATGGCCAGGGCATCGGCGGCGTCCGAGGCATGAACCCCTTGGGCGGCCGCCACGGTGCGGTCCACGCTGGCGGTGATGGTCGGTTGGCCAGAGACCTGCTCGACCCGCACATCTGCGGCCCCGTCGATGTCGCGCAGGACCCCCGCCACGTTTTCAGCGCTGCGGGTCATGGCCTCGAAATCATCGCCATAAACCATGATCGCCACGTCGGAGCGAACCCCCGCGATCAGTTCGTTGAACCGCATCTCAATCGGCTGGGTGAACTCGTAACTGTTGCCGAGTTGGGTCGACAGGTTCTGCTCCATCCGTTCGACCAGACTCGCCTTGTCCAGGCCAGGGTCTGGCCAGTCGCTGCGATCCTTGAGGATCACGAAGGTGTCGGAAATGGACGGCGGCATGGGGTCGGACGCCACCTCGGCCGTGCCCGTGCGCGTAAAGACCCGTCTCACCTCGGGCATGGCCATCAGCGTCCGTTCGACCCCGAACTGCATCTCCTGGCTCTGTTCCAGCGAGGTCGAGGGCACGCGCAGCGCCTGGACCAGCACATCGCCCTCGTCGAGCTGGGGCACGAACTCGCGCCCCAGGGTCATGAAGGTGACCGCGCCCAGAACCAGGGCGATCCCGGCCCCGACCATCACTGCACGTGGCCGCGCCATGGCGGCTTTCAGCAGGGGGCGATAGCGGGCCTTGGCCGCGCGGGTCAGGCGGGTCTCCTGATGCGCCGCCCTCGGTTCCCGCACAAGCAGGGCCGCCATCGCCGGAACGAAGGTGAAGCTGAGGACGAATGCCGCGAGCAGGGCCAGCATGACCGTCGCGGCCATGGGGCCGAACATCTTGCCCTCGACCCCCTCGAACATCAGCAGTGGGGCATATACCAGCAGGATGATGGCCTGGCCGAAGGCGGCCGGTCGCGCCATCTCACGCGCCGCACTCGCCGCGACCGAAAGCCGCTCGCCGAGGGTGAGGGTCCGTCCGGCTTCGTCCCGCTTTAGGTCCAGGCGCCGCAGGGTGTTCTCGACCACGACCACGGCCCCATCCACGATCAGGCCAAAATCCAGGGCTCCCAGGCTCAATAAATTGGCACTGATGCCGAACCGGTTCATTGCCGAGGCCGCGAACAGGAAGCTCAGCGGGATCACCAGAGCCGTGATCATCGCTGCTCGCACATTGCCCAGCGCAAAGAACAGCACGGCGACCACCAGCAGCGCGCCCAGCGCCAAATTATGCTCGACGGTCCTGATCGTGGCCTCGACCAGTTCGGTACGGTCCAGTGCCGGTCGGATTACCACGCCGGGCGGCAGGCTGGTGCCGAGTTCATTGATCCGCTTGCCCACCCTCTGCGCAACCGCACGCGAGTTCTCGCCCTGCAGCATGAGGGCCGTGCCGACTACGGTCTCGCGCCCATCGGCGCTGGCCGATCCCAAGCGGGGGGCACGTCCGATCTCCACCGTCGCCACGTCGGCGACCCGGATGACCCGACCGCCCTGGTTCAGGATCGGCGTCTGGGCCAGGTCGTCAAGGCTCTTCAGCCGCGCGTCGGCCCGAACGACATAGGCCTCTCCCGCCCGGTTGACGTAGCCGGCCCCCGCGATCCGGTTGGCGTGCTCAAGCGCCTCGACCAGCTGCACCAGCCCGACGCCATAAGCCGCCAGCAGTGCCGGATCGGGATGCACCGCGTATTCCTTGACGTAGCCGCCCAACACATCGATCCCGGCCACACCTGGCACGGTGCGAAGCTGGGGCGCGACGATCCAGTCCTGCACGGTCCGCAGATAGGTCGCCTTCTCCTCGTCGGTCGTCAGCCGCTCGCCGTCAGGCGTCACATAGACCGCACCGGGGCGAGCCGGCGCGCCCTCGAATTCCAGCGTCCAGATGAAGACCTCGCCCAGCCCCGTGACTACCGGCCCCATTGAGGGCGACAGGCCCTGCGGCAGGTCCGCGCTGGCGGCCTGGATCCGCTCATTCACTAGATTGCGCGCGAAATAGATGTCGGTCGAATCGGTGAAGACAGCCGTGATCTGTGAAAAGCCATGACGCGACAGGGACCGCGTTTCGACCAACCCCGGGAGACCGGCCAGGGTGGTCTCCAGCGGAAAGGTCACTTGACGCTCAACCTCTTCAGGCCCCAGCGCCGGGGCAACGGTGGTGATCTGGACCTGCCGATTGGTGATGTCCGGCACGGCGTCGATCGGCAGTTGCAGCAGCTCGCGAGTGCCGAACAGGGCCAACGCTACGGCAAGGGCCACCACCAGCCAGCGGAAACGAACGGAGATGTCGATGATACGGTTCAGCATAGTCAGTGCCCATGCTCCGCGTCGCCCTTGGCCAGTTCGGCCTTGAGCAAAAACGCCCCCTGACCCGCGATCCGCTCGGCTCCTGTCAGGCCCGAGACGATCTCGACCCGCCCGCCAGCCGTCCGGCCCGTGACTACTGGACGGGCACGAAACCCGGCCCCCTCGACGACGAAGACCGAGGGCTGACCCTCCACGGTCTGGACCGCGTCGGCGGGCACCGTCAGGCCTGGGCCGGGTCCTGACGACAGGATGCGTGCGGACAGTACGGTCCCCGCTGGCGGCAGGCTGCCGGTAGGCGTGGCGCGGACGATGACGACACCTTCGGCATTGACCGGCGCTATGGCGCTGATGACGCCCGTCGCTGGCTCGGCCCCCGGCACGGCGATCTCCAGCCTGTCGCCGATGCGCAGGACCGCTGCAGCCGACGGTGGGGCGTCGAATACCAGCTCCACCCGGCGCACGTCCGCCACCGTTGCGATCTGCGGTGCTTCTTCGTGCAGGAACTGCCCCGGGGCCGCACTGATATGGGTGACGATGCCGGCCAGCGGACTGCGAACCACGACGCTGCCATCCGTGCCGGGGGTGCCATAAACCCCGACCCGGGCGCGCGCCGCCCGCAGTTCGGCCTCCGCCCGGCGGGCTTCTGCGGTGGTGATGTCGAGTCGTGCCTGGGCGATCCAGCCCTGTTCGAACAACTGCCGGTCGCGCCGCTCGGCCGCTACGGCGGCCTGGGCAGAAGCGGCGGCGGCATCGACGGTGGCGCGAGATCCGGCCCCCTCGGTGCTTCTGAGCGTGGCGATGGGCGAGCCGACCGAAACGCGATCGCCGGGTCCGACATGAACCCGCACGACGCCGCCCGCCAGTGGCGAATCGATGCTGGCCTCAGCCCCCGGCGCAAAGGCGACCCGGCCCGGCAGCTTCAGTTCCGAACCCCCACCGCGCTCGACCCCGACGACGGTGACGCCCGCGCGTTCGGCGGCCTGGGGGCTCAGGACGACGATGGGACTGCCGCCCTCGTCCTCATGATTGTCGTCGGCGTGCTCCGCCTCGGTCGCCGCCGTCGGGCGGTCGATGAATTGCGCCCCGGCGAAACCGATGCCCAAAGCGGCCAAGACGGCGGCTCCCGTCATTAGCCCGTGTCTGTTGATATGCATGATCGTTCCTCGCCCGACGTCTGTCGGCGCTGCGCTCGGCCGCACGCCATGGCGCGCGACTGTTCAAGGGGCAGCCGGGCTCACGCCCGGTCGAGATCAGGGTCTGGGCGGACGCTCAGGCCCAGCCGGCCGATCCATTGGCGCGCGCAGGGCATGCGCCCACGTGGAGGGTCGCTGGAATGTGACCGGTGTCTGCGGATCCATCAAATCTGCGGCCATACCGGGATGCGGCGCGTGACAGCACCCGCCCGCACAAGCCGGCCCACAGTCCGGGCAACCCGCACAATCGTCAGCGGGATCAGACGACGCAACGTCGGCGCAGATTGCGAGGTCGGGCGTTGGAGAGACGCAAACGTGGCTTGCCGCAGCAGGCATGGCAAAGGTGACTGCCATCAACAGGATGGCGAATACCGCAAACCGTCGGGTGGTAACTGCAAGCCACTTCAGCATGAGGTGCGCATAGCACTCGTTTTGATCGAAAGCGATGCGGCAATCGCCCGGTCGCGCTTCTGCTGGGACACGCTTCAGGCAACACTGCCAGTCCTATGTAGGTGATGCGAGAGTTCTGAAACGCCCCAATGTCCGCTTTGGGTCGGGAGCGGACGGTCGCCTGAGGGTGGAAAGCGGACGCTACTCAGCTAAGGTTGTTTTATGGGGTTACCGACATTCATCGCGTATCTGCGGACCCTCGGTTGGAAGCTGTGGACGCTGACTGCTCTCATGTTGCTCGCCATATTCTTCTTCTTTGGCTGGCCGTACGGGCTGATCATCGTTCCCGTGGTCGGTCTCGCATTGATCCCCGCAGTGAGATTCGGAATGCGGGCGGAAGCTGCGAAGTCCAGGCCCACTGAAGAAAGGTAAAGTCCGCAATGGATCGGTAGCGGAGGGTCGCTGATGGGTGGCTAGCGGACCTACCGCGCTCTACGATCCAGCAGCATGGCACAAGACCAGATTTCCGTTCAGCGACTAATGGATCGCTTCCGCGAAGCGTCGAAGGACCTTTTTGATCGGCACATTGATGCGAGTTTGTCGCCGACCGCTTTGGATGGGTTGAAAACACACTGTTCCTCGTCATGGTGCTCAACTATTTCGACCTAGCCGCGAAAAAGGAAGTGGCGAGTCCCTGCGTCTGCGAGGCTGCTGATAGTCGTTGGGACCAGAGTTGGTACCCACTCGCCGAGTTCTACTAAGGTACTGTATAGTAACACTATCTCAGAAGAGGTGGCGGAGAGGGTGGGATTCGAACCCACGGTACCCTTCCAGGCACGCCGCATTTCGAGTGCGGTACATTCGACCACTCTGCCACCTCTCCGCGGGGCCGAAGTCGCTTGGTCGAGCGAGGCGCGATGTCTAATGGCCCTTTCGCGCCGCCGCAAGCCCTGATTGGCGATGATTTCGCCTCAGCGCGCCTCCGGGATCAGGGCCTGATAGATCGGAGTGTTCCAGCGGTCGCCATCGACGTCATAGACGACGAAGTCGCTGTCGAATTGCCAGTAGGTCCAGGCCCAGCCGCGGGCCTCTGCCGCGCGCGAGACGGCATCGGTCCAGGCCACGCGGTACTGCAGCTCAGCCTTGTCGTACACGCCGAACTCTCCCAGCAGGATGGGCCGGTCATGGCGCTGGCTCCAGGCCTCCACCTTGTCAAAATCGGCGGCCAAAGCCGCCCGATCGGCCGGGCTGCCCCAGGCAATGCCCGTTTCCGGATTTTCGGGCGTCCAGGGGGCACCCTGATGCGTGAAAGCGAAGGGCAGGTAGTAGTGCACCGTCACGATCAGATGGCGGTCGTCCTCCGGCAGGACCAGTTGATCCAGATAGTTCACATTGTTCCAGAAGATCGGACCGATGATGACGTTTCGCGTCGGATTGCTCTGACGAACCACGGCCAGCAGTTCGGGGTGCAGATCGTTCCAGAGCGGGTCTAGGGCCCGGTTCGGCTCGTTCAACAGCTCGAACACGACGGTGTTGGGCGCATCGCGGTACCGCTCTGCGATCTGGCTCCAGAAAGCCAGCAGCTTGGGCCGGCACGCCACCACGTCCTCGGCACAGGCATTGAAGTCGTGCTCGTCCAGGATGACGGTCAGGCCCTGAGCCAGAGCACCGGCGACGACCCGGTCCAGGGTCGCCAGCCAATCGGCATCCAGCCGGTTTTGCGAATCCATGTGCTCAAACGCATGCAGGTTGACCCGCACGGTCTGGAAGCCGCCGTCCTTGATGATCTCGAAATGGCGCATCTCGAACCGGGGTTCGCCACGCCCGGTCCAGATCGGGTCGTATCCGATGATGTTGACCCCGCGCCCCATGGCCGCGACCTGATCGTCGGCATCGATCGGCACGAAGCCGGCAGGAACGGTCTGTTGATCCGAAGGGGTCGATGCGCAGGCGGCAAGCGCCAGGAAAACAGCGGCCAGTACGCCGTGAGCACGTTTCATCATATTGCCTCCCGCCCGGTCACTGCCGGCTTCGACCCTAGATAGGCGCAGGAAAGACAGCGCTGTCAATCGCCTGATTGGCTTTACCTCAGCACCGGCAGCGCCAGGCCGGGGGCCTGGCCGTCCCGCGGATCTGCGCCGGTGAAGCGAAACAGTTCGGCAGGCCTGCCGCCCGTGCCGGTGGACAGGCGGCCCGTCGCCTCGACCAGACCGGTACGTTCGACGCCGCGGCGGAAATTCTGTTTGTGCAGGGGGACCCCCGCCACCGCTTCGGCGGCAATCTGCAGTCCTGACAGAGTGAACGTCTCGTCCATCAGATCGAACAGCACAGGCCGGTATTTCAGCTTGCTGCGCAGGCGCCCCAGGGCCGTGGCCAGGATGCGCCGGTGGTCCGAGGCCATGGAGCGACCCAGGGCGTGCCCTGGCGGCGGCCGATCCCGATCGCGGGCGGACTCGGCAACCAGCCCGGCCTCGTACAGCAGTTCATACCGCTCCAGGACCCGGCCCTCGGCCCAGCGCGTTTCAGGCGACAGAGCGAAAAGGGCATCCGCCCGGCTGCGGCGGGCCGGGTCGGAGCCCGCCCACTGGTTCAGGCTATCACCCAGGCGATCCAGCACTGCCGGGCGACCGGTGCGCCAGTCTTCCCAAGGAAAGAAGTCGTTGATCGGAGACCAGCGGGCATCGGCGTCGGGCACTTCGGCCGCATCGACCGTCAGGGCCAGATAACCGACGGAGACCTCGCGGTTGCGTTCCGGGCCGGGCGTGGCCCGTGGCGAGCTGCGCCCGGCGTCCCCGAAGGTATAGAGCTGTTCGACATAACCCAGGCGGAACCCGGTCTGGGCGGTCACGAAGGCGCGCAGGGCCAGTTCGAAAGTGCGGTCCCGCACCGGGTCGAAGGGACCGAAGGGCAGAGCGGCCTCGGCTTGATGGCCTCCCTCGTCGCCGGGGGTGGTCAGCACGACGGCCTGACGGTCACGCAGGGCGATGACCACTGCCGACAGGCCGATCCGAACGCCGATCTCGCCCGCCTGCGCCATCGACTATTCCGTATGCCAGGCGTCGGGACCCGGCAGCAGGCCGACGGCCTCGGCCAGGACGCGATACCGTTCCAGATAGCGGGCCTGAGCGATCGGGGCAGGCAGCGGATCGATAATCAGATCATAGCCGGGCGGTGGGGACCCGAAGAAGCCCAGTGCTTCCTTGGCACTGAACCCGGCCAGTTGCGTGGCCTCGAAATAGGCGCAGGCTTTGTCGGCACTCTTGATCAGCTTCTTGATCGGCTGAGGCGTTTTGGGCGGCAGTCCGAACCGGACATGGATGGCGTCTTCCAGCCGTGCCTCGAAGGACTTGTAGCTGACGCCCAGCGCGGCCTTGAACGGCGAGATCATGTCGCCGATGACGTATTCGGAAGCATCGTGCAGCAGTGCTGCCAGACGCCATTTCGGCTCCAGCCCCGGCTTGATGTGGGCGGCGATCTCCTCAACGACGCAGGAATGCTGGGCCACCGAAAAAGCGTGTTCGCCGGTCGTCTGGCCGTTCCAGCGGGCGACGCGGGCCAGGCCGTGAGCGATGTCCTCGATTTCGATATCGAAGGGCGAAGGGTCGAGCAGATCGAGGCGGCGGCCGGACAGCATGCGCTGCCAGGCTCTGGGAGCTTTGTCGGAAGAGGTGGAGCGCGGGGCCAAAGGTCTGTCCTGGTGGCGACGGCAGGTCAGGTGACCCATCAGGGCGCGGCGATCAAGGGTAAGAGTGGCGATCGGGACTATTCGCCCACATTCAGCGTCACCAGATCCTTGGCCGCATCCATGATGGGATCGCCGTCGCGGTCCTTGGTACGAACGGTCGCCACGACGATCGGGCCGTTGATCGGGCCACGGGCCTCATAACCCACCAGCCGCCACCTCGCCTGAGACGGCCGGTCGTCAGTCAGAATCCAGGTGGCGCGGGTCGATTCGCCGCCCGCACGGGTGCGGACCTCGGTGCCGTCGCCCTGGGTTTGAAGCGCGACGCTGCCCTGGCCGGACGCGACCTCTACCTGCCCAGCCGAGTCGTCGGCCTTAATGCTGATGCCGCCGATGCGGACATTGGCGGTCTCGCCCTCGGTGACAATGCTCATTCCCGGCAGGCGCACGGTGGCGTCATCGCCCTTGGCCTGAATGGTGACGCCGGGTGCCTGAACCGTCGCGGTGTCGCCCTCGGGGCCCGGCGCAGTCGTCTGGGCAGGCGCAGCGGCGGCGTTCGTCGGCATCGACGGCGGCATATCCCGCCTCAGCCTGCTCTCGAACTGGGCCAGGACGCCGTCGACCGTTTCGTCATCCAACCGCACCAGATGCAGGGAGACCTCGGCACCGCGTGGCCCGCCATAGGTGCAGATGGTCCCGCCAGCCTGAGCCGATCCCTTGCGGGTCAGGGGGCCCAGCGTCTGGGGACACTGCAGGCTTTCGACCACCCGTAGGACACCGCGCCCATCGTCATCGCTGCGGGTCGAGGAGATGCGGACGCTGGACTCGCCGTCGCAGCCGGCAGCCGTCAGTGCCAGCAGCAGCGCAATCGACATTCCGCCGACAGCTCGGGATTTCAGGACAGGACGGGGCATCGTCTTTTCCATTACGTCCCTATCCTGCGCCTGCTTTCGCCGTAATCCAGTGAAATCGCGGTAACGGCCCTGACGAAACCTGTTCGATGACCTTCGAATGGTCAACCGCCGGGGCGTGCGCCCTCTCGCCGGTTCAAAAAGGCCAGGCGTTCGAACAGGTGCACGTCCTGCTCGTTCTTCAGCAGCGCTCCGTGCAGGGGCGGGATCAGCTTGTTCGGCGACCGCTCGCGCAGCGTTTCCGGATCGATGTCGTCGACCAGCAGCAGTTTCAGCCAGTCCAGCAGTTCGGATGTCGATGGCTTCTTCTTCAGGCCCGGCGTGTCGCGGATTTCGTAGAAGGTTTTCAGTGCGGAGGCGACGAGGCGCGGCTTGATGCCCGGGAAGTGGACCTCGACGATCGACTGCATGGTCTCGGCGTCGGGAAAGCGGATGTAGTGGAAGAAGCAGCGGCGCAGGAAGGCGTCCGGCAGCTCCTTTTCGTTGTTGGAGGTGATGATGACGATCGGGCGCACCTGGGCCTTGATGGTCTCGTCCGTCTCCTGGACGAAGAACTCCATCCGATCCAGTTCCTGAAGCAGGTCGTTCGGGAACTCGATGTCGGCCTTGTCGATCTCGTCGATCAGCAGGACGGGGCGGACCGGGGCGGTGAAGGCCTCCCACAGCTTGCCGGGCTTCAGATAGTTGCGCACGTCGTGGACGCGGGCCTCACCCAGCTGGCTGTCCCGCAGGCGGCTGACGGCGTCGTAGTCATAGAGCCCCTGATGGGCCTTGGTGGTCGACTTGATGTGCCAGGTGATCAGCGGTGCGCCCAGAGCCTCGGCCAACTCAAAGGCCAGGACGGTCTTGCCGGTGCCGGGCTCGCCCTTGATCAGCAGGGGCCGCTCCAGGGCGATGGCCGCATTGACCGCGATCTTCAGATCGTCGGTGGCGATATAGGTCGAGGCACCGTCGAAACGGTCGGTCGTGCGCGGCATGGACGGCTCCGTGGCGAGTTGCCTTCAGGGGTTAGCGAAGCAGGCCGACGTTAACAACGATCATGTTGCACTGACGTCTCTGTCCGTGAAGCGGAAAGGCCCCCTCCACCGCTCCGCGGTCCCCCTCCCCATCAGAGATGGGGAGGAGAGGTGTACCCTCTGTCTCATCCCTGTTCGCCGAACGCGGATCGGGAGGTGGCGCGGCTCGGCTTCGCGCCGTGACGGAGGGGTCTTGCTTAGCCCACGTATCGGCGCGCGACGCGGGCGGTGACGGAGGTCAGCAGTTCATAGGCGATGGTGCCGGCGGCGGTGGCGGCGTCGTCGAGGCTGCGGTTCGGGCCGAAAAGCTCGGCGGTGTCGCCCAGGGTGGCCTCCGCTTCGGTGACGTCGATGGCGATGACGTCCATGGAGACGCGGCCCAGCAGCGGGCAGAGGGTCCCGTTCAGCCAGACGGCACCCAGGGGGCTGTTGGAGCGGGCCACCCCGTCGGCATAGCCGGAGGCGCACAGGGCGATGCGGCGGGGCGTGGCAGCGACATAGCCACGCGAATAGCCGACGCTTTCGCCCGCCGGGACGTCGCGGATCTGAAGGATCTGGGCCGTCAGGGTGGCGACGGGTTTCAAGCGCGCATCGGGCCGTCCTTCGGGGCCGCCGCCGTACAGGCAGATGCCGGGGCGCACGGCATCGAAGGCGTAGTCGGGGCCCAGGAAGCAACCACCGGAATTGGCAAAGGACCGCAGGGCACCGGGATAGCGGGCCGCGACGGCGGCGAAGGCGTCACGCTGTCGCGCATTCATCGGCTGGGCCGGATCGTCGGCGCAGGCCAGATGGCTCATGACCAGGGCCAGGCCTTCGAAGGGTTCGGGCGCGTCCTCGGGCCGGAAGCCCAGGCGGTTCATGCCGGTGTCGATCTGCAATCCGCAGGGGCCGCCGCCCGCGGCCTGCCAGTCAGACAACTGATCGGCGTGGTTGAGGATGGGACGCAAATCCGCCTGGGTCAGGGCCGTGGCCGTCCCGCGCACGCAGCCGTCCAGCACATAGATGACAGGGGCCGGGCCGACGGCCTCGCGCAGGGTTACGCCCTCGGCCGCGCGAGCGACGAACAGGGTGTCGGCCCCCTCGGCCAGCAGCCGCCGGGCACAGGCAACGGCCCCCAGGCCATAGCTGTCGGCCTTGACCACAGGATGGACGGGCACACCGGTGGCAGCCTTCAGCGCATGGAAATTGTGCGCGAGCGCGTTCAGGTCGACGGTCAGTGTGGCCAGGGCAGTCATCTGGGCCTTATGCCGCAATGATCTTGCGGTTCAACGGGATTCTGAACCGATCTCGGCCGATCGTGCGGTCAGCGCCCGTATGGGAGCCCAGCTGAGGCGGTGGGCGGGGCAGGGACCCAGGGTGTGCAGGGCCGCGACATGGACGGCGGCGTGATAGCCCTTGTGCCCGGCAAAGCCATAGCCGGGGTATTCGGCGTCCAGTTCGATCATCAACCGGTCGCGGGCGGTCTTGGCCAGTATGGAGGCCGCCGCGATCGACAGGGACAGGCCGTCGCCGCCGACCACGGTGCGCACCGGGCAGGGCAGGGCAAAGGCATGGTTGCCGTCCACCAGGGCGGCGACGGGGGCAATCGACAGCGCCTCGATCGCCCGGCACATGGCCACGCCGGTAGCCTTGAGAATGTTCAGGCTGTCGATCTCCTGGACCGAGGCAAAGCCGACGCCCCAGGCCAGGGCGCGGGCCTTGATCTCGATCTCCAGCCGCTCGCGCGCCCTGGCGGTCAGGGCTTTGGAATCGTCGATGCCCGGCGGCAGGTCGTCGGGGTTCAGGATGACCGCCGCCGCCGACACCGGCCCAGCCCACGGTCCCCGCCCCGCCTCGTCCACACCGCAGACGAGCCCGCCAAAAGCCAGCTGTGCAGCCGTTTCCAGATCCAGCGACGGGCCGGGGTGGTCGGGCTTGGCGGAAGTCATGAGGGCAAGCCCATGTCGGTTATGACGGGGTGTGTGGATGAACACATTGGGAGGGTCATAAGCTGATCCTGATCGGACAGCCAACCTAGACAGGGCGCTGTCGCTATGGCGAGCAGCAAGCTAGTTTTGCTAATGGTGTCGCAGAGGCTGGGAGGGTTGCCAATGATCGGTCGTTTAGGCGCAGCGATGCTCGTTATTCTGGCCGGAGCGTCCCCAGCAACAGCTGGCCCAGGGACGTGTCTCGCCATCGCTAACGACATAGAGCGTGGACATTCCGTCCTCGTGCGCCTTCATGTCGGCGAGGCCGGAACGATTGAGAGTCGTGAAGCGGAGTGGATTCTTGCGGCCCCTGGATCGGATCTGAGCCGGGGACTGTCCGTGAAGCTTGGGTATGTGGCACAGGTCAGCGAGGGGCTTGGACCCGTCACCTCCGTGACCCTGAACTATTCCAGCCAGAACGGCTCCGGCCTTCCGGCAAGGGCGACCGGCTCTCTTGAATATGCATCGGGACGGCGCTGGACCGCACCGTTCCAAGGCTTCATGGGTCTTGGCCTCGCCCAACTGAGTGTCAAGACGCCATGGGGCGGCCGGCTGAACCCAGAACTGACCGAGTCCATCGAGTCGGCCAGCCGGGTCACCGTGGCAATCAGAGGCCCCAACGGTGCCGCTCTGCAGTCTGTCGTGCTGGATCCTTCCGATCTGGCATCCCGCGACCGATTGCTGTCGGAGGCCAGCGCCGAAGCCGAACAGCGGGCGGCTGCGCCTCAGTCGTGCAGCTAGGGGCACCGACATCAGCGGTCGTTTGCTGGTGCCTAAGGCCGGATCCGGCGGCCTAGCCCTTGATCAATCCAGTTCGCGAGCGATCCGAAAGCCCAGGTTGACCTCGCGGCGCGGGGTCGCCTGGCGGGCTGCGGAACGCATTTGGGCAACCCCGCCGGTGAACGAACCGCCGCGGAAAACATTGCCTTCGCCGCCCCGGGCGCAATCGGTCAGCCAGGGCGAACCATCTGTCGGAATCCCTTCCAGACCGACATGGAAGCAATCCTTCGTCCACTCGCGCACATTGCCATGCATGTCGTAGAGGCCGAAGGCGTTGGGCGCTGAAAAGCCGACGGTTTCGGTTCGGCGGCCAGTGCAGCCAGCAAGAAATCCCACGGAATGAGGCCCGTTGAAATTGGCCCTGTTTTCCTGTCCGGCCTCGCACGTCGGCTCGGCCTCGCCCCAGGAGAATCGACCCGTCGATCCTGATCGCGCCGCATATTCCCACTCGGCCTCGCTGAGCAGTCTGTAGGTCTCGCCCGTCTCTGCACTCAGCCAGGCGACGTAAGCCTCGGCATCTTCCTTGCTGACATTGATGACAGGGCGGCGGCCGCGCCCATAGCCGGCATCACCCCACCAGTCGGGATCCGAAGTCGCACTGAAACCCTTGCGGGTGTTGTCCTGACAGCCCTGCCTTGCGACGCATTGCTCCCATTCGTCCCAAGTGAGTTCATATTTGCCGACGGCGAAGGGCCTGGGGATCGTGATCTCGACCTGCGGACCCTCGGTGAATTCTCGGCCCTCTTCACTGGCCGGCGAGCCCATGAGAAATCGCCCTTGCGGCACGACAACCATCTCCGGCCCCGAGACACCATCGGACAGGATGTCCCGAAAGGTTTCGCCCGGCCTGTAAGCCTCTTGGGCGTGTGCAACAGTGGCCAGTGTCGCCATGACAAAGGCGGCAACCAGAGCCTGTCCAAGAGTCCTGCAGGTCATCGCCAACACCTCAAGGAAATGAGTCGACGGCGGCATGGCTATGGCCGCCGTTAGTCAGTGGGATAGGCTGATCAGAAGGTCCGGGACAAGTCTCTGACCTCGTCGCAGCGAAAGCAGCAGGTGATGTGGTCGTTGACCATGCCGGTGGCCTGCATGAAGGCATAGACGATAACGGGGCCGCAGAAGTTGAAGCCTCGCGCCTTCAGGGCCTTGGCCATGGCGACCGACTGAGGCGTCTGTGCAGGCACGTCAGACAGGCTGGACCAGCGGTTCTGGATCGGGGCACCGTCGACGAAAGACCACAGCCAGGCCGAGAAGTCCTCGCCCCTATCCTGCATGTCCACGAACAGCTGGGCGCTGCGGATGGCGCTGTCGATCTTGGCGCGCGAGCGGATGATGCCGGGGTCGGACAGCAGGCGGGCGCGGTCGGTGTCGTCGAAGCGGGCGACGATGCGAGGGTCGAAGTCAGCGAAGGCGGCGCGCAGGGTCTCGCGCTTCCGCAGTATGGTGATCCAGGCCAGCCCCGCCTGGAACCCGTCCAGCACCAGTTTCTCCCACAGGGCGCGGGCATCGTATTCGGGCACGCCCCATTCGGTGTCGTGATAGGCGACATAGAGGGGGTCGGTGCCGCACCAGCCGCAACGATGAGAGGCAGTCATAGCCCTTCTATAGCCCGCGCTTGCCTGGTTCAGAAGGGTTGCAGTCCGCGGCCCGCAGGCCGTCAGGGACGGCCGGGCAAGGGACAAAAGGCGCGAGGGGAGGGCGGATCGACAGAGCGCCCAAATCTTACGCAAGGTCTTTATTTCGCCTGAGAAGCGCGTATATGTGCCGGTCCCGCAGATATCCCCCGATATGCGCGAAAGCGCCGAGGCCCGGTCCGTCGCCCTCCGACCGAGCGAAGGCGTGCTCCTCCCCAAGGGAGCTTCACATCGATGGTGTCCTGGCTCTTCGGGGCCGAGGGTGGACGCCGAAGAACCTGAAGCCGCGACAGCGCCCCCGTGCGCCGGCGCGGCTGCTGCTGCATTTGAAGCGGTCGTCGTTCTCCGAGAGCGGCCCGCGATTGGGAATATAGAATGGCCAAGTCCACTGCCGATCTCGCCCTGGCCGGTCAGATCGCCTCCGCCACGTCTTTCACTGGCAAGAAGCGCATACGTCACTCGTTCGGGCGAATCCCCGAAGCGGTGCAGATGCCGAACCTGATCGAGGTTCAGCGCGCCTCCTACGAGCAGTTCCTGCAGCGCGAGGTCCGCAGCGGCCCGCGCAAGGACCAGGGCATCGAGGCGGTCTTCAAGTCGGTGTTCCCGATCAAGGACTTCAACGAACGCGCCGTGCTGGAATACGTGTCCTATGAGTTCGAGGACCCGAAGTACGACGTCGAGGAATGCATCCAGCGCGATATGACCTATGCCGCGCCGCTGAAGGTCAAGCTGCGCCTGATCGTGTTCGAAGCGGACGAGGAAACCGGCGCCCGCTCGGTCAAGGACATCAAGGAGCAGGACGTCTATATGGGGGACATCCCCCTGATGACGGATAAGGGCACCTTCATCGTCAACGGCACCGAGCGCGTGATCGTCTCGCAGATGCACCGTTCGCCGGGCGTCTTCTTCGACCACGACAAGGGCAAGACGCACTCTTCGGGCAAGCTGCTGTTCGCCGCGCGGGTCATCCCGTACCGTGGCTCGTGGCTGGACTTCGAGTTCGACGCCAAGGATATCGTGTTCGTCCGCATCGACCGCCGTCGCAAGCTGCCTGCCTCGACCTTCCTGATGGCCCTGGGCATGGACGGCGAGGAGATCCTGCGGACCTTCTACGACACCGTTCCCTATGAGAAGCGCGGCGAAGGTTGGGTCACCCCCTACAAGCCGGAGCGCTGGCGCGGGGTTAAGCCCGAGTTCGACCTGATCGACGCCGACACGGGTGAAGTGGTCGCCGCTGCTGGTGCCAAGATCAGCGCTCGCGCTGCCAAGAAGCTGGCCGACGGTGGCCTGAAGTCGCTGTCGCTGGCCGCCGATGCCCTGCTGGGCCGCTATCTGGCCAACGACGCCGTCAACTTTGAAACCGGCGAAATCTACGCCGAGGCCGGCGACGAACTGGACGCGCCTACGATCGAGCTGCTGGAAGAGCGCGGCTTCACCACCATCGACGTGCTGGACATCGACCACGTTACGGTCGGCGCCTACATGCGCAACACCCTGCGGGTCGACAAGAACACCGGCCGCGAGGACGCGCTGTTCGACGTCTATCGCGTGATGCGTCCGGGCGAGCCGCCGACCCCGGAGGCGGCCGAAGCGATGTTCAACTCGCTGTTCTTCGACAGCGAACGCTATGACCTGTCGGCCGTGGGCCGGGTCAAGATGAACATGCGCCTGGAGACCCCCGAGGTCTCCGACGAGATCCGCGTCCTTCGCAAGGAAGACGTGCTGAAGGTGCTGCAGATCCTGGTCGGGCTGAAGGACGGCCGCGGCGAGATCGATGACATCGACAACCTGGGCAACCGCCGGGTCCGTTCGGTCGGCGAGCTGCTGGAAAACCAGTACCGCGTCGGCCTGCTGCGGATGGAGCGGGCGATCAAGGAGCGCATGAGCTCGGTCGATATCGACACGGTCATGCCGCACGACCTGATCAACGCCAAGCCGGCCGCTGCG
Source organism: Brevundimonas vitisensis (assembly GCF_016656965.1). Taxonomy (NCBI): domain Bacteria; kingdom Pseudomonadati; phylum Pseudomonadota; class Alphaproteobacteria; order Caulobacterales; family Caulobacteraceae; genus Brevundimonas; species Brevundimonas vitis. Next base: position 74,198 of record NZ_CP067977.1, read on the forward strand.
GCCGTGCGCGAGTTCTTCGGCTCGTCGCAGCTGTCGCAGTTCATGGACCAGACCAACCCGCTGTCGGAAATCACCCACAAGCGTCGCCTTTCGGCGCTTGGCCCGGGCGGTCTGACCCGCGAGCGCGCGGGCTTTGAAGTCCGCGACGTGCACCCGACCCACTACGGCCGGATCTGCCCGATCGAAACGCCGGAAGGCCCGAACATCGGCCTGATCAACTCGCTGGCCACCCACGCCCGCGTGAACAAGTACGGCTTCATCGAAAGCCCGTACCGCCGGGTCAAGGACGGCAAGGCCCAGGACGAGGTGGTCTACATCTCGGCCATGGAAGAGGCGAAGTACACGATCGCCCAGGCCAACATCGAGCTGAAGAACGGCGAGATCGTCGAGGACCTGGTCCCCGGCCGGATCAACGGTGAATCGCAGCTGCTGGTCCGCGCCGACGTGGACATGATGGACGTGTCGCCGAAACAGGTCGTTTCGGTCGCCGCTGCCCTGATCCCGTTCCTGGAAAACGACGACGCCAACCGGGCCCTGATGGGCGCGAACATGCAGCGTCAGGCCGTGCCGCTGGTGCAGTCGGATGCGCCGCTGGTCGGCACCGGCATGGAAGCCGTCGTGGCCCGCGATTCCGGAGCCGTCGTGGTCGCGCGTCGTGACGGCGTCGTCGAGCAGATCGACGGCACCCGCATCGTGGTTCGCGCCACCAATGAACTGGATGCCGGACGTTCGGGCGTCGACATCTATCGTCTGAGCAAGTTCCAGCGTTCGAACCAGTCGACCTGCATCAACCAGCGCCCGATCGTGCGCGTGGGCGACGTGGTTCAGGCCGGCGACGTGATCGCCGACGGCCCGTCGACGGACCTGGGCGAACTGGCCCTGGGCCGCAACGCCCTGGTCGCCTTCATGCCCTGGAACGGCTACAACTTCGAAGACTCGATCCTGATCTCGGAGCGCATCGTGCGCGACGACGTCTTCACCTCGATCCACATCGACGAGTTCGAGGTGATGGCCCGCGACACCAAGCTGGGTCCGGAAGAGATCACCCGCGACATCCCCAACGTCGGCGAGGAGGCCCTGCGCAACCTCGACGAAGCGGGCATCGTGGCGATCGGTGCCGAGGTCCAGCCGGGCGACATCCTCGTCGGCAAGGTCACGCCCAAGGGCGAAAGCCCGATGACCCCCGAAGAGAAGCTGCTGCGCGCCATCTTCGGCGAAAAGGCTTCGGATGTGCGCGACACCTCGCTGCGCCTGCCGCCCGGCGTGGCCGGCACGGTCGTGGACGTGCGCGTGTTCAACCGTCACGGCGTCGATAAGGACGAGCGTGCGGTCGCCATCGAACGTTCGGAAATCGAGCGCCTGGGCAAGGACCGCGACGACGAACTGAAGATCCTGGAACGCAACGTCTATGGCCGCCTGAAGCCTCTGATCGTCGGCAAGACGGCGACCTCGGGTCCCAAGGGCCTGGGCCGCGGCGAAGTCACCGAAGAAAAGCTGAACGAGCTGTCGCGCGGCCTGTGGTGGCAGATCGCCCTCGACGACGAAAAGGCGATGGGCGAGCTGGAGGCGATGAAGCGCCAGTTCGAAGACGCCCGCAAGGCGCTGGACCGTCGCTTCGAGGACAAGGTCGAGAAGCTGCAGCGCGGCGACGAACTGCCCCCCGGCGTGATGAAGATGGTCAAGGTCTTCGTGGCTGTGAAGCGCAAGCTGCAGCCCGGCGACAAGATGGCCGGACGTCACGGCAACAAGGGTGTCATCTCCAAGATCCTGCCGGTCGAGGACATGCCGCACCTGGAAGACGGCACCCACGTCGACCTGGTTCTGAACCCGCTGGGCGTGCCTTCGCGCATGAACATCGGCCAGATTTTCGAGACCCACCTGGGTTGGGCCGCGGCCGGTCTGGGCAAGCAGATCCAGAACCTGATGGAAGCCTGGCAACAGGGTGGCCAGAAGGAAGCCCTGGTGCAGCGCCTGTCGGAAATCTACGGTGCCGATACCCCGCTGCCGCAGGACGAGGACGAGCTGGTCGAGCTGGCCCGCAACCTGTCCAAGGGCGTGCCCTTCGCCACGCCGGTCTTCGACGGGGCGCACATCGGCGACATCGAGCGTCTGCTGGAAGAAGCCGGTCTGGACCGTTCGGGCCAGTCGATCCTGTATGACGGCCTGACGGGCGAGCAGTTCAAGCGTCCGGTTACGGTCGGCTACATCTACATGCTGAAGCTGCACCACCTGGTGGACGACAAGATCCACGCCCGTTCGATCGGCCCATACTCGCTGGTCACCCAGCAGCCGCTGGGCGGTAAGGCGCAGTTCGGCGGACAGCGCTTCGGCGAGATGGAGGTGTGGGCGCTCGAAGCTTACGGCGCGGCCTACACCCTGCAGGAAATGCTGACGGTGAAGTCCGACGACGTGGCCGGACGGACCAAGGTCTATGAAGCCATCGTCCGCGGTGACGACAGCTTCGAGGCCGGCATTCCGGAGAGCTTCAACGTCCTGGTCAAGGAAATGCGCTCGCTGGGCCTGAACGTGGAGCTGGAGAACGGCTGAGGGCACAGGGCCGAGTGAAGGGGGCGAGTGGCGAGAATATCGCCGCCGCCCCTCCCGCATCACTCGCCGCTAGCCACTCGCCAATCGCCACCCTCTCTCTATTTTCGCGGCCCCTCGCCGCAGCAAGGAAATCAAGATGAACCAGGACGTCCTGAACATCTTCAACGCGGTCCCGGTCACTCCGACCTTCGACCAGATCAAGATCGCCCTCGCCAGCCCGGAGAAGATCCGGTCGTGGTCGTTCGGCGAGATCAAGAAGCCCGAGACCATCAACTACCGCACGTTCAAGCCCGAGCGTGACGGCCTGTTCTGCGCCCGTATCTTTGGCCCGACCAAGGATTACGAATGCCTGTGCGGCAAGTACAAGCGCATGAAGTACAAAGGCATCATCTGCGAGAAGTGCGGCGTGGAGGTCACCCTGGCCCGCGTTCGCCGCGAGCGGATGGGCCACATCGAACTGGCCAGCCCGGTCGCCCACATCTGGTTCCTGAAGTCGCTGCCCAGCCGCATCTCGCTGATGCTGGACATGGCGCTGAAGGACGTCGAGCGCGTTCTGTATTTCGAGAACTACATCGTCACCGAGCCGGGCCTGACCCCGCTGAAGCAGAACCAACTGCTGACCGAGGACGAGTTCTACCGCTATCAGGACGAGTACGGCGATGACGGCTTCACCGCCGAGATCGGCGCCGAGGCCGTGCGCAACCTGCTGATGGGCATCGACCTGCACGCCGAAGCTGAAAAGCATCGCGGCGAACTGGCCGACAGCCCCTCTGAAATGAAGGCCAAGAAGGCCTCCAAGCGCCTGAAGCTGATCGAAGCCTTCCTGGAAAGCGGCAACAAGCCCGAGTGGATGATCCTGACGGTCGTGCCGGTCATCCCGCCGGAACTGCGCCCGCTGGTGCCGCTGGACGGCGGCCGTTTCGCCACCTCGGACCTGAACGATCTGTACCGCCGGGTCATCAACCGTAACAACCGCCTGAAGCGGCTGATGGAGCTGCGCGCTCCGGACATCATCATCCGCAACGAAAAGCGGATGCTGCAGGAATCGGTCGACGCCCTGTTCGACAACGGCCGTCGCGGCCGTGTCAACACCGGTGCCAACAAGCGTCCGCTGAAGTCGCTGGCCGACATGCTGAAGGGCAAGCAGGGCCGCTTCCGTCAGAACCTGCTGGGCAAGCGCGTCGACTATTCGGGCCGTTCGGTCATCGTGGTCGGCCCCGACCTGAAGCTGCATGAGTGCGGCCTGCCCAAGAAGATGGCGCTCGAGCTGTTCAAGCCGTTCATCTATGCGCGTCTTGACGCCAAGGGCCTTTCGGGCACGGTCAAACAGTCCAAGCGGATGGTCGAGCGCGAGCAGCCGCAGGTCTGGGACATCCTGGAAGAGGTGATCCGCGAACACCCGGTCATGCTGAACCGGGCTCCGACGCTTCACCGTCTGGGCATCCAGGCGTTCGAGCCGAAACTGATCGAGGGCAAGGCCATCCAGCTGCACCCGCTGGTCTGCGCCGCCTTCAACGCCGACTTCGACGGCGACCAGATGGCTGTCCACGTTCCGCTGAGCCTGGAAGCCCAGCTGGAAGCGCGCGTCCTGATGATGTCGACGAACAACATCCTGTCGCCCGCAAACGGCAAGCCGATCATCGTGCCGTCGCAGGACATCGTTCTGGGCCTGTACTACCTGTCGCTGGTCAAGGACGGCGAGCCGGGTGAAGGCAAGCTGTTCGGCAGCCCCGCTGAGATCGACGCGGCTCTCGACGCCGGGGTCGTGACCCTGCACAGCCGCATCAAAGCGCGCTGGACCGAGCACGATGCATCCGGCGCGGAGGTGACCAAGGTCATCGACACGACGCCGGGCCGTATGAAGCTGGGCGCGCTTCTGCCGCGCAACCCCAACATCGGCTATCGCCTGCTCGAAAAGAACCTGACCAAGAAGGAGATCGGCAACCTGATCGATCAGGTCTATCGCCACTGCGGTCAGAAGGCGACGGTCATCTTCGCCGACCAGATGATGGGCCTGGGCTTCAAGGAAGCGGCGCGCGCCGGCATTTCCTTCGGCAAGGACGACATCGTCATTCCCGCCAAGAAGACGGTCATCGTCGACGAGACCCGCAAGCTGGCCGAGGAATACGAGCAGCAGTACGCCGATGGTCTGATCACCAAGGGCGAGAAGTACAACAAGGTCGTTGACGCCTGGGCCAAGGCCACGGACCGCGTCGCCGACGAGATGATGGGCGAGATCGCGCAGCCGCGCGTTCTGGCCGCCGGCATGGCGCCGGACATCAACTCCGTCTTCATGATGGCCAACTCCGGCGCCCGCGGTTCGCAGGCCCAGATGAAGCAGCTCGGCGGGATGCGCGGCCTGATGGCCAAGCCGTCCGGCGAGATCATCGAGACGCCGATCGTGTCGAACTTCAAGGAAGGCCTGACTGTGCTGGAGTACTTCAACTCCACCCACGGTGCCCGTAAGGGTCTGGCCGATACCGCGCTGAAGACCGCCAACTCCGGCTATCTGACGCGTCGTCTGGTCGACGTGGCGCAGGACTCCATCGTCACCGAAGAGGACTGCGGCTCGACGCGCGGCATCACCCTGCGTGCCGTGGTCGAGGGCGGCGACGTCCTGGTCTCGCTGGGCCAGCGGGTCCTGGGCCGTTATGCGGCCGAGGACATCAAGGAGCCGGGCACTGATAATGTGCTCTTCGCGGCGGATACCTATCTGCAGGAAGAAGAGGTCGAGGCCATCGATGCTGCCGGCGTTCAGTCGGTCAAGGTCCGCTCGGCCCTGACCTGCGAAGCCGAAGCCGGCATCTGCGCCTACTGCTATGGCCGTGACCTGGCGCGCGGCACCAACGTCAACATCGGCGAAGCGGTCGGGGTCATCGCGGCCCAGTCGATCGGTGAGCCGGGCACCCAGCTGACGATGCGGACCTTCCACATCGGCGGTACGGCGCAGGTGGCGGAAACCTCCTTCTATGAGGCGACCAACCCCGGGAAGGCCAAGATCACGGGCCCGACCGTCACGGCCGCGCACGGCGATCTGGTCGCCATGAGCCGCAACGTCGTCGTCACCATCGTGGTCGACGGCAAGGATCGCGAAAGCCACAAGATCCCTTATGGCGCGCGTCTGCGGGTCACCGAGGGTGCCGATGTCGCCAAGGGTCAGCGTCTGGCGGAGTGGGATCCCTACACCACCCCGATCCTCACCGAGGTCGGCGGGGCGATCCGCCTCGAAGACCTGGTCGAGGGCCTGTCCGTCAAGGAAGAGACCGACGAAGCGACCGGCATTGCCCAGCGCGTGGTCTCCGACTGGCGTGCCAGCCCGCGCGGCGCGGACCTTCGTCCGGCCCTGGGGGTCACCCAGGGTGAGGGCTATGCCAAGCTGGCCTCGGGCTCCGACGCCCGTTACCTGCTGCCGGTGGGCGCGGTTCTGTCCGTGTCCAATGGCGACGTCGTCAAGCCGGGTGAGATCATCGCCCGCGTTCCGACCGAGGGTGCCAAGACGCGCGACATCACCGGCGGTCTGCCGCGGGTGGCCGAGCTGTTCGAAGCCCGTCGTCCGAAGGACTGCGCGGTCATCGCCGAGATGGACGGCCGCGTCGAATTCGGACGCGACTACAAGAACAAGCGCCGCATCAAGATCACGCCGGAAGTCAATGCCGACGGCGTGCAGATGGACGCGGTCGAGTTCCTGATCCCGAAGGGCAAGCACATCTCCGTCCACGACGGCGATCTGATCCAGAAGGGCGACTACATCATCGACGGCAACCCCGATCCGCACGATCTGCTGCGCATCCAGGGCGTCGAGGCGCTGGCCGAGTATCTCGTGAACGAAGTGCAGGAGGTCTATCGACTGCAAGGCGTGCCGATCAACGACAAGCACATCGAGGTGATCGTTCGCCAGATGCTGCAGAAGGTCGAGATTCTGGACTCGGGCGAGACCACCCTTATCCGTGGCGACACGGTGGAGGTGGCCGAGGCCGCGCTGGAAAACGCCAAGGTCGAGAAGCGTGGTGGCCGTATCGCGACCACCCAGCCGGTCCTGCTCGGTATCACCAAGGCGTCGCTGCAGACCCGCAGCTTCATCTCGGCGGCGTCCTTCCAGGAGACGACCCGCGTCCTCACCGACGCCTCGGTCAACGGCAAGGTCGATACTCTGGAAGGCCTGAAGGAGAACGTCATCGTCGGCCGCCTGATCCCGGCCGGTACGGGTGCGTATCTGCGCTCGCTGCAGAAGATCGCCAACCAGCGCGACGACGTCCTGACCCAGACCCGCGAAGCTGCCGTCGAGCCGCTTCCGGCGGATCTGGCCCTGGAACTGGAGAGCAGCGAAAGCTGATCACCCGTTCGCGGTTGACTAGGAACAAAGGCGGCCCCGGCAACGGAGCCGCCTTTTTTCTTGGGGCGTCTACCGTTCAGCCAGCGGGGCGAGCTTGTCCGTCACCGCCTCTCGCGAGGAGAGCTGCCGCCGGGGGTCAGAGGGGTGCCGCTGGCGCGGGAACCGTCGCGGCGTGTGCGGATGTTCTGGTTCGAATCCGGCTGGAATGAGGGATCCAGGTGTGCCCCGGCCGTTCCGGTGCCGAAGTTCGAGCCCACACCGTCGGAGGGGCCGACCACGCCGGTGCCGCCCGACAGGGGACGGCGGCGGGCTTCATACTCGGCCAGTCGGCCAGCTCCCTCCCGCGCGAACCGGGCATCGCGTTCGGCGTCGTCGCTGCCGGTGATCGGCGCGGCGCGGCCGGCTGCGGCGTTGAAGCGCTCGTCGCAGATGGCCTGTTCAGCCGGGCTCATACGGCCGTTGCGCATGTCGCAGCCCACGACAGATCCTCGCAGCGATCGCCCGACACTCTCGCGCGTACCACCCGGTGCCACGCGCCAGCCGTCATCCAGACCAGGGGAGGGGGCGGGGGCACCCCCGGCTCGATCCGAAGGCCGCACGATGGGGGCGTCTGGATCTTCATCGTCTTCGCGATCCGGCGTCGGGACGGTCTGGCGTGTGTTGACGGTCCGGTCTGGCTGCGTCTCGGCAAGCTCAGGCGGGCTGGCGGTCGGGCGAGGCGTGCGAGCCGTCTCGCCCGGAAGAAGAGGACGCGGCTCAATGTCCAGATAGATCAACGGCGGATCGGTACGGCCTGTGGGCAGAGGGTCGAAGGTCCGCAGGGCCAAAGCACCCAGCACCGCGCCGTGAGCCACGGCCGAAACCGCGATCAGCGTCAGCGTTTGATGGCGCGCCCTTTGTGCTGTCTGCCCCGCCATATGCCCTCGCCACCCGACTGAGGTCAGGTGAGGGGGCAACGGTGTCGATCTGGTGGCCTATTCGCGGCGCAATGCGTCGATCGGATCAAGCTGAGCCGCGCGCCAGGCGGGATAGGCCCCGAAGACCACGCCCACAAACGTCGAAAAGCCGATCGCCAGCGGAGCCGCCCAGGCCGGGATCGCCGACGGCCAATCGCCGAACTGGGCCATCAGCAGGGCCCCGCCGACGCCCAGCGCCAGCCCGAGCAGGCCGCCCAGCAGCGATAGAGCAACGGATTCCAGCGCGAACTGGATCAGGACATCCGACCGCTTGGCTCCGATCGCCATCCGCAGGCCGATCTCGCGCGTCCGCTCGGTCACCGAGACCAGCATGATGTTCATGATGCCCACGCCGCCGACCACCAGCGATACCCCCGCAACGGCCGCCAGCAGGATGGTGAAGGTGGCGGTGGAGGCCTGGGCTGCCTCCTGGATCGACGTCAGGTTCTGAACGCTGAAGTCGTCCTCCTGTCCCGGGCGGATGCGGTGGCGTTCGCGCAGCAGTTCGGCAAGGTCCTGTTCCAGCGGATACAGGGCCTCTTCGTCGACGGCCTTCACATAGATCTGGTTCACGCTGTTGCCGCGGGAGTTGGGCCCCCGGCCGATGACGCGTGAGCGCGCGGCGTCCAAGGGAATGACGACGATGTCGTCCTGATCCTGAAAGCCTGACTGTCCCTTGGGGGCCAGGACGCCAATCACCTCGAACGGAATGGGGCCGATGCGCATGCGCTGGCCAACCGGATCGACACCTTCGCCGAACAGCTCGTTGACGACGGTCTGGCCCAGGACGGCGACCTTGCGCCCGCTCTCGGCGGCGGCCTGGTCAAACATCTGGCCGGATGAAATCTCCAGGTCGCGGGCGATCAGATAGTCGGGCGTGACCCCTTCGATCCGGCTGGACCAGTTGGCTCCGTTGTAAACCAGCTGCGCCCCGCCATTGATGGCCGGCGAGACGGCGCGAACCCCATCCAGGGTCACGATGGCTTCGGCGTCATCGACGGTCAGCGTCGCGCCCGAACCGCCAGCCCCGCGCACAAAGCCTCCACCTGCGCCCCGGGGAGCGCCGGGCCGGACCACGAGCATATTGGTGCCCAGGCTCGAAAGCGCCTCTTCCACCTGCTTCTGCGCGCCCAATCCGATGGCGGTCATCATGATCACTGCGGCCACGCCAATGACGACGCCCAGAGACGTCAGGGCACTGCGCATGGGGTGCGCGGCGATGGCACCCACGGCGAAGCGGACCAGTTCGATGGGGTTCATCACAGGCTCCCATCATCGCTGACGATATGGCCGTCGCGGAAGGCGATCCGGCGGCGAGCGCGGGCGGCAACCTCGTTATCGTGGGTGACAATGCACAGGGTCAGACCCTGGGCGTTCAGTTCATCGAACAGGGCCAGGACTTCCTGGCCGGTGGCGGTGTCCAGGGCCCCTGTAGGCTCGTCGGCGAGCAACAGGTCAGGGCCGTTGGCCAGGGCGCGGGCGATGGCGACGCGTTGCTGTTGACCGCCCGACATCTGCGTGGGGCGGTTGTTCAGGCGGTTTCCCAAGCCGACGCGCTGCAGCAGTTCAACGGCACGGGCCTTGCGAGCAGCCGGGGCAATGCCGGCATAGATCATCGGCAGCTCGACGTTCTGGACCGCCGTAAGGCGGGGCAGGAGCTGGAAGGACTGGAAGATGAAGCCGATGCGGCGATTGCGGAAATCGGCCAGCTGATCGTCGTCGAAATCGGCCACCGGCTCGTCCTCGAACCGGTAGATGCCGCCCGTGGGACGATCCAGCCCGCCCAGCACATTCATCAGCGTCGACTTGCCCGAGCCGGAGGGGCCGACGATGGCGACATGCTCGCCGCGCGCGATGCTGAGCGAGACGCCGCCCAGGGCCGAGATGACCTCGTCGCCCATGACATAGGTCTTGGTCAGCCCCTCGAAGGCGATCATGGCGGTGGGAGCTGGCATATCAGAAGCCACGGGGACCTCCGCGACCGGCCCCGCCGCTGGCCGCCATGCGGGCCGCCTGGGCCTGGGCCTGGGTGTTGACCGCACGGGGACCACCACCCGTAATGACCTGATCGCCCTCGTTCAGACCACTGAGGACCTCGGTATAGCTGCCGTCCGTCGCCCCGGTGCGAACCGAACGCTGAACCGGCTCACCGTCCACCAGGACCCAGACCGTGCCGCGTCCGCCGCCGCCCGCGAAACGGCCGCGCAGGGTCTCCAGCGTCGTCTGCTGGTCCGGCCGCAACAGGGGTTTGATCTCGTCGAAGGCCTTGTTGAAGGCGGCGGCCATGGCCGGGTTGTTGCCGCGGCGGCGTTGACCGCCACCACCCTGGGCCCGAGCAGCGGCCCTGGCTTCCTGCTGAGCGCGATCCAGGATCGGCTGCACCTTGGCCCGTTGCGCGGCATCCAGGTTCAGCTCGGCGATGATGGAGGCGGCCATGTTGCCGCGCCCGCCGGAACGCTGTCCTCCGCCTCCGGGGGGGGCGGCTGCGCCAGAACCGCCGCCAGCCCGGCGCGTGGGCTGTTCGGCCTCGACCCCCGCCGGGGTGAAGCGCAGGGCCGAGTTCGGCACCCGCAGCACGCCGCGACGCTGTTCCAGGATGATGTCGGCATTGGCCGTCATGCCCGGCAGGAGCCGCTCGCCGGGATTGTCGGCCTCGACCACGACCGTATAGGCGACGACGCTCGACTCGGCGGTCGGCAACATTCGGATCTGGGTCACCTCGCCGGTGAAATTGTCGTTGGCGAAGGCGTCGACCGTGAACCTCACCGGTTGGCCCAGCCGCACCGAGCCGATGTCGGCCTCGTCCACGCTGATCAGGGCCTGAACCCGGCCAAGGTCCTGGGCCAGGGTGAACAGGACGGCGACGTTCAGACCAGAGGCGACCGTCTGGCCCGGCTCGATCTGGCGATCGATAACGATGCCGCTGATCGGAGCGGTGATCGAAGTGCGGCCCAGGGTGGCCTGGTTGGCGCGCAGGGAAGCCTGCTGCTGGCGGACCTGGGCGTTGGCGCTCTGAACGCTGGCCCGGGCGGTGCGGAGTGAGGCCGAGGCCGTATCGAGGGCGGCCTGGGCGACGATGCCCCGGTCGAACAGGAATTTCTGGCGGTCGTATTCGGCCTGGGCCAGGGCGACCTGGGCCTCGGCCTGGCTCACCTGGGCCTGGGCCGAGGCGATCTGGGCTTGAGACTGTTCGACGGCCGACCGCTGATTCTGGGGGTCCAGAACAGCCAGGGTCTGACCGCGGGTAACCCGGTCATTGTAGTCGACCAGGACCTGTGTCACCTGGCCGGAAATCTGCGAGCCGACCTCGACGGTGACCAGGGCCTCCAGCGTGCCGGAGGCTGACACGCTGCGCACGATCTCGCCGCGCGAGACGGCCTCGGTGCGGTAAGGGTCGGCGTCGTCGCCCCCCCGAAGAAAGAAGAACCAGATCGCGATCAGCGCCAGCACACCCGCGCCGATGGCCAGGGCCAGCGTCATGCCGTTGCGGCGACGAGGGCGAGGCTTCTTTGGCAGGGGGCCTGGCGAGATCGGCGTTGCGGTCATGTCGTGCGTCTTTGTTCTGGCAAACGGGGAGGGCGTCTTAGGCAGTTAACGGCAATCGTCACGGTTTCCGTCGCAAGGGGGTCGGGCATCGCCCCAAGGGTGCCGCCCTTGACCGCAGACCACCCCTGGCGTAAACGCCGCCTACTTTCGAGGCTGATCGGTTCGCTGGTCGGCAGTGATCGTGACAATCGAGCGGACGGGCTGTGCCCGCCGGAACGCCCAAAGCGCGCGTTCCGGCCCTTTGTGTTTTCCGGTTCGCCCGGATGCCGGGGGTGCGATCGAAGCACGGACGGCTCGAGATAAACACCCGGACGGAGCATCACGTTCCGTTCAAAAAGAAGGCATTCGGGGCGCTCCGGCCGACAGGCACACGCCCCCACCGATTGAAAGAGACGAGACTTCAATGCCCACGATCAACCAGCTGATGCGCAAGCCGCGCGCCCCCAAGCCCGTCCGGAACAAGGTTCCCGCGCTGAAGGGCTGCCCGCAGCGCCGCGGCGTCTGCACCCGCGTCTATACGACGACCCCGAAGAAGCCGAACTCCGCTCTGCGTAAGGTCGCCAAGGTGCGCCTGACCACGGGCATCGAGGCGGTGTGCTACATCCCCGGCGAGGGCCACAATCTGCAGGAGCACTCGGTGGTCCTGATCCGCGGCGGCCGCGTGAAGGACTTGCCCGGCGTTCGCTATCACATCCTGCGCGGCGTGCTCGACACGCAAGGCGTCAAGGACCGCAAGCAGCGCCGTTCGCACTACGGTGCCAAGCGTCCGAAGTAAGCGACCCCTCCATTCCATTCGTCGGTGCCGGGCCCGTAGGCCCGGACCGGCTGTCCGATATCGATTTAGAAGGCCCAGCCCATGTCACGTCGCCACCGCGCCCAGAAACGCGAAGTCCTGCCGGATCCCAAGTACAAGGATCTGATCGTCACCAAGTTCATGAACTACGTCATGTACGAGGGCAAAAAGGCCGTCGCCGAGAACATCGTCTATGGCGCGTTCGACATCCTGGCCGAAAAGAAGAAGGACCAGGAGCCGGTCGCGACCTTCCACAGCGCCCTGGACAACGTCGCGCCGTCGGTCGAAGTCCGTTCGCGTCGCGTCGGTGGTGCCACCTATCAGGTGCCGGTCGAGGTCCGTCCGGACCGCCGCCGTGCTCTGGCCATCCGTTGGCTGGTGAACGCCGCCCGCAAGCGCGGCGAGAACACCATGACCGAGAAGCTGGCCGCCGAGCTGCTGGACGCTTCGAACAACCGCGGCACCGCGGTCAAGAAGCGCGAAGACACCCACAAGATGGCCGAAGCCAACCGCGCCTTCTCGCACTACCGCTGGTAACGCCTTCAAAGCGTCATCTGCGCTGACTATCTATCGGGTATCCGACGCGGGCGATTTAAGCTAAATCGCCCGCGCTCCATTATCCGAAACCGATCGATCTCCCCGAGGGCGCACCCTGCGTCCTGAACCACCCCTTCAAGGCACGCTTTCATGGCCCGCACTCACAAGCTCGAGGACTACCGCAACTTCGGCATCATGGCCCACATCGACGCGGGCAAGACGACGACGACCGAGCGGATCCTGTATTACACCGGCAAGAACCATAAGATCGGCGAAGTCCACGACGGCGCTGCCACCATGGACTGGATGGACCAGGAGCAGGAGCGAGGCATCACTATCACGTCCGCCGCGACGACCGCCTTCTGGCAGGGCAAGCGCCTGAACATCATCGACACGCCCGGACACGTGGACTTCACCATCGAGGTCGAGCGGTCCCTGCGCGTGCTCGACGGTGCCGTGACGGTGCTGGACGGCAATGCCGGCGTCGAGCCGCAGACCGAAACCGTCTGGCGTCAGGCCGACAAGTACAAGGTTCCGCGCATCGTCTTCGTCAACAAGATGGACAAGATCGGTGCTGACTTCGACAAGTCGGTCGAGTCGATCCGCGACCGTCTGGGTGCCAAGGCCGTGCCGATCCAGTTCCCGATCGGCTCCGAGTCCAACCTGACGGGCCTGGTGGACCTGGTCCGCATGACCGGCGTGGTCTGGGACAACGACGGCCTGGGCGCCTCCTACAAGGACGTGCCGATCCCTGATGATCTGGTCGAAAAAGCCAATGAAGCGCGCCAGTACCTGATCGACAACGCCGTCGAGCTGGATGACGAGGCGATGGAAGCCTACCTTGAGGGCAATGAGCCTTCGGAAGAGGTCATCAAGAAGTGCATCCGCAAGGCCGTGCTGACCGGTGCCTTCTATCCGATCCTGTGCGGCTCGGCCTTCAAGAACAAGGGCGTGCAGACGCTGCTGGACGCCGTGGTCGACTATCTGCCGTCGCCGCTGGACATCCCGCCGACCGCCGGCATCGACTTCAAGACCGAAGAGCCCGTCACGCGTAAGGCGTCGGACGACGAGCCTCTGTCGGTCCTGGCGTTCAAGATCATGGACGACCCCTTCGTCGGCTCGCTGACCTTCTGCCGCATCTATTCGGGCAAGATGGAAACCGGCCAGAGCCTGCTGAACTCCAGCCGGGACAAGAAGGAGCGCGTCGGACGCATGCTCCAGATGCACTCCAACAACCGTGAGGACATCAAGGAAGCCTATGCTGGCGACATCGTCGCCCTGGCCGGCCTGAAGGAAACCCGCACGGGCGATACCCTCTGCGATCCGCTGAAGTCGCCGGTCATCCTCGAGAAGATGGAATTCCCGGCCCCCGTGATCGAGATCTCGGTCGAGCCGAAGTCCAAGGCCGATCAGGAGAAGCTGGGCGTCGCCCTGGCCAAGCTGGCGTCGGAGGATCCGTCCTTCACCGTCTCGACCGATCACGAGTCGGGTCAGACCATCCTGAAGGGGATGGGTGAACTGCACCTCGACATCAAGATCGACATCCTGAAGCGTACCTACAAGGTCGAGGCTAACATCGGCGCGCCGCAGGTGGCCTATCGCGAGTCCCTGGGTCGCAAGGCCGAGATCGACTACACCCACAAGAAGCAGACCGGTGGTACGGGTCAGTTCGCCCGCGTCATGATCACCTTCGAACCGGGCGAGCCCGGCTCGGGCTTCGTGTTCGAGAACTCGATCGTCGGCGGTGCGGTGCCCAAGGAATACATCCCGGGCGTTCAGAAGGGCATCGAGTCGGCCAAGGACAACGGCCTGCTGGCTGGCTTCCCGCTGATCGACTTCAAGGCCACCCTGACGGACGGCAAGTTCCACGACGTCGACTCCAGCGTGCTGGCGTTCGAAATCGCGGCCCGCGCCGCCTTCCGCGAACTGAAGGAGAAGGGTTCGCCCAAGCTGCTCGAGCCGATCATGGCGGTCGAGGTCGTGACCCCCGAGGATTACCTCGGCTCGGTCATCGGCGACCTGAACGGCCGTCGCGGCATGATCCAGGGTCAGGACATGCGCGGCAACGCCACCGTCGTGAACGCCTTCGTGCCGCTGGCCAACATGTTCGGCTATGTGAACACCCTTCGCGGGATGTCGCAGGGCCGGGCGGCCTTCACCATGCAGTACGACCACTATGAGCCGGTGCCGCAACACGTCGCCGACGAAGTGATCAAGAAATATTCCGCCTAAATCCCTTTAGGTTCCCGGCGGGTCGAACCCGCCGGGCCCCCTGAAAACCCTAGGATAAGCCCCCTGTTCAGGGGACGGAGAGAAGAGAATGGCCAAGGAAAAGTTTGAGCGGACTAAGCCGCACTGCAACATCGGCACGATTGGTCACGTTGACCACGGCAAGACGACGCTGACGGCGGCGATCACGATGACGCTGGCGAAGGCCGGTGGTGCCAAGGCGATGAACTACGCGGACATCGACGCTGCGCCGGAAGAGAAGGCGCGGGGCATCACGATCAACACGGCGCACGTGGAATATGAGACGGAGAACCGTCACTATGCTCACGTCGACTGCCCTGGCCACGCCGACTATGTGAAGAACATGATCACGGGCGCGGCGCAGATGGACGGCGCGATCCTGGTGGTTTCGGCCGCTGACGGCCCGATGCCGCAGACGCGCGAGCACATCCTGCTGGCCCGTCAGGTCGGCGTGCCGGCGCTGGTCGTGTACATGAACAAGGTGGATCTGGTCGACGACGCCGAGCTGCTCGAGCTGGTCGAGATGGAGATCCGCGAGCTGCTGTCGAGCTACCAGTTCCCGGGCGACGAGATTCCGATCACGGCGGGTTCGGCCAAGGCCGCGACCGACGGCGTGAATCCGGAGATCGGCGAGCAGTCGGTTCTGAAGCTGATGGAGACGGTGGACGCCTACATCCCGCAGCCGGAGCGTCCGGTGGACCTGCCGTTCCTGATGCCGGTGGAAGACGTGTTCTCGATCTCGGGCCGCGGCACCGTGGTGACGGGCCGGGTCGAGCGCGGCATCGTCAAGGTCGGCGAGGAAGTCGAGATCGTGGGCATCCGTCCGGTTCAGAAGACGACCTGCACGGGCGTGGAAATGTTCCGCAAGCTGCTGGACCAGGGCCAGGCGGGCGACAACGTGGGCGTGCTGCTGCGCGGCACCAAGCGTGAAGACGTCGAGCGCGGTCAGGTTCTGTGCAAGCCCGGTTCGATCACGCCGCACACCAAGTTCCTGGCCGAGGCCTACATCCTGACCAAGGAAGAGGGTGGCCGTCACACGCCGTTCTTCACCAACTACCGCCCGCAGTTCTACTTCCGCACGACGGACGTGACCGGCATCGTGACGCTGAAGGAAGGCGTCGAGATGATCATGCCGGGCGACAACGCCGAGCTGAACGTCGAGCTGATCACCCCGATCGCGATGGAAGAGAAGCTGCGCTTCGCCATCCGTGAAGGCGGCCGCACCGTCGGCGCCGGCGTCGTGGCCAAGATCCTGGCCTGATAGAGGCTGGATGCTCCAAGGCGGGGCCTGCTTGGCCCCGCTGCCGAGCGCAGACGAATGGCCTAAAGCCGCGCGCAAGCGCCTAAGGCCCACTACAAAGACCCCCGTCGGGAAACCGGCGGGGGTTTCTGTTGGGCGAAATGTCTGATGTACGCTGTCGGACAGTTCATGCGCCGTTGCGTAGCTGAGCTTAATTTCTTTGCTTTTTCTGGCGCTCTTGGCGAGGCTGTCGGACTGGAAGAGGGTGAAACGTGCAGGCCGAGTCCTTCAGAAGCAAACCGGTGCTCGGCTATGGACTGGCCGTGGGTGCCTGGCTGGCTGCGTTCTTGTTGCGCGCAGGCCTGGCCGACTGGTTCCCGCCGGGCTTCCCCTATCTGACCTTTTTCCCCGCCGTGGTGGTGGTGGCCTATTTCGCGGGTCTGCGTCCGGCAATTTTGACGTCCGTGTTGTCGGGCCTGTCGGCGTGGTGGTTCTGGATCGGGGCCCCGGGCTTCGATTGGAGTGTAGCGACCGGGGTTGCCCTGGGCTTCTTCGCCTTCGTGGTGGCGGTCGACATCTTCTTTATCGTCGGCATGACCTCGGCGACGCGGGACCTTGAGGAGGAGGTCAAGCGCAGCACGGCCCTGGCCCACAGTCGGGACCTGCTTTACCGCGAGCTGCAGCACCGGGTGTCGAACAACATTCAGGTCGTCAGTGCGCTGCTGAAGCTGGAGGCCGGAATCACTTCGGATACCCAGGCCAAGCGCGTCCTGAATGAGGCCGCCACCCGCACGGCCCTGATCGCTAAGGTGCAAAGGGGCCTGTCTGACGCTGATGGACGGGCTACGCCTTTCGATGAGGTCGCGCGGGACCTGTGTGCCGATGCCTTGGCCGCAGCTGCCCGGGAGGACGTCGTCGTTGACGTCAGGGACGGGCGGCTGACCCTGACGGCAGAGGAAGCGACGCCAGTCATGCTGACCATGCTGGAATGCGTGAACAACGCCCTTGAACATGCCTTGCCGAGCCGGGCAGGGCGGATCGAAATCGGCCTGAGCGAGGTCGGGCAGGAGCGGGTCCTGGAGGTTCGGGACGACGGTCAGGGGCTCTCCGCCGGCTTTGACCTGAACAAGACCCGCAGCCTCGGCCTGAACATCGTGCGCGGCCTGGCCGGACAACTGGGGGGACAGTTCCTGATCGAGCCGGGCCATCCTGGGGTGCGTGCGACCCTGACCTATCCTCGGCAAGAGAGCTGACGCCTCGCGCCATGTTCTCTCGCGCTGCGGGCGAACCTCCTTGCCGGGAACCGCCGACTGATCCCTACGTTCGCAAGACGGATGTTAGGATTTTGTTAACCCATGCGGCGTGCGCTTCATATCGGACTGTTCATCGGCACACTGCTGGGCATGTCGGCCTGTGCCGCCCTCGGCCCCGACGACGGGTCCGCGGGTGCCTATGGCTCGGTCGAGGCGGGGCCGACGCGCTGAGCGAAGAATCCATGGCGCAAAGGCCTGTCCTGGCCTAATGTCGTCTTTGCGGATGCCGAACGCTGCGCCGCGCAGGTTACCTCCCCCTAAATGTTAGCCATCGCCATCGCCGTCGTTCTGCTCCTTGTGGTGCTCAACGGCCTGTTCGCCATGACCGAGTTGGCGGTCGTCTCCTCGCGCCGGTCAAAGCTGCAAAGCAGGGCGGAACGCGGCGACAAGGGGGCTCGGGCTGCGCTGAAGCTGTCGGAAGATCCGACGCATTTCCTGTCCGCTGTCCAGGTCGGCATCACCCTCATCGGGATTCTGGCCGGTGCCTATGGTCAGGCCGCTATCGCGGGCGAGCTGAACCTCATCCTGGAGCGGACCGTTCCCGCGCTGGCGGCCTATACGGAAGTCTTCGCTACCGCCGTTGTCGTCATCTGCATCACCTACATCTCGCTGATCGTGGGCGAGCTGGTGCCAAAACGGCTGGCACTGATCTTCCCCGAGAGCATCGCGGCCAAGATGGCGGCACCCATCTCGACCTTGGCAATCGTGCTGCATCCGTTCGTTGTCCTGCTGACGGCCTCCACCTCGGGCATTCTGAAGGTGCTGGGGGTCAAGGACCGGGACGGCAGCGACGTCACCCAGGAGGAGGTCGAGACCATGATCGCCGAGGGTACGGCGTCGGGTCTGATCGAGCCCGAGGAACAGACGATGATCGAGGAGATCCTGCGTCTGGGCGATCGGCCGATCCGCGTCGCCATGACCCCGCGCCACGAGGTGTTCTGGGTCGCGCTGGATGATTCGGAAGCCGTTCTGCGCGAGGAAGTGCGGACCTGCCCTTATTCGCGCATCGTGGTGGCCAAGGAGAACGACGTCGATAATCCGCTGGGCGTCGTGCACAAAAAGGACCTGCTGGACAGCCTGCTGGACAATGGCGAGTTCAATATCGAGAAGCACGTCCAGATCCCCGCCTTCATCCCCCAGTCGACCTCGGTGCTGAAAGCGCTGGAGATTCTGAAGGCGTCGAAGGTCCACATGGCCTTTCTGGTCGATGAATTCGGGGCCTTTGAGGGGGTGGTGACGGCCACTGACCTGCTGGAAATGATCGCCGGCGACTTCGACGAGGGGCACGATGATGCCGACGTCAATGTACGCGAGCGTGAGGACGGCACCTGGATGGTCGACGGCCAGACCGATCTGGACGAACTGGCCGACATCCTGGGCGAGGATTTCGGCGAGGCCGAGGGTTTCCACACCGTGGCAGGCCTGGTGCTGCACCAGTTGTCGCGCGTGCCGGATGAAGGCGAAGTCCTGCAGATCGGCCGGTTCGAGGTGGAGGTCGTCGATATGGACGACCGCCGGATCGACAAGCTGCTGTTCAAACAGGTCGTCAACAAGGCTGCCGAAGCCGCCGCCATCGCCGAGCGCGCAGACGACTGAACCGGCCAGACCGTGTTCGCGCTTGAAATGCCTCGCCGGGTCGGGCATACGCCCCGCTCTGGCGAAGTCGATCGCCCGTGAGTTCGCTCATGGGACTTCGGGATTTGTCTAGGAGTTTAGCTCAGCTGGTAGAGCACCGGTCTCCAAAACCGGGGGTCGTGGGTTCGAGTCCCCCAACTCCTGCCATCCTTCCCTCTGTCGCAACCGGTCGGGTCTTCCCATCTGGGGTGACAGGATCATGTGTTTGAAGAGACGATAATGGCCAAGGCCAAAACTCCGGGCGGTCGCCGTCCGGGACCCCAGACCGCCCCGGCGGGCCAGACGGTGACGGTGGACGCAGGTCCGGCCAAGCCGCGCGTCTCGCCGATGCAGTTCTTTGCCCAGGTCCGCGCCGAAGGGCGCAAGATCGTGTGGCCGAGCCGCAAGGAGACCTGGATCACCTCGGTGATGGTCTTCATCATGGTGCTGCTGGCTGCTGTCTTCTTCTTCGTGGTCGATTCGCTGCTGACCATCGCTTTCCGCGCTATTATCGCTTTCGGCTCGTAAGGAGACGCGCTCATGACCGACGTCGCGACCCCCGCGCCCGCCAATCCCCGCCACAAGTGGTACATCGTCCACGCCTATTCGAACTTCGAGAAGAAGGTCGCCGAGCACCTGCGCGATCAGGCGCGCCAGCAGGGCCTGGCCGACTGCTTCAGCGAGATTCTGGTCCCGACCGAGGACGTCGTTGAGATCCGCCGCGGCCGCAAGGTGAACGCCGAGCGCAAATTCTTCCCCGGCTATGTGCTGGTGAAGATGGAGATGACCGACGACGCCTATCACCTGGTCAAGAACACGCCCAAGGTCACCGGCTTCCTGGGCGCCGCGGGCGGCACCAAGCCGCTGCCGGTCAGCGAGCGTGAGGTCCAGCAGATCATCGGCCAGGTAGAGGAGGGCGTCGAGCGTCCCAAGCCCACCATCCGCTTCGACATCGGCGAGACGGTCAAGGTCA
Source organism: Brevundimonas vitisensis (assembly GCF_016656965.1). Taxonomy (NCBI): domain Bacteria; kingdom Pseudomonadati; phylum Pseudomonadota; class Alphaproteobacteria; order Caulobacterales; family Caulobacteraceae; genus Brevundimonas; species Brevundimonas vitis. Next base: position 94,300 of record NZ_CP067977.1, read on the forward strand.
TCGACGGACCCTTCGCCAGCTTCGACGGCCAGGTGGAAAGCGTGGACGAAGGCGCGGCGCGTCTGCGGGTTGCGGTGTCCATCTTCGGCCGTCCGACGCCGGTCGATCTGGAATACAATCAGGTCGAGAAGACCGCAGGCTAAGAGGCGAGCTCACGTCTCCCTCCCGCGCACTGGGAGGGAGAAGACGTTGCCCCCCATCCGCCCTTCTGCTACACGCGCGCCTCCCGTGGCTTCGGCGGCGGGACAAATCCGTGGGAGGCAGCCATGCCGGACCACGGCTCATCCGCCCCGATTGGGTTCGGGGCTCCATAGGAGAGACCAATGGCCAAGAAGATTCTGGGCTATATCAAACTGCAGGTGCCGGCGGGTTCCGCCACGCCTTCGCCCCCGATCGGCCCGGCCCTGGGTCAGCGCGGCGTGAACATCATGGGCTTCGTCAAGGAGTTCAACGCCCGGACCGAAACGATCGCCAAGGGCACGCCCCTGCCGACCGTCATCACCGTCTATCAGGACAAGAGCTTCACCTTCTTCACCAAGACGCCGCCGGCGACCTGGTTCCTGAAGGAAGCGGCCAAGATCAAGTCCGGTGCGGCCAAGACGGGCCGTGAGACCGCCGGCAAGGTGACCCGCGCCCAAATCCGCGAGATCGCCGAGAAGAAGATGAAGGATCTGAACGCCAACGACCTGGACGCTGCGTCCAAGATCATCGAAGGCTCGGCCCGCGCGATGGGTCTCCAAGTGGTGGAGGGCTAAGACCATGGCAAAGCAAACCAAGGCTCAGAAAGCCCGTACCGGCGTCACCCAGGACCTGGTGTCCTTCTCCGAGGCCGTGAAACTGGTCAAGGAAAACGCCAAGGCCAAGTTCGACGAATCCATCGAGATCGCCGTCAACCTGGGCGTCGATCCGCGTCACGCCGACCAGCAGGTCCGCGGTGTCGTGAACCTGCCGTCCGGCACCGGCCGTGACGTCCGCGTCGCCGTCTTCGCCAAGGATGCCAAGGCCGCCGAAGCGACCGCCGCCGGCGCCGACATCGTGGGTGCCGAGGATCTGTTCGAGAAGATCAACGGTGGCTTCATGGAGTTCGACCGCGTGATCGCCACGCCGGACCTGATGGGTCTGGTCGGCCGTCTGGGTAAGGTGCTGGGTCCGCGCGGCCTGATGCCGAACCCCAAGGTCGGCACCGTGACTCCGAACGTCGCCCAGGCCGTCAAGGACGCCAAGGGCGGTGCGGTCGAGTTCCGCGTCGAAAAGGCCGGTATCGCCCACGGCGGCATCGGCAAGGCCTCCTTCACCCAGGACGCCCTGGAAGCCAACGTGAAAGCCTATGTCGAGGCCCTGAACCGCGCCAAGCCGTCCGGCGCCAAGGGGACCTACGTCAAGCGCATCACCCTGTCCTCGACCATGGGACCGGGCGTGAAGGTTGATCCGGCCTCGCTGACGGCCTGATCCACAGCGCAAAACTGAGCAGGAAAGGGGCGGTGACCGCAGGGTCGCCGCCTCTTTTTTGTTGCGTGCGGCAAGGGTGGCCCTTGCCAGATCGGCTGCGGACCGGGACTGTGCTGAAGAAAGAGGTCTTTGGGGTGGTCCTGTGATGAGAGTGTTCGCCGTTCTGTTTGCCGCCGTTCTGATGGTGGCGGGACCTGCTCTGGCCCAGGATGAGGGCGCGTCGCGGCGGATGGCCCTGGCCGAGCGGTATGTTCAGTTGTCCGTGGGCGATCATCTGGCCGACGTTCTGGAAGCTCAGGTCAGGGACGAACTCCTGAAGACGGACAATCTGCCCGCCGCCGAGCGGGCCTGGATGGCCGAGAACATGCCCGGCATCTTGATGCGGGCCATGGAAGGGCTGATGGCCGACGTCGTGCCCCTGTATGCGGAACGCTTCACCGAGACGGAGCTGGAAGCTCTGGTGGCCTTTTTTGAAGGGCCCATGGGGCAATCCATCGCCGTCAAGCAGATGGAAGTCGGGATCGAAATGCAGGAGCTGATGACACCGGTGCTGTCTGCCTTCCTGATCGAACTGATGACCAAATACTGCGCCGAGTTCGCCTGCGATCCGAATGGCCTGCCGACGGCGAGCAAGAGCCGTACGCGATAAGGGCCCGCTGAGGACAGGACCGCTGCGAGCAGCGGTTGATTTTCGGCACAAGCGGTGTATAGAGCGCGCCTTCCCGTCGCGACTTCGGTCGTGATGGACCTGTCCGAGAACTTCGGGGCACGGGGGTCACCCGCGCCGTAATCGCCAGAGAGCCCTCTGGCACCGTGGGGAGATTGGTTCGCGAACGATCGTCGATCGACCGCCTTGTGCGGACGACGGCATCCGCCGCTTCCTTCGGACAATCTGACGACCCGAGCCGTGAGCGAGCAATCGCCTGCGTCCTGGGTTATGCGGCGTCGGGGCTGTTCCCGGCGTCGAAACCGCGAACGGAGACCGCTATGGACCGCGCTCAAAAAGCCGAGTCGATCGAGACGCTGAAGGGCGTCTTCAACGACGCGGGTGCCGTGGTCGTGGCCCACAACCTGGGCCTGACCGTCGCGGAAATGGAAGATCTGCGTGGCCGTCTTCGTAAAGAAGGCGGCGCGTTCAAGGTCGTGAAGAACCGCCTGGCTCTGAAGGCGCTCGAGGCCGCTGACGGCAGTCCGCACCATGCCCTGTTCAAGGGTCCGGTCGGCATCGCCTATGCCCCCGACGCCGTCACGGCCGCCAAGGTCACGGCCGAATACGCCAAGGGCAACGATCGCTTCGTCGTCCAGGGTGGCTTCATGGGCGACACCGTTCTGGACGCCAAGGGCGTGGACACCCTGTCCAAGCTGCCCTCGCTGGACCAGATCCGCGCGTCGCTGCTGGGCCTCATCAATGCGCCGGCGACCAAGGTCGCAGGCGTGCTGCAGGCACCGGCCGGCCAACTGGCCCGGGTGTTCAACGCCTATGCCACCAAGGACGCCGCCTAAGCGCCCCCTTCCATCTCCGCATACCTCCTAGAAAACCCAATCCATCCGAAGGAAGACTACAATGGCTGACCTCTCCAAGATCGTCGAAGACCTGTCCGCTCTGACCGTCCTCGAAGCCGCCGAACTGTCCAAGCTGCTGGAAGAAAAGTGGGGCGTTTCCGCCGCCGCTCCGGTCGCCATGGCCATGCCGGCCGGTGGCGGTGCCGCCGCCCCCGCCGAAGCTGCTGAAGAGCAGACCGAGTTCACCGTCGTCCTGCTGGACGGCGGCGACAAGAAGATCAACGTCATCAAGGAAGTCCGCGGCGTTCGTGCGGACCTGGGCCTGAAGGAAGCCAAGGACCTGGTGGAAGGCGCCCCGACCAACGTTGTCGAGAACGTCTCCAAGCAGCAGGCTGAAGAAGTGGCCAAGAAGCTGACGGAAGCCGGCGCCAAGGTGCAGGTCAAGTAAGCGGATTTCCCTCCCCTTCACGGGGAAGGAGACAAGACAGGACGGGCCGGGGGGCAACCTCCGGCCCGTTTTTCTTTGCATCCGGAATGGACAGGACCGGACGCCTGTGACCTCATCACGGCCTGATCCGACAGGGGATAGTCATGCCGAAATCGACCGCCGCCCTCATGCTCGCTCTGACTGCCCTGATCGCAGCGTGCAGCGAAGCCGAACAGAAGACCCCCTCTGCGCCTGAGGTGCCCGCCGCTCCGGCCGCCCCGGTGCCGCCGGTCAACGAGGGCCCAATGACCGCCGCGCGCGCGATCGCCCTGTTTGAGGGCCTGCCGACGGCCTGCAAGCCGATCGCCTCTCTGAAGTTCCAGATGAACCAGTGCGACCTGAAGCGCGGTCAGGGCAAGACGGATGCGGACCTGGCGACCGAGCTGCTCACCCTTCGGGGGGAATGGGCGGCCCTGTCGCCAGATCAGGTCATCACGCAGTGCACCGAAACCTTTGCCGCACTGGAGCGCACGCCTATGCCCCGCGAATGCTGGGGCATGTAGGTCCTCGCCCCTATCGCGATCGCGGTGCCAGAATGTCGCCGATGCGGTCGGGGGTGCCGGGGATACGCTCCAGCCGCGGATAGCGAAGTCCGTCGTGGTAGTCGAAGCTCACGGTGCGTTCGCGATCACCGTTGCGAAGGCCCAGCACGATGGGTTCGGTACCGCCTTTGGCCGCCGTCACGGCATTGCGCAGGGCCTCGGCCGAGCCGGGCTCACCATTGACCGTGGTCAGGGTCCAACCAGGGCCGACCCCCGCCTCGAACATCGGGCCGCCCCACCGGATGCCGGTGATGCGGGTACCCGACAGGTTGAAGCCCAGCGAATACTGGAAATTGTTGGCCAGGCCGCCGATCAGGCGCTGCTCGACCTCTGACGGTTCCTCGACATAGGTCAGGCGGTAGCCGCCACGCTCCAGACCATCCAGAGGTGCCTGTGCGTCCGGTCCCACGGCATCGAGCCGGCTCCGCAGGAAGCCGGCCCAGTCATAAGGATGGACGGCATTCAGCGCCGCCACGACATCCTCGAACCGATAGGGCCGAGCCTCCCACACGCCGTCCTCGATCCCGAAGAAGCCACGGGCGAAATCGTCCAGGGATTTGCGGCCGCCGGTCTCAGCCCGGATCAGGGTGTCGACATCCAGCCAGACCAGCAGGGCCTCACGGTAATAGTCGCCGGTGCCGCGCATCCAGGACGACCACGGATTGGTGGTGCGATAGCCGAGCAGGTTGTGGTTGGTCGTGTCCTGAAGGGGGCGCCACTCACGGCCCGGCTGATGATCGTAGAAGGCGGCAACGTCGGCCAGATTGACCAGAGCCTCTTCCTTGGAGACCAGACCGGCGCGGGCCGACAGAACCTCGCCCCAGTATTCGGTCTGGCCCTCATAGACCCACAGCAGACTGTTCTGGGTCGGCTCATTCAGATTGGGCGTCAGAAGATCTGCGGGGCGACGGAATTTGCCGTTCCAGGAGTGGACGAACTCGTGCGGCAGCAGGGTGCGCGAGTTGTAGTTGTCGGCCCAGCCTTCCTCGGTGAAGAAGCCGGGCGGGGCTGTGTTCTCGCTGGAACGGTGATGCTCCAGCCCGATGCCGCCCATGCGAGAGGTCAGGCCCAGCAGGAACTCGTAGCGGTCGAAGGGACGTACGCCGAACAACAGGTCGGCCTGATCCACCATGGCCTCGAACCCGGCCAGTTGCTCGGGCGTCGGGGCGATGGCGGCGGCATTGTCGGCGACGATATGCAGGTGCACCGGGGTGCGGCCGCCCGGATCGATGTCGATGCGGCGATAGTGGGCCCCGGCGAACAGGGGACTGTCGGCGAGCATCTCCAGGCTGATCGGAGCAAAGGTCGCGACGCCGTCGGCAAAGGAGGCGGTATCCAGGGCCACGCCATACTGCCACCCATCAGGCAGGCGGATCGAGGTCTGGAAGGTGATCTGGTCGTGGGCGTAGCCCGCCGGATAGAGCAGGGCCTTTTCCCATTGCAGGTTCAGCATCTCGGGCGTCATGACCACGCGCCACACGCTGTTGTCCGGCTGGGTCAGCCACTGGAAATCGACGGTGATCTCATCGACGCCCGCCGGGATGTCCAGGTGGAAGGCATAGGGGTCCAGGGTGTCGCGCTGCCATGCGATCCGTTCGCCATTGCCCATGACGGCCAGGCCCGCCACCAGCTGGATCGGACCGGTCGGCGCGTGATTGCCGGGAATGAATTTCGGATAGAGCAGGGTCAGGGGACCGGGGCCGGTCACCGGCATGGTTTGGCGCACCCGAACGATCTTGCGCTCCACGTCGCTGGCATCGACCTGATGCCGGATCACGCCGGGGTAGGGGCGGTCCAGCGGGCGAGGCACCGTGCGAACGACCCCGCTGGCATCGGGGGTGCCCTGCTGGGCCAGGGCCGGCGCGGCCGAGACCATCAGAAGCAAGGCCAGTCCGGTGGCAGGGAGGCAGCGATGAATCATGACGCAACTTTGCTGTAACCGCGGGGGGGAGCCTCAAGGGTCGGCTGAGGCCCGGCTCAGGTCAAGCTGTGCCATGGAGCCGAGGTGTCGCCTCAGAGCGCCAGGCGCCGAAAAGCCGTGCCGTCGGCGGCGAACAGATGGGCCTGATGGGCCGGGACATACAGGGTCAGGGCATCGCCGACCGCCGGGCGTACCTCGCCGGGCAGCTGGACCGTCAGTGTCTCGGTCGCCTGTCCATGGGCGGCATAGGCATAGGTGGCATGGCCCAGGGTCTCGACGAAGGCGGCCCTGGCCTGGATCGTGCCGCCACTGCCGCTCAGGGTCAGGTGTTCGGGGCGGATGCCCAGGGTCACCGCATCGCCGGGGCGGGCCTTGGCCGCATCGACCGCGACATTGATCACGTCGCCGCCCGCCGTCCGAACCGTCGCGCCCATGCCGGTCGCATCCAGCACCTCTGCCGCGATCAGGTTCATCTTGGGGCTGCCGATGAACTCGGCCACGAACAGATTGGCGGGGTATTCGTACAGGTCCAGCGGCGCGCCGACCTGCTCGATCCGGCCTGCCGACAGCACCACGATGCGATCGGCCAGGGTCATGGCCTCGACCTGGTCGTGGGTGACATAGACCATGGTGGTCTTTAGCTCGGCATGCAGGCGGGCGAACTCATACCGCATGCGAACCCGCAGGGCGGCGTCGAGGTTGGACAGCGGCTCGTCGAACAGAAAGACCTGCGGCTCGCGCACGATGGCCCGGCCGATGGCGACCCGCTGGCGCTGTCCGCCCGACAGGGCCTTGGGCTTTCGATCCAGATAGTCGGTGATGTTCAGCACGGCGGCGGCGGCGCGCACCCGGCGGTCGATCTCGGCCTTGTCCGTCTTGGCCAGGGTCAGGCCGAAGGCCATGTTCTGATAGACCGACATGTGCGGATAGAGGGCATAGGACTGGAACACCATGGCGATGCCCCGGTCGGACGGGGATAGGCCGGTGACGGAGCGTCCGCCGATCGCGATTTCCCCGGCGTCCAGCTCTTCCAGGCCGGCGATGGTCCGCAACAGGGTGGACTTGCCGCAGCCGGAGGGGCCGACGAAGACCACGAACTCGCCATCGGCGATGTCCAGATCGACGCCCTTCAGCACCTCGGTCGCGCCGAAACGCTTCTTCACCCCGCTCAGGCGCACATCGGCCATCGGTTTCCTGTCCCTGTCTTGTTTTGCAGTCAGCGTAACCGGTTACAGCGGCGGATCAACCGTCCGCCGCCTGACGGGCCAGTTCCAGCGCGCCCAGAAGGCCGGGCGGTGTCTCGACCAGGCCCGGAGCCACGATCAGGGTGTGCAGGTCGCGCTCGTGGGGCGAAAGGCCATAACCGGCCAGCATGGGCTCCAGCATGCGCCGGACATGGGCATGCAGGCTGGGCTGCTCGAACACCCCGCCGCCGATGACGATGCGATCCGGCCGGACGGTATAGATCAGGGTGCAGCACAGGGCGGCGACATAGTGGGCCTGCATCGCCCAGGCGGGATGATCGGGCACCAGATCCTGGGCCGGGCATCCCCATCGCGCCGCCATGGCGGGGCCCGACGCCATCCCCTCCAGACAGTCGCCGTGATAGGAACAGACCCCGGTGAAGTCGTCGCCCGGCGCGCGGGGCACCGGGATATGGCCCATCTCCGCATGGCCGCGCGCGATCAGCGAACGCCCCCCGGCGACCAGGCCGACGCCGATGCCTGTGCCGACGGTGACATAGGCATGGGTGTGGCATCCCTTCGCCGCGCCGTGGCGACCCTCGGCCATGGCGGCGGCATTGACGTCGGTGTCGATGCGCGTCGGCACGCCCAGACCGTCCCGCACGGCCGCCAGAATATTGACGTCTGACCAGCCCGGCTTGGGCGTGGAGACGATGCGGCCATAGGCAGGGGAGGCGGGGTCCAGGTCCAGCGGGCCGAAACTGGCGATGCCCGCTGCGGTGGGTGCGCCATGTTCGCGTCCGGCCCGGCCAAAGAATTCAAGAGTCTGCGATAGGGTGAGCGCCGGGTCGGCGGTCCCGATCCGCTCGCGCGCCAGGGTTCGACCGTCCGCTGTCGCGAGAGCACAGACGAATTTGGTACCCCCGGCCTCTATCCCCGCGAACCGCCGCTCATCGGCCATGTCGAACTCCTTCATGTCCACGCGACCTTCCAGGTCCGTTCACGGCAAGTCGAGGTGATTGCGGAAACTTTCTTGGAGGCAGGTCAGCCTGTAGCCATCCGCGCGACGGGGCAGGGACGCACCGTCCTGAAAACAGACATTCTCGAAGTCTGCTGAGGGTGGAAAGCGGACCTTGGCCTGAGCCAAACCCTAAGTGATAGTGATGCGGCAGAGCACGCGCCTACAATTGCCGTCGTCTGATCGCGTCCCTCGCAAGAATTGCTGCGTAGCCCACGAAATAAACGAACATAGCGATACCTCCCCACATGTTTCGGGGGTCGTTGAAATTAAACAGCTTTGGCCCTTCGATTACGAAGGCAAAAACAAGTATGCCGACTGGCGGAAACAGCCACGCCAACCTGTGCGCCAGCGATGGTTTCTGTTCCTTCATTTCATACCGCTCCTTCCTTATTCGCGAAGGATGCTCAGCATTCAGGGCATTTTGCAAAGCGTCCGCTCTGGGTCGGGAGCGGACAGCATAATAGGTGCAACAGGCGGACATTCGACTTTTGTCGATCCCAATGTCTAAGCTTCGTCATGCACAAAAGGCGATTACAGGTTCGATCTTGGAGGGCTGCGACGGTCGCCTACGTCGCCGGTCCTTTAATCGGCCTGACCGTGCTCTGGCTCGTCCTTTTGCCCACAGAGTTCGGCAACAGCCTGTCCATAAGCGTGCTCTGGCTCATTCTGACGGTCGGTGGCTGGATGTCACTGGCCGTAGAAATCTTCGTGATCACACCGCTTCTTATCGCTCATCAGCGATACCGCTGGGGCTGGCTGAATGGCTGGACCGGGACAGCTTTGGGCTTTTTTCTTGGAGCCGCACCTTGGCCGTTGATGCTTCTCGCATTTTCGGATTTGGACGTTTTGACAGTCGTGGCCGCGCTAGACATGGCTTGGAAGACAGGACTGGTCGGAGCAACCGCAGCCGTCGTTTTCCGGTTGCTGGCTGTTGCGCCGGTTGAATAGCCCGCCTGCAGGAATGTCCGCAGTGGTTCGGGCCCGGCTATCTGCCCTCTTCGCGAAAGCGGACCTTTGACTGCCGAACCTGGTAGCAACCCGCCATTCCGGGAAGCGATGTTCCCGACGACTAGCCAATGCCTGGAGAGAATGGTGGATGCTGCAGGGATTGAACCTGCGACCCCCTCGGTGTGAACGAGGTGCTCTCCCGCTGAGCTAAGCATCCATCTCGGGCCCGTGGTGAAACGGGAGGCGGGGACATAGCCCGGTCGCCTCGGGCTTGCAAGGGTCAGATGCCGGCGGCCTTGACGGTTTCGGGGGTCTCGGCGTCCGGGTCGCCGGGCAGCCAGGCGACGTGGCCGTCATAGATGCCCTGGTTCAGAATGTTTTCCTCCCTGGCGACCAGGACGGGGACCAGCATCTGGCCGGTGACATTGGTGGCGGTGCGGATCATGTCGATGATCCGGTCGATGGCGACGATATAGCCGATGCCCTCCAGCGGCAGGCCCGCGGTCGAGAGGGTCAGGGTCAGCATGACGATGCTGGTGCCGGGCACACCCGCCGTGCCCAGCGATCCCAGGACCGCCGTCAGGCCGATCAGGACATATTGGGTCAGGCTGAGGTCGATGTCGAAATACTGGGCGATGAAGATGGAGGCGATCGCCGGATAGATGGCCCCGCAGCCGTCCATCTTGACGCTGGCCCCCAGGGGCACGGCGAAGGCCGCATAGGCCTGGGGCACGCCCAGTCGCTCGACCGTCTGGCGCAGAGTAATGGGCAGGGTGCCCAGCGAGGAGGAGGTGGCAAACGCCGTCTGCTGGGCCGCGAAGGCCCCGCGAAAGAAGCTGGTGGCCTTCAGCCCATGCAGCTTCAGCAATCCGGAATAGACCACCAGGATGTGGAACAGGCAGGCGGCATAGATGGCGAGGATGAATTTCCCCAGCGGCAGCAGGGCCTCCCAGCCATAGCCCCCGACGACCGAACCGATCAGGCCAAACACGCCAAAGGGCGTCAGTTGGATGACCCAGCGGGTGATGCGAAAGATGATGGCCGCGCCCTCATCCACCAGACGCCGCACGCCCTGGGCCCGGTCGCCCAGCGCCACCAGGGCCGTGCCGACCAGGGCCGAGAAGAAGATGATCTGCAGCACCTTGCCCTCTGACAGGGCGGCAAAGGGATTGGTCGGGACGATGCCGATCAGAACGTCCAGCGGGGTGGGGATGACCCGGTCCTTGACCTCACCCAGCGGCAGGTTGGAAAGGCCGACGCCCGGATCGAACAGATGGCCGAAACCCAGACCGACCAGCACCGCGAGAAAGGACGTCGCCGCAAACCATGCGATAGTGCGTACGCCCAGGCGCACCGCCCCGACGCCTTCGCCCAACTTCGCGATCGAAGAGGCGATGGTGAACAGGACCAGGGGGGCAACCACCATCCGGATCAGGTTCAGATAGACGTCGCCGATCGGTTGCAGCCAGACCTCTGCTGCCGGACCCATGATCAGGCCCGCCAGAATACCCAGGGCAAAACCGGCGGCCGTGCGCTGCCACAGGGGAATGGCGAAGAAGCGGGCGATCATGGCGGCAAAGTCTCCGGCGACGGTCCGCCAATGTGTTGACTGGCAGCGCAATCCGCAACCGCTTCTGTTGCCCGGCAGCGACGGCGCACGCAAAGGAAGACGTCGAAACGCGATATTGACGCAGTTTCATTGTCCCTGAACCGTCACACGCCTATCTTGCCGCCATGATGACCCAACGCTGGACCCCCGATAGCTGGAGATCGAAGCCCGTCGTGCAGATGCCGACGGACTATCCGGACCCCGCCGCCCTGCTGCGGGTGGAAGACGAGCTGCGCGCCATGCCGCCGCTGGTCTTTGCCGGAGAGGCGCGCCGCCTGAAGGACCGGCTGGCCGACGTGGAGGCGGGCAAGGCCTTTCTGTTGCAGGGCGGCGACTGTGCCGAGAGCTTCAAGGAATTCTCGACCGACAACATCCGCGACACCTTCCGTCTGATCCTGCAGATGGCGGTGGTCCTGACGTTTGCGGGGCGCAAGCCGGTGGTGAAGGTTGGCCGGATTGCCGGTCAGTTCGCCAAGCCCCGTTCGTCCTCGGTGGAGCAGATCGGCGATGTCGAGCTGCCCAGCTATCGCGGCGACATCATCAACGGCATGGGCTTTACGCCTGAGGAGCGGGTGCCCGATCCCCAGCGGCTGATGAAGGCCTATAACCAGTCCGCCTCGACGCTGAACCTGCTGCGGGCGTTCGCGGGCGGGGGCTATGCGGACCTGTACAACATCCATCGCTGGACGATCGGGTTCGCCTCCGACAACGCTTACGGGGCCAAGTACCGCGAACTGGCCGACAAGATCGGCGAGGCCCTGGCCTTCATGGAGGCGGTCGGTGTCACGCCCGAGACCCATCCGGACCTGAGCCGCGTCGAGGTCTTCACCAGCCACGAGGCCCTGCTGCTGAACCTGGAAAGCGCGCTGACGCGGCTGGATGGCGGCACCGGCGAATGGTTCGACACCTCGGCCCACATGCTGTGGATTGGCGAGCGGACCCGCCAGCTGGACGGGGCCCATGTCGAGTTCATGCGCGGCATCAAGAACCCGATCGGCGTCAAGTGCGGCCCGACCATGGAGCCGGACGACCTACTGCCGCTGATCGATGCGCTGAACCCGGACAATACGCCCGGACGCCTGACGCTGATCGGGCGGTTTGGTCACGACAAGGTCGGCGACCGCCTGCCGCGCCTGATGAAGGCGGCCAAGGACCACGGCAAGCGCGTCATCTGGTCGATCGATCCGATGCACGGCAATACGCTGAAGGCGGCCAACGGCTACAAGACCCGACCCTTCGATCGCATCCTGGGCGAGGTGAAGAGCTTCATCGACGTGGCCGAGGCCGAGGGTGTCCACCCTGGCGGCGTGCATCTGGAGATGACCGGCCAGAATGTCACCGAATGCCTGGGCGGTGCCCAGAAGGTGACCGAGGACGATCTGTCCAGCCGCTATCATACCCACTGCGACCCGCGCCTGAATGCCGACCAGGCTCTGGAGCTGGCCTTCCTGGTGGCGGAGCGGCTGAAGTCCGGTCGCGTCAACCGGGCCGAGGCGGCCTGACCGGCGAAAAGACGGTGGCGGCGCGCGCGATCGTCGCCTCCGCATCGACCCTGTCCGGGGTTTCGTCCTCGACGCCATAGCCGAGCATGTCGCCCCCGCGCGTGCTCTGAACCACTATGCCATCGGCGCGCGAGACCACGACCACGCCGTCGTAATAGAGGCCGTAGTCGACCTCGGCCTGAGGCGCGAGCCAGGCGATCTGGCCGCGTACGGGGACTATGGTCTGGTCGTTCCACAGCGCCCGGGCACCGTATCCGGTGCAGTTTACCACAACCGTCTCTGGCAGGGCGGCGATCTCGGTCGGAATATGGAACAGCCGGGTCTCAATCCGGCCGCCCTGGGCCAGAACCTGCTCCATCAGGCGGCGCGCCAGTTCGGAGATGTTGAACTGCATCTGTGAACCGACGCGGGCCGATCCGACCGCAAAGGGCGTGGACTCGACCGGGATCGGGACGCTGCGAGGGGCCAAGCCTGCGATGCGGTCCCTGTACTCGGCAAAGCGCACCGGTGCGGGGCCAGTCAGCTTCAGCGGCCGGGAGGCCGGTCTGGTGGGACGAGAGGCGGCGGCCAGTTGATACTGGTCGCGAAACATCACCGGGTCTCCGTCTGTGCCCAGCCAGGTCTGATGGGTGGCAAAGCTCTCCCTGGCCATCCGCTCCCACAGCTGGGGGAAGTCGGGGGAGACCTTGTCGGCATCAGCGATGCGGCTGTCGGGGGTCCAGCTGCCCGTTGCCCGCATCGATCGGGTGAAGGGTGTCCGCTCCGCCGCATAGATGACGACCCGGGCACCCCGTCGCTGAAGCTGCAACGCCGAGGTCAGGCCCAGGGCACCACAGCCGATAACGGCGATGGTCGGCGTGCTTCCCATTTCCCCGGCCAGGGCCATGGCCTTGTCGGCGGCGATGGCGCTGGATCCCCAGGACAGCGACCAGCCGCTGCCACCGTGGCCGTAGTTGTGGACGACTTTCGTGTCGCCGATCCGCTCGACATCCAGGCGCGGGCCGGCGGCGCGGAAAGGACGCGTGCAGACCGTGATCCGAATGATCCTCTGCGGCGACATCTGGATCGGGGCGAGCCGGCGTGGTGCAAAGGCAGTGGCCGAAGGCCCGGTCGCCGTCCCCGAAGCAGTCGCGCAGCCCGCCACGCTGCCGACCAGTCCGAGCCCACCCAGACCGGCCAGTATCGAGCGACGGGTGTTCAGGGTCGCGCGGGTCATCGGCACCTCGAGATTGTGCGCTGCGAGCCTATCTTCCCGATCATGCAGACGCCATGTCTCGTATTGCGAAAACATCGCGCGGCTGTCTAAGGGATCGGAAATGACTGACATCGGCCGCCCCCAGAACGACGACTCCGCCGGACGCGTGGCGTATCAGGGGGCACCGGGTGCCTTCAGCCATGAGGCGTGTCTGGTGCTGAGGCCATGGGACGAGGCCGTGGGCTTCGAGACCTTTGCCCAGGCGATCGATGCCGTCCGGTCGGGCAGCTGCGACTGTGCCCTGATCCCGGTTGAGAACTCGACCATCGGTGTGGTCGAACCCGCCGCAACCCTGGTCGCGACCTCCGGCCTGGAACAGGTGGGCGAGGTCTGGCGGCGGATCGGGCTGCATCTGATGGCGGTGCCGGGCGCATCCCTGTCCGGAATCCGCACCGTCGAGAGCCATCCCGTCGCCCTCAGGCAATGCACCAGCGCATTGCAGCAGCTGGGGCTGAAGGTGGTCGAGGTGTTCGACACCGCCGGGGCCGCTCGCGACGTGGCCCAGGCCGGCGACCCTACCAGGGCCGCCCTGGCACCCGCCGGCGCGGCGGAAGTCTATGGGTTGTCGATTTTGCGCAACGATCTTCAGGATTCGGCGGAAAACCGCACGCGGTTCGTCCTGTTGAGCCGTCGCGCCGCTTGACCGCGCACGATCTTTTCTGGATGTAGGGTCATGGCCCTTTCGCACGCCCTCGCTGCGACCTTTCCGACCTGCGCTTGCGCGGTTGCGGGCCCCTATGCCTATGGCCTCTATTTTTACGGCTTTCGATACGCCGGCTGAGGCGTCGGGCACTCGATCCTGACGGCCTCGCCGGCGACCGCTCCTCAAGGCGCGGCAGCCCGCAAAATGCGAACCCCCTCAGGCATCCCGTATCGAAAGACCGCTTTCCGTGACCTCTTCCAGTATCCAGCATCTGTGGCCCAACACGACCGAACCGGGCGACCAGACCGCCGAGCAACGCGCCCTGGCCGCCCTGCGCCAGGAAATCGACCAGCTCGACGATGAAATCCTGGCCCTGTTCCAGCTGCGCCTGGCCATTGCCGACCGCGTGGGCAAGGCCAAGGACGCGCCCCAAGGGCCCCACGTCAAACTGCGCCCTGATCGCGAACAGGCGGTTATGGCGCGCATGATGAAACAGGCCGACCCGGCCAATGCCGAGGCGGTCGAAGCCTTGTGGCGCGAAATCGTCGGCTGGGGCCTGGCGCGTCAGGGCCGGATCGGCGTCCGGGTTTGGGCTCCGGTCGAGCCGACGCGGGCGTTCGACGCTGCGCGTCTGCGCTTCGGGGCGGCAGCGGACCTGCGGGCCGAGCGTGATCCCCGTGCGGCCCTGGCCTTTGCAGCCGAGGGGCACGGCGTAGCGGTGCTGGCCATCAATGCTGGCGATCCCTGGTGGCGCGGCCTGCGCGACGAATGGTCGACGCTCAGCGTGTTTGAGGGTTTTGGCCCGTCATCCACGCCGACGGCCCTGGCCGTTGGCCTGATCGACCCGGCGGCCCTGCCCAAAGGTCGTCGCGTCGTGGTCAATGTCGGCGGAGATGCCGGCGACGGATCCGGCGCGCGCCGCTGGGGCCTGGATACGCATCACGGCTGGACTCTGACCCTGGTGGAAGGGGCTCTGACGCCGGGCGGGCCAGAAGGCTGCGTCGGCGCCATCGGCTGAACGCCAGACAAAAAAAGGGGAGGCGGCCTGTCGGCCTGCCTCCCCTTGCTCATCGGTGCCGTCAGATCAGCGAACCGCGCCCGACACGATGGCGGTGTGGGCGTTGCGGTTGCGGGCCCAGGACTCTTCGTTCGAGCCCTCGGCGATCGGGCGTTCCTTGCCATAGCTGATGGTGTCGATCCGGCCCGGCGAGATGCCCCGCTCGACCAGATAGCTGCGGACCGCCTCGGCGCGGCGGGCCCCCAGGGCGATGTTGTATTCGCGCGTGCCGCGTTCGTCGGCATTGCCCTCGATCCGGATCGTGACCTGCGGATAGCGCTGCAGCCAGCTGACCTGGGCATTCAGTCGGGGGTAGGCTTCCGAGCGGATTTCATAGCTGTCGAGGTCGAAGAAGACGCGGTCGCCGATGTTAACGATGAAATCCTGTTCCGATCCGGGCGCGGGCGGCACGTTGGCACCGCCGATATTGCCGTCGCCGCGGGGGGTGTTGTCATAGACGGGGCCGGTGCCACCGGGCACAGCGCCGCCGCCAGCGTCGGCAGTGGTGCGCGGTGCGCAGGCAGCCATGGCGGCCATCAGTGCAGCGACGGCGGTCAGTCGGACGATCTGGGGCGTGTTCATCGGTCGGTCTCCTTGTGATCCTGACAGAGAGGCGAGGCGTTAAGCTGAGCCGTATTCGTGAGAGCTAGAGGGTGTCGTCGGGATGGTCCAGCTCAGGTAACGTCGGATTGAGCGGTTGGGTGCATGGCAGGCCTCAGGTGGGGCAGCTGTCGGCCCCCTGGGTGACGCCCAGGCCTGCGGGCTGTTCGTCCAGCAGCGGCGACCAGGCGGGGTCGGAGCCGCGTCCGTCATAGCCGGACTGAGCCACGACACGGCCCGACAGGTCGACGGTCCACAGACGGGTTTCGCCGGCGCGGGTCTGGCGCGCGAACATGACATAGCGGCCGTTCGGTGCCCACGAGGGCCCTTCCTCGAAATAGCTGGAGGACAGCATCCGCTCGCCGGAGCCATCGACATTCATGATGCCGGTCGAGAACCGGCCGCCGGCCTGTTTGGTGAAGGCGATGAGATTGCCCGTCGGGCTCCAGGCCGGGGCGGTATAGATGCCGCCGCCGCGCGAAATGGCGCGCTGGCCGGATCCATCGGCGCGCATGACATAGAGGCGCGGCGTGCCCGACCGGTCGGAGTTGAACACGATCTGGCTGCCATCCGGAGAGAAGGAGGGCGAAGTGTCGATGCCGGGATCCGAAGTCAGGCGCGACAGCTGACGGGTGCCCAGGTCCATCACATAGATGTCAGTATTCCCGCCGCGAATGATGGAGAAGGCGACCTTCGACCCGTCGTTCGAGAAGCGGGGCGCCAGAACCTGACCGTCGAACTCGCCCAGGCTTTCGCGGCGGCCCGTGGTCAGGTTGTAGAGGTAGATCCGGCTGTAGTCCTTGCCCAGTGCCACATAGGTGATCTCGTCCGGGTTGGAGAAGGAGAAGCGGGGCGACATGATCACCTCGTCTCCTTGGGTCAGGAAGACCGGCAGGTATCCATCCTGGTCCATGATGGCCAGACGGCTGACGCGATTCAGCTGGGTGCCGCTTTCGGCGACGAAGATGACCCGGCTGTCGAACAGGCCCTGCTCGCCGGTCATCCGGCCATAGACGACATCGGCGATCTTGTGCGCGATCCGGCGCCACTGTTCGGGAGTGGCGGTGAACTGATAGGCGGCCAGCTGGCACTGGCGATAGGGATCATAGAGGCGAAAGCCGAAATCGTTGCGGCCATCCGGTCGGGGCGTGACCGAGCCATACAACACCGCTTGAGCTCCCACGCTCGTCCACTGGGGGAAGTTGGGGCGATTGGCCAGCGTCAGGCCCGTCTCGATGAAGCTGTTGGGATCCAGCGGATCGAAAAAGCCCGAGCGCCGCAGGTCGCCACGAATGACGCTGGATAGTTCGGCACCGTTCTGTCCGGCAAAGGGCAGGACTGCAATCGGATAGGGACGGATGACGCCCTGGTCGACGATGACGTCCTCGGTCGGGCCGGTCGGCTCCTGGGCCAGGGCCGCGACAGGGGCCAGAACCGACAGCGAAGCGACCAGTGACAGAAGAACCTTCAGGCGCACGAGCAATCTCCGGCAGACAATGGGGTGGATCGACCTGTTATGGCCGTCCCCTATGACAATCGCCAGCTTGAGCGTGAATGAGGCGACTTTGGGGACGGTTGGCGAGCGATGCCGAACCATCAGCTTCCGTCAGCGGTTCCCGCACTGGGTGGCGGTTCGGAACGAGAAGGGGATGTCCTGCTCCTGATAGCCGGACGGCATATCGAACGGCGCAGCAGCGCGGATGGCGCGCAGCATGCTGTCGGACACGGCACGGAACGCAGCGTCGCTGCGGGCGCGCTGGATGCGCGGTGTGCCGACCACCCGGCCGTCTGCACTCAGGCGCACGATGACCCGGATTTCCAGCGCATCTGCGCCGGGCAGGTCGCAGTTGAAGATCCAGTGCGGCGTGATCTGGCGACCCAGGGCCTGAAGATCGGCGCGGCCGACCGCACGCGGGGCGGTGCCGGTGTCCTGCTGGCCCGTGGCGCGCTGGTTGCCGCGCGTGCCCGGATTGCGTCGCTCGCCCGCCAGATTGTTGAGGTCGAGCGACGGTTCCTCGCGGCGCGGGGTCGGAGCCGGCTGGGCCGGGCGGGGCGTGGGCTGGGGCTGGGTGCGGGGTGGCACCGGCCGGGGCGAAGGCGCGGGGCGTGTCGGGGTCGGCGCGGGACGAGGGGTCGGCGTCGGTGTGGGGGCCGGTGTCGGCGGCGTCTCGACCGGTGGCGGCGGGGGCGCGGTGGCGGCGTCCTCGGTGATCAGTTCCTCGGAAGGATTGTCGGCGGGCGCGGCACGGATCACCACCTCGTCGGAAACGATCGAGACGGGCACGGCCGAGGTCACCGGACGCGGCGGCTTCTGCGGCCATGAGACCAGGGCCAGGGCCGCCACCCCCAGATGCAGGGCAACCGATCCGATGATGGCCGGGCTGGGCCGCGCCACCGTCCTCAGAGCTCCGCCGGGGTGGAGGAGGCGGCCGTGTCGGTGATCAGGTTCAGCTTCGTGAAACCAGAAGCCGACAACCGGGCCATGACCCGCGCCACCGCCTGATAGGGCGCACGGCCATCAGCCCGCACAAAGATCGGACGTTCGCGCGCGTCGGCCCCACCCTCATCGGCGACGGCCTGGATCAGACCGTCCCAGCTGGTCTCGCTGTCGGCGATGAAGATGGCACCGTTCTGATCAATCGAGATCGTGACGGGCTCGTCGGAGGCATCCACGGCGCTGGCTTCCGTCTTGGGCAACTCCAATGGCACGCCCACGGTCAGTAGAGGAGCCGAGATCATGAAGATGATCAGCAGCACCAGCATGACGTCCACCAGAGGCGTGACGTTGATCTCGCTGAGCGGCTTCTTGCGTGAACGGCGGCGGCGTCCGCGCCCTCCACCGGTTCCGCCTGCGGCACCCATGGCCATGGTCAGACGCTCCGGCGCAGGCTGAAGTCACCCGACGGCGCAGGCGGCGGGGGTGCGACGGGCGTGGCAGGGGAACCCAGGCGGCGGGCGATGGCGGCCTGCAGATCGTCGGCGAAGGTCTCAAGCCGGCCGGTGAACTTGCCAGCGTCGATCGAAAACTTGTTGTAGGCGATGTAGGCTGGGATGGCGGCCGCCAGGCCGATTGCCGTGGCAAACAGGGCCTCTGCGATGGCCGGGGCCACGGTGGTCAGATTGGTGTTGCCCGCCGTGGCGATGGCGTCAAAGGCGTTCATGATGCCCCAGACCGTGCCGAACAGCCCGATGAAGGGCGAGGCAGTGGCTACCACTGACAGCACGCCCAGGCCGTTCTCGAGCCGCTGGCTTTCCCGCGCGATCAGGCTGTCCAGCGCCCGGTCGATGCGGGCGATCAGCAGGCCTGTCTGGTGATCTGTCAGGCCTCCCCGCGAGCGGGCGTCGCGCCAGTCGGTCATGGCCTGGACCAGCATCCGGGGCAGGGCATGGTTCGGCGCGGGCCCGGCCTGGGCGGCGACATCCTCCAGCGATCGACCGGATGAAACCGCCGTCTCGAACTGATCCGCCTGACGGTTCAGGGCGGCGAAGCGGAAGGCCTTGTCGATAATGATCGTCCAGGACCAGACAGAGGCAGCGGCCAGTCCGATCATCACGGCCTTGACCACCCAATCGGCAGTCAGAAACAGCTCGACCGGGTTCAGCAGGGAGGCGTCGGCGGGCAGGGTCATGCGGCGGTCCTTGGCGGCGTGCGTCGAGTCTTGCCGCCCTTGTGCAACGGACGGACGTGGCGGTTCTATGGCGGTCTAGCCTCACAGTCGGCTGACGTCACCCATCTGCAACTGACAGGTGGCCTTTGCGCGCTCAACCAGGCGGGGCGGCCACGGCCATGTTGTCGATCAGTCGCGTGCGGCCCAGCCAGGCGGCGGCCAGGATACGGCCGGGTCCGTCGACGACACCATCAGAAAACACCGACAGGTCCTCGGCGCGGCGCACCGCGACGTAATCGACGCGCTCAAAGCCAGCCTTCAGCAAAGCGGAATAGGCGTCACGCTCGACGGCGGGCAGCGGGCGGCGGGAAGAGGCCTGGACGGCCGCTTCGGCCAGGACGCCGTTCAAGCGACGCGCAACCTCAAGCTCGTCCTGGCTGAGGTAGGCGTTACGGGATGACAGGGCCAGGCCGTGACCGTCCCGTGCCGTAGCGGCACCGACGATCCGGGTTGGAATGTCCAGGTCGCGGGTCATCTGTTGGATGACCATCAGTTGCTGATAGTCCTTCTCTCCGAACACGGCGACGTCGGCGCGGGCCTGGTTCAGCAGCTTGGCGACGACTACGGCCACCCCTGCGAAGAAGTGCGGACGAAAGTCGGTTTCCAGGCCCTGTGACGGACCGCCCACGGTGACGCCGGTGGCGAAGCCTTGCGGATACATCTCCTCGACCGACGGAGCGAACATCAGGGCGCAGCCGGCGGACGCGAGCAGTTGGGCATCCCTTTCCTCCTGCCGAGGATAGGTGCCCAGGTCTTCGTGGGCCGCGAACTGGGTCGGGTTGACGAACACGCTGGCGACGACCCGGTCCGCCAGAGCCCCGGCCTCCCGCACCAGACCCAGATGCCCTTCGTGAAGCGCCCCCATCGTCGGCACAAAGCCAACGCTGAAGCCCTGACGACGCCAATCGGCGACGACGGCGCGCAGTTCCGCCACGGTCCGGACGAGGGGCAGGGCGGGGGCAGCATCGGTCATGGTTTGCGTATTAACCCTGAGATTTAAGTGTGTTCGTGAACCGGGTGTGAAGCGGGCGTGTTTAGGGTCGTGCTTATGACGCCGCCCCCTGTGATCCGTCCAGTGCTGGTCTCCGCCCTCGGGCTGGTCGTGAGTGCCTGTGGGATGGTCGAGAGCGACCCGCAGCGTTTCGAGGCTCTGGCCGAGAGCATCGCGGCCATCCCCGTCAGCCTGGAGCGCCCAGGCCAGGAGGCGACCGCCCCGGTCAGAACGGCCCGCGACCTCGGCTTGCGGCCCGCCACCCCGGCGCCGCTGAAGGTCGAGGTCTATGACCCCCATCAGCTGTGGGATGTCCGCGAGGCGATGGAGCGCGGAACCCAGGCCGCGGCTCCCCAGATCGCAGCCGCTGCCGCACCCGTGGTCGCGGACGCCGTGGTCAGAGAAGTCTCCCACCGGATCGCGCCGCAACGTTCGGCCCAGGCCGCCGGACTGCGCCCGGCCATGCCCCCCCGCGAAGCCAGCCGTCCCCTGGTCCAGCTGGGTGCATTCTCAAGCGAAGAAACAGCCCGAAACGCCTGGAATCGCATGAAATCTGGCGAGGCAGCCTGGGCTCTTTCTGGCCTGACGCCGGTCTTCGAGGCGGTTGAGGTCAACGGCCGTCGGCTGGTCCGGTTGAAGGTCGCCACGCCGGCCGCCGGTGCTGCCGCTGTGTGCGCCGCAGCACGGATCGATGATCCCTGGTGCCATCGCGCCACCTGACCGTTGACCTGAACCGGTCACGGCCCGATTTTGAGGTCATCGGATCGGGCGAAGGGTGAGTCGCCGGTCGTCGTCAGGATTCCAAGCGATATGAGCCAGCCTCACGTCATCGTGGTGGGCAATGAAAAGGGCGGGGCGGGCAAGTCCACCCTGGCCATCCACATCGCCACCGCCTTGTTGCACGCCGGACGTCGGGTCGGGGTCATCGACCTCGATCTGCGCCAGCGGTCCATGGCCCGGTTCTTCGCCAATCGTCAGGCGTGGACCGCCGCCAACGGACACGCGTTGCCTTGCCCGTTCGAGGCGGACCTGGGCGATGGCCGTGTGCTGGCAAAGGCGGATGGTGACACCCAAATTTCGCGTTTCGAGACGGTCTTTGGCCAAACGGCCACCGAAGCAGACGTCATCATCATCGACACGCCGGGTGGCGACACCACGATTTCGCGTGTGGCCCATACCAGGGCCGACCTGATCGTGACCCCGTTGAACGACAGTTTCGTCGACTTCGACATGCTGGGCACCATCGATCCGGTGACGCTGGAGGTGCTGAAACCCTCACTCTATTCCGAAAGTGTCTGGGAGGCGCGCAAGGGCCGCGCCGTCCAGCGTGGCGGGTCGATCGACTGGGTCGTGCTGACCAACCGTCTGGCCGTGGCCGAGGCCCGCAACCGCCGACGGCTGGACGAGCGTTTGGAGAAACTGGCCAAGCGGGTCGGCTTTCGCATCGGCCCTGGCCTGCGGGACCGGGTCATCTATCGCGAGCTTTTCCCGTTTGGGCTGACGGTGGCTGACCTGTCCAACGACATCCGGCCTGTGGCCGTCTCTCTGGCGCACGTCGCAGCGCGCCAGGAACTGCGAAATCTGATGCAGTCGTTGAACCTGGATGGCGCTGCGGCCCCGCTCGATACGGCGGCGTGATCAGTTGATGTCGCCGGTCGTGCCATGACGCTGATCGGCCTGGCCCTGGCGGCGCTGGCCGTCTGGGCCCTGATCCGGTTGGGCCGGTCCGGTGAGAAGCCTGGACGGGGTCACTGGCGGATCGCCGCGACCATGCTCAGCGTGGCCCTGATCGGTGGTGGAGCGATTGCGGCGAGCCGAGGCGCATGGGTATTCGCTATCGGCCTGCTAGGGGCGGGGCTGTGGCTGGCCGTCGGCTCGCGCATCCGGTCCGCGCCCCCCATGCGTTCGGGCATGAGCGAGGCCGAGGCGCGCTCAACCCTGGGGGTGGGACAGCAGGCCTCGGATCAGGACATCAATGCCGCATGGCGTCGGCTGATGACCCGCGCCCATCCGGACCAGGGCGGAACAGAAGGTCTGGCAGCACGGCTGAATGCGGCCCGTGACCGGCTGTTGAAGCGGCGGAACCGCTGACGCGCCGCACTTGACCCTGGCGGTCCGGCGTGGCCTGTGCGCCCGCTGATGAGAACTGCCGATTTCGACTTTGATCTGCCAGAGGACCGCATTGCCCTGCGGCCGGTGGAGCCGCGCGACTCTGCCCGCCTGCTGGTGGTCCAGGAGGGTGTGCTGCGTGACGCGGCCGTCCGCGACCTGCCCGGCTTCCTGCGGGCGGGTGATGCGCTTGTATTCAACGATACCCGCGTGATCCCGGCGCGACTGTCTGGTCTGCGCGAGCGCGCGAACCCCGAAGGCGGCCTGCTGACGGTCGAGGTCGAGGCGACCCTGCATCACCGCGACGCGCCGGACCGGTGGTCCGCCTTCATGAAGCCCGGCAAGCGGATCAAGCCGGGGGACACGGTCCGGTTCGGCAGCCTTACGGCGACGGTCCTGGCCAAGGGCGAGGACGGACTGGTCGACCTGGGCTTCGACCGGTCGGGGGTCGATCTGGATGCCGCGATCCGCGACGTCGGGGTGATGCCGCTGCCGCCCTATATCGCGGCCAAGCGTCCGGAGGATGAGCGGGATCTGAGTGACTATCAGACGGTGTTTGCCGCCCATGATGGCTCCGTCGCAGCACCGACGGCGGGCCTGCATTTCACGCCCGAGCTGCTCGCACGGCTGGCCGAGGCGGGCGTCAGTACCCATGCGGTGACCCTGCATGTCGGGGCCGGAACCTTCCTGCCGGTCAAGGCGGATGACACGGCGGATCACCGGATGCACAGCGAGTGGGGCGAGGTGTCGGTGGGAACGGCGGCCGCGCTGAACGCCGTGCATGCGCGGGGCGGACGTATCGTCTGCGTCGGCACCACCTCGCTGCGTCTGCTGGAATCGGCCACGGCAGAGGACGGGACCATCGGGGCCTTTCACGGCGATACGGCCATCTTCATTACGCCGGGCTACCGTTTCCGCGCCGTCGATGTGCTGATGACCAATTTCCACCTGCCGCGCTCGACCCTGTTCATGCTGGTCAGCGCCTTTGCCGGGCTGGAGACGATGAAGGCTGCCTATGCCCATGCCATCGTTGAATCCTACCGCTTCTATTCTTACGGTGACGGATCGCTGCTTTTCCGCAGCAGGTAGGGGACATCTTCCATGCACATCCTGCGGACCGCATCGTTCGGCCAGCTTTTCATCGTCACCTTCGCTGTATCGGCGAGTTTCCAGGTGGCGTTCACGCTGTTGGGCCTGGTCATGGCCGTCTTGTCGCCAGGCGTTTTCAACATGAACGGCGTTCCGGCAACATCAGCAGCGGGAGCCATTGGCGTCCTGATTTTCCTGCTCGTGTTTGGCCTTGCCATCAACGCCGCCATTTCTTCGCTGGGCGCTCTGTTGGTCCTGGCTTGGCGGCGTCTGCTGCCCCGATCCTAGTCACTGCGAGCCTGCACCACGCCAAGGTGACGTGGGTGGCGATTGGCGCTATTGCGACCGCGCCATGACATTTCCCTTCGACATCACCGCGACCGAGGGCCGTGCGCGCACGGGCGTCCTGAAGACCGCGCGCGGCGATATCCGCACGCCCGCCTTCATGCCAGTCGGGACGGCTGCGACGGTCAAGGCCATGACCGTCGATCAGGTAGCTGAGACCGGGGCCGACATCCTGCTGGGCAACACCTATCATCTGATGCTGAGGCCCGGGCCCGAGCGTATGCAGCGGCTGGGCGGACTGCATGAGTTCATGCGCTGGGACAAACCCATCCTGACCGACTCGGGTGGGTTCCAGGTCATGTCCTTGTCGGGCATTTCCAAGATGAGTGAGGAGGCGGTCACCTTCTCCAGCCATATTGACGGGTCGAAACACGTCCTCAGTCCCGAGCGGTCGATTGAGATTCAGGCCGACCGGCTGGGATCCGACATCGTCATGCAGCTGGACGAATGCGTGTCCTGGCCGGCGGAAGAAGCGCGTGCCCGCTCGGCCATGGAGCTGTCGGCGCGGTGGGGGGCACGGTCCAAGGCCGCCTTCGGCACCCGCGATACCCAGGCTCTGTTCGGCATTCAGCAGGGCTCGACCTTCGAGCATCTGCGTCGGGAATCAGCCGAGCGGCTGATCGACATCGGCTTCGACGGCTATGCCATCGGTGGACTGGCGGTGGGCGAGGGGCACCACGCCATGTGCGAGGTGCTGGATTTCGCACCGGCCATGCTGCCCGCCGACCGGCCCCGCTATCTGATGGGGGTGGGCAAGCCGATCGATCTGGTCGAGGCGGTGTGGCGCGGCGTCGATATGTTCGACTGCGTCCTGCCGACGCGGGCAGGGCGGCACGGCCAGGCCTGGACCTGGGACGGGCCGATCAATCTGAAGAACGCCCGCTTTGCCGAGGATCGCGATCCGCTGGACCCGGACGTGCCATGCCCGGCTTCGCGCGACTACTCACGCGCCTATCTGCACCATCTGGTCCGCGCGGATGAAATTCTGGGCAAGGTCTTGCTGAGCTGGCACAACATCGCCTTCTTCCAAGCCCTGACGGCGGCGATGCGGGCGGCGGTTGCCGAAGGCCGGTTCGAGGCCTTCCGGCGCGACTTTCACGCCCGCCATCGGAGCAACGGCTCGGCTAGCGCCGGGGCGTGAACCAGCGGGGCGCGGCGGGCGGGGCGCAGTTCTGGCGCATGCCCAGGCCCTTCAGATAGGCGCGGCGCAGGCGTCCAGCCTCGATCGCGGACTGCACGTGGCGGCTGTGCTGTTCGGCGCCGGACAGGCGGCGTATCCAGTCGCGGCCCGGAATGAAGTCGGTCGCCGCATCGCGAATGGCGTCCAGTGCCGCCTCGGCCGCGGCGTCGGATGCGCGCTGCGACAGATTACGACCGTCCGGCATGGGCGGTTCGTCCGTGTCCGGGCCAAGCGCTTCGTCCAGGCGGGCGATCTCGGCCGCAATGGTCGAGCAGCGGTTCAGATTGCGCGCGTCATAGGGGTTTGCCTCGGCCTGAAGAAGGACCGTGGGGATGTAGCGGCGACGCAGGTTCAGATCTTCCAGCGGAGCGGTTGCGGCGGCCCCGGCCCCTTGAGCGACCGTGCGCGCACCCTCGCCGACCGCCGCACACCCGCCCATGGTGAGCAGGCCGATCAGAATGGTCCGTCCCAACATAAAAATTTTCGCCTTTCGACAGTCCGACGGATATGAAGCGCGGCTGCGTTCGTAACTTGCGAGGCTCGGTGCGTTTCCGGCCGAGTACGGCCACCGGGAGAGACTATATGCTGGGTTTCGTGCGGTCGATCCTGCTGCGCCTGCGTTGCACGCATGATTTCCGCTACAGCCGCACCAAACCAGGCACCCTGGTGTGCAAACGCTGTCGGGCGAGGCGACGCCCCTGATAGGCGAACCATGGTTGACAAGGCCTTGATTTTGCCGCTCCGAATAAATTCAGCCAGGGGGCTGACGAGTTGGGGCCAATGCTGTCGCCGTTGAAATCGTTGATGTGTCGCCACGACTTTTTCTGGTCGGAGCGAAGCGGCTGCGACCGCTGTCGTCGATGCGGGGCGCGAAGGGACGCTGCTGCCGAGGCTGCTGTCCATGGCGACGAATTTGCGATCCCGACGGCCAACGGATCTTCTGCGACACCGGCCGCGCCAGCCTTTCAGCCTACCGTCGTCGAATGGAGTGCGCCTTTATCGACTGAGGGCTCCGTCTTCGAGCGTCCCCGAAGTGTCGTCGCGCCCCAGCCCCCGACCCTGGTTGCTCCGCCTGAGCCGCGTGATGCCTTGCTGGCCCGTCTCGACGCCCTGGCG
Source organism: Brevundimonas vitisensis (assembly GCF_016656965.1). Lineage (NCBI taxonomy): Bacteria > Pseudomonadati > Pseudomonadota > Alphaproteobacteria > Caulobacterales > Caulobacteraceae > Brevundimonas > Brevundimonas vitis. Next base: position 120,519 of record NZ_CP067977.1, read on the forward strand.
TCAGGACAGACGCTCAATCGCAGCCAAACTCTGGATCTGGTGCTTGCGATCATCGAAGATACGCAGTCCAGCGAGCCGGTTCTGGTGGGGGTTGTGGCTGCGGACTATTTCGCCCGCCTGCACGCGGCGAAGAAGATCTAGCCGCCGGTGGTACGTCCTCTCGGGCTCGAACCGAGGACCCTCTGATTAAAAGTCAGATGCTCTAACCAACTGAGCTAAGGACGCATATCGCACCGGCGAAGCGGCTTCATAGGGGTGACCTTGGCAGGGATCAAGCCGCCTTGTGGTGTTTTCGTGCAGCCTCAGCAGTCGCGACCCTGTCGTCGACGCTGTTCGCAGCGGCGCTGCTCGCGTTCATAGGCCCGTTGCTCGCGTTCGCGCCTCGCCTTGGTCTCTTCGTCCGAGGTGGTCACAGCGTCCACGCCGGCACCGACCACGGCCCCGGTAACGGTGGCCGCCCCGCCGATGACGGCCGCACCGGCCCCCACGGCCGCGCCGACAAGGCAGCCTTGCAGCATCAGTGCGCCCCCTAGGACGACGGTCAGGGCGGTCGCCCGGCGCAGGATGGTGGTCATGGTCTGGTTCTCCCCGATCCGGTACGGTTAACCGCGAAAGGATGAACAGAGACTGAGCGGGCGGCCACAGCGTGATCGCCCGCCGTTGTCGTCGTCCTTACAGGCTGTCGACCATCACCAGCTCGGCATCGGCCGTGGCGGTGATGACGATTTCGGCCTCGTCGCGGATGGCCGCGCCATCGCGGGCGTTCAGGGTCGTGCCATTGACCTGAACCGCACCGACCGCCGGCACCAGATAGGCCCGGCGACCGGACCCCAGGGCATAGGTCAGGCTTTCACCCGCGGTCAGCGTGGCCGCCAGCACCTTGGCGTCGGCATTGATGGTCAGGGCCCCGTCGTCGGGATCACCCGAGGCCATCACCGAGAACTGGCCGGAACGGTCGCTCTTGGGAAAGGTCTTGGCCCCCCAACTGGGCTGGGCTCCGCGCTTGTCCGCCTCGATCCAGATCTGGAACAGGGTGGTGGTTTCGTCTTCCAGATTGAACTCGGAGTGGCGCACGCCCGTGCCCGCACTCATCACCTGGACGTCGCCCGCGGCGGTGCGGCCCTGGTTGCCCATGGAGTCCTGATGGGTGATCGCCCCGGTCCGGACATAGGTGATGATTTCCATGTCGTTGTGCGGATGGGGCGGAAAGCCGGACTTGGCGGCGATTTCGTCATCGTTCCAGACGCGCAACCGACCCCAGCTCATACGGTTGGGGTCGTAATAGTTGGCGAACGAGAAATGGTGCCTGGCCTTCAGCCAGCCGTGGTCCGCGCCGCCGAGTGAGGAAAAGGGTCGAACGTCGATCATGGGGAAGCTCCCGGAATCCGAGGGTTATCAACCTCGCTGACGTCTATATAGGTAACAGTTGCAGTGGCGGAAGTGGCTTAGGGGTTTTGTGCCCTATGCCTCAACATCGCGTCGGCTAGAACGCAGGCGGCCATGGCTTCCACGACCGGCACGCCGCGCAGCGCTACGCAGGGGTCGTGACGGCCCTTGGTCCGCAGATCCACGTCGAGGCCATCGCGGTTGACGGTCTGGCGCGGGGTCAGGATGGAGGAGGTGGGCTTGAACGCCACGTTCGCCGTGATCGGCTGGCCCGTCGAAATGCCGCCCAGGATGCCGCCGGCATGGTTGGAGCCGAAGACGATCTGGCCGTCGGGCCCCATCCGCATCTCGTCGGCATTGTCCTCGCCCGACAGGGCGGCAGAGGCAAAGCCCGCGCCGATCTCGATGCCCTTGACCGCATTGATGGACATCAGGGCGGCGGCCATTTCGGCATCCAGCTTGGCATAGAGCGGGCTGCCCCATCCGGCGGGCACGCCGGTAATCTCGAGCGCCACGACAGCGCCGATCGAGGACCCGGCCTTGCGCACGCCGTCCAGATACGCCTCCCAGGCCGGCACGACCTCGACCGAGGCCGCGAACAGGGGGTTGTCATAGACGGCGGCGAAATCCACGGCCTCGGGCGCGATCCGGTGCGGACCCAGTTGCACCACCCCGGCGCGGATCGAGATGGCTTCGCCCAGGACCTTTCGGGCGACGGCCCCGGCGGCGACGCGCATGGCGGTCTCGCGCGCCGAGGAACGGCCACCACCGCGATGATCCCGCACGCCGTATTTGGTCTGATAGGTCAGGTCGGCATGACCGGGGCGATAGGCCCGCGCGATCTCGCCATAGTCCTTTGAGCGCGTGTCCTCGTTCTGGATCTCGATGGCGATGGGAGTGCCGGTGGTGACCGGGCCGTCACCGTCGTCGAACACGCCCGACAGGATGCGGGCGGTGTCGCTCTCGTTCCGCTGGGTTACGAACCGGCTGCCGCCGGGCTTTCTGCGGTCCAGCCAGGGCTGCAGATCCGCCTCGGTCAGGGGAAGGCGCGGCGGGCAGCCGTCGATGACGCAGCCGATCGCCGGGCCGTGGCTCTCGCCCCAGGTGGTGACACGAAACAGATGGCCGAAGGTGTTGTGGGACATGACCCGTGACGCTTACGCGGCCAGGCGGTCCGGCGTCCAGACACGGGTGAAGCGCGCCAGCATATCCTCTGCCACCGACGGGGCGTCGTCGCGAGGTTCCAGCGTGACGAACAGATGTCCTTGCGGGTGTCGTCCACGCGCCGGAAGGCCCAGGTTCTTCAAACGCAGGCAAAGGAGCTGGTCCGCCACGATCCATGCAGAACGAACCCCGGCATGGGTGTCGATCTCCAGTCGTCCGCCATCAGCGACAAGGCGATGCGAAACGGGCCAGCGCATGTGCAGATCGTCCCCGATCGCATGCATTCCATCGGCCGGCCGAATAACGACAGGCAGAAAGAGGTCCTCGCCGGACGCTCCGGCGGCTTTCAAGCGCAGGTGCTCACCGGTGCGGACGCCGGCCGGAACGCGGATCCGCAGATCGCGACCGGCAAGACGGACCCGCGACAGGCCTCCGGCCAGTGCCTGTGCCGGCGTAATGCTCACAACGGGCGGGGCAGGGGGCGCCTGGACCGGCGGCGACAGAGCCAGGGGCACGGCCTGGCTCTGGATCAGCCGCCATGCGGCAATGGTCTGACGAAAGCGCTCGGCATCCCCGCCCGCGACATCGGGCCGGGCGGCCTTGATGGTGGTCCGAAAGGCCGCTGTAACGACCTCCGCATCGGCCGGACCGGTCAGGCCCAGCAAGGCATAGGCCTGATGGATCGAGGAAACGTCGGATGTGGACCTAGCGCGCATCCGGCACTTAGGCCGCCATCATGGTCAAGACCGGGTTAACCGTACGAATCGCACTGAGCTAAAAATCGCCTTAAGTCATGTCGGTGCTCGCACGGGCCGTTCGACGTACCCCTGACAGGCGGCTGACCGCAGGTTCGAAACACTGCAGACCATGGAGACATTCGCGTGCGCGTTATGGTGATGATGAAAGGCACTGAAGCCATTGAACAGGGAGTCCAGCCGAGCGAGGCCCTGATGGCCGAGATGATGGCCTTCAACGAAGAACTGGTTGCGGCCGGCATCATGATCTCGGGCGAGGGTCTGCAGCCTTCGTCCAAGGGCAAGCGGGTTGTGTTCGGCGGGCGGGACAAGCCGATCGTCTATGACGGCCCCTTTGCCGAGACCAAGGAACTGATCGCCGGCTTCTGGATCTGGGAGGTGAAGGACATGGACGAAGCCATGGCCTGGGCCGTCCGCATCCCCGACACCGACAAACTGCACGGAGAAGTCGAGGTCCGCCCGGTCGTCACCTTTGAGGATTTCGACAATATGACCCCGGAACTGTCCGCCCAGGAACAGTCGCTGCGCGAGCGGACCGGCGGCTAAGCCACGCTTTGACGCACCTGACGGGCGGGGCTTTGCAGGCTATAGCGGCGGGATGACAAACGCCGCCATTCCCGCCTCGCCCTCGCGTGAGGAATACGCCCGCGATTATGCCGCCGCCCTGGCCGCCAACGGGGACGAGACGATCTTCGAGCGGGACGAACCGATCGGTCTGTTCGTGGAATGGCTGGCTCAGGCCAAGGGGACAGAGCCCAACGATTCCAACGCCATGGCGCTGTCGACCGTCGATGCATCGGGCCTGCCCGACAGCCGGATGGTGCTGCTGAAGGACGTCGATGCCCGCGGCTTCACCTTCTATTCCAACCGCGAGAGCGCCAAGGGCGGGCAGCTGGCCGGACATCCGGCGGCGGCCCTGCTGTTCCACTGGAAGTCGCTGCGCCGACAGGTGAGGGTACGGGGCCGGATCGAACCCGTCACGGCGGAGGAGGCCGACGCCTATTTTGCCAGCCGCGCGCGCGAAAGCCGCATCGGGGCCTGGGCCTCGGATCAGTCGCGACCGCTGGACAGCCGCGCGGCGCTAGAGGCGGCGGTTGCGCGTGAGACTGAGCGATTCGACGGGCAGGACGTCCCGCGTCCGGAACATTGGACCGGCTGGCGGGTGGTGCCGGACAGCGTGGAGTTCTGGCGGGATCGCCCGTTCCGCCTGCACGACCGGCTGCGGTTCGACCGCGCAGGACCGGCCTGGATCCGGACCCGGCTCTGGCCCTGATGGGTCAGGTGCCGTAGCGGGCGAGGAAGGTTTCGACCGCATCGGCGGCGATCTGGTCCACCGTTCGCCGGGTGCGGACCTCTTCGCCCGTGACCAGGGGCACGAAGAAGACCGGGTGTTCGACCATGCCCATCAGCTGACCGGCCGCCCAGGACGGCTTTTCGCAGGCGATCTCGCCGCGATCGATCATGGTCTGGATCACCCCCATCAGACTGGCCCCGAAGAAGTCTCGTCCTCGTTCGAAAAAGCTCATGGCCACGCTTTTGAAGCGGGGCCGTTCAGCCATCACGAGCCGGAAGACCGAACGCACGAACGGATCGCTCATGAACCGGGCATAGGCGGTCAGGAAACTGGTCAGCTGAACACGGGCGCTGCCCTGCTGCGAACGCACGAAATCCATCTGGGCGGCGAAGTCGTTGGCAGCGTCCTCGATCACCGCCTTGAACAGTTCGGCCTTGCCGGGGAAGTAGCCGTACAGTGTGGCGGTTGAGACGCCGGCTTCGCGTGCGATCGGCTCCATGCGCGTCGCGGCATAACCTTCGCTCATGAAGTAGCGGCGGGCGTGGTGCAGCACCGCGTCACGGCGCGTGTCCTGATGGGGCGGGCGGACGTCCTGGACAGACATAAGTGCGAAGCGATTCAGCAAGATGCGGGAAGAGGCCTGGATCGTGCCGCGTCTGCTCATGCATCGCAAGAGCCAAACCCCCGTTCACCTAGCGTCGTCAGGTCTGAACGTGCTGGGCCAGCAGGGGATGTGCCATGACCGGGGCGGCCAGGCGGATCACGGCTTGAGGGTCCTCTAGGCGCACAGCGGCCGTCGCATCGGCCACGATGAAGTCGGCGTGGACCTTCGAAGGTTCCGTCAGCCGCTCGTGTCCCGGTCGTACCGTGCCCAGATATTGGGCGACGACGGAGGCTGCGGTGCGCCCGCGCTCGGCCTGATCCCGCAGCAGCCGACGGATGAACCGGATGTCTGGCGGGGTATCGACGAAGACGCGGATGTCGAACAGGGTCACCAGGCCGGGCGTGCACAGCAGGTGGGTGCCCTCGACAATCACGACCGGTGCAGCCGCCACGGGCTCGCCTCCCGGTTCGCGACCGTGATGAATGAAGGAATAGATCGGGGCCACGATGGCCTGACCGTCTTTCAGAGCCTTCAGATCAGCCATCAGCCGCTCATGATCGCGCGCGGCGACATCGTCGAAATCGAACGTCGCGGCATCAAAATCGGGCAGGGCTGCGGCGTCGCGATAATAGGAGTCCTCGCGCAGCAGGACGGCAGTCCCAGCCGGCAAGGCCGAGACGATAGCCTCGGCGAGGGTGCTCTTGCCGGAGCCAGAGCCTCCGGTGATGGCGATCAGAACGGTCATGGCCGGCCTGTAGCCGCAAATGAAACTTTGGACCATCAAAAGCCCGCGCGGACGGGCTTTCCTGACCCTGCGTCACATTGCTTATCGTTGGTCAGGTCGATAGCTTGATCACAAGCACCGCGTTCAGCCGGGCAAATGAGGAACACCATGCAGGGATTGATGCAGGACTGGCCGCTGACGGTCGACAAAATCCTGGACCACGCGAAGAACTGGCATCCGCACCGCGAGGTCGTGACCCGTTCGGTCGAAGGACCCATCGTACGGATCAGCTATGCCGATCTTCACGCTCGCGCCAAACGGGTGTCGAGCGCCCTGCAGGGCTGGGGCGTCAAGACCGGCGACCGGATCGCCACCCTGGCCTGGAACACCGGCCGCCACATGGAGGTCTGGTACGGGATCATGGGTATCGGGGCGGTGTGCCACACCCTGAACCCGCGCCTGTTTCCCGAGCAACTGGCCTACATCATCAATCACGCCGAAGACCGGATCATCTTCGTCGACATGACCTTCCTTCCCCTGTTGGAAGCCGTACTGCCGCACTGTCCCAGCGTCGAGCGGGTCGTGGTCCTGACCGACGAATGGCATATGCCGGCGACCAAGCTGCCCAAGGCTGAATGCTACGAGCTGGTGCTGGCCGAGGCGTCCGAGGACGTGACCTGGGGCGGGTTTGACGAAAAGACGGCCTGCGGCCTGTGCTACACCTCCGGCACGACCGGCAATCCGAAGGGCGTGCTGTACTCGCACCGGTCGAACTTCATTCATACGCTGCTGGGCATGCAGTCGACGGTCCTGGGCCCGTCGCCCAAGGAGGTCATCCTGCCCGTGGTGCCGATGTTCCACGCCAACGCCTGGGGCATTGCCTTTGCGGGACCGGCGGCGGGATCGAAACTGGTCATGCCGGGCGCGCGCATGGACGGGGCGGCGATCTATGAACTGATCGAAGCCGAGGGCGTGACCTTCTCGGCCGCCGTGCCGACCGTCTGGCAGGGGCTGCTGGCTCACCTGCGCGAGCACAAGCTGAAAATTCCGACCGTCAAGCGGGTCCTCATCGGGGGCTCGGCCGTGCCCGAGAGCCTGATCCGGGCCTTCAACGACGAGTTCGACATCGAAGTGCTGCAGGGCTGGGGCATGACCGAGACCTCGCCGATCGGGACCCTGTCCAACCTGACACCGGAACTGGCTGCCCTGCCGTACGACCAGCAGATGAAGTGGCGCATCAAACAGGGCATGCCGCCGCTGGGCGTCGAGCTGAAACTCAAGAACTACGCTGGCCAGGACATGCCGCACGACGGCACCACCTATGGCCGCCTGATGGTTCGGGGCCCCACCATTGCGGGGGCCTATTTCAAGGGCGACGGCGGGGAAATCCTGGATAACGAAGGTTATTTCGACACCGGGGACGTCTCGACCATCGACGAGCACGGCTTCATGCAGATCACCGACCGGGCCAAGGACGTGATCAAGTCCGGCGGGGAATGGATCAGCTCGATCGAGATCGAGAATATCGCTGTGGGTCACCCCAAGGTCGAACTGGCTGCGGTCATCGGCATGCACCATCCCAAATGGGACGAACGTCCCCTGCTGGTGATCAAGCTGAAGCCTGGCGAGACCGAGGACAAGCAGGAGCATCTGGCCTTCCTGGAAGGCAAGATCGCCAAATGGTGGATGCCCGATGACGTCGTCTTCGTGGACGACATCCCGCTGGGCGCGACGGGCAAGATCGACAAGAAGCTGGTCCGCGAGCGGCTCAAGAGCTTCATCGACGGCGGAGCACAGGGCGGGTGAGCGGCGGCACCGGGCCGCAGCGCCGAAACGGCGGGGGCGGTTTGAAGTCGATGCTGTGGCTGCTGGCCCTCGTCGTGCTGGCCCCGCTGACAGTAGTGGTCGCGGCGATGGGAACCGGCGTCGGGCTGTGGTCCCCTGAGATCGGCCTGGACCTGCTGACCTTTCGCATCGGGCGGTTCCTGGCCCTTGCGGGGGTAATGGCCGGACTGATCTCTGTGGTCTTGGCGCTGCGCGATTTGCGGCGACGCGGCGTTCTTGCCGCCGTGACGGTGCTGATCGCGGCGGGCGCCCTGGGCGGCTATCTGATCCAGGGGGCGCGCATGCAGGTGGCGGCGCCGAACGATGTGACCACGGATACCGCCGAAGTCCCCGGGTTCTCGCGCTTGATCCAGGACCGCCGGACGGCTGCAGGGGCGGCGCAACCCGGCGTGGCCGCCACGTGTGATGGCGTGGCGTTCGCCCCCACTCAGGTGACGCCCGAAGTGGCGGCCGACGCGCTGCGTGCCGCAGGGTTCAGGGTCATAGGTGCCGCGCCGTTCCGCGCCGAGGGGACCCGCGTCGGCTCCGCCTTCGGCCTGACCCACGATGCCGCCATCCGTATCCGCCCCGGTCGGACGGATGTCCGCATCACGGCCCGCGATGATCGCGCCCAGGGCGATCAGGCCTGTCGCCTGCTGGCCACGGTCGTCCGCAACCTGACGTCCTGACGGGCTTGGCCTTGCACGTTTGAGCTAGGGTCAATACCCCTGTCGTCAGGGATGGGGGATCCGATGAGCGATACGACGACAGGCCAGGGGGAGCCGACAGCCGACAAGCCGGTTGCTTATGATCCCGTCCAGGACAGTCTCGGCTCGTTGTCAGGCGTTGATGAGCCCGGCCAGACCCTGACCTTTGACAGCACGCTCAAGCCCTCCAGCTTCCTCGGCCTCAGCCTGAAGAACGGCCTGCTGAACATCGTGACCCTGACCCTCTGGCGCTTTTGGGGAAAGACCGAGGTGCGCCGCCGCGTGTGGCAGGGGGTCCGCCTGAATGGCGACGCCTTTGAATACACCGGGCGCGGAATCGAGCTGTTCGTCGGCTTCCTGCTGGCCCTGCTGGTGTTGGGCCTACCGTTCCTGCTGGTCGTGTTTGGGGCCCAGTTCATGGGCCCGCTCGCGGCAGCTCTGCTGATCCTGCCTCTCTATTTCTTCATGTTCTGGCTGTGGGGCTTTGGCGTCTTCACAGCCTTTCGATACATGGCCAGCCGCACAACATGGCGCGGCGTCCGGTTCCGCCTGGGGGGATCGGCCACCGCCTATGGCTTCAAATATATTGGGGCCTTGTTTCTCAGCGGCATCACCATGGGCTGGTACTGGCCGACGGCGGAACGCAACCTGGCGGAATCGCTGTGGGACGAGGTCCGGTTCGGGAATCGCCGGGTCCGGTTCCGGATGGAGCGGGCCGAGAAGGAGGGGGTCTATGGGGCCTACGCCGTCGGCTGGTTCCTGTCCGCGCTTCCGTATCTCGGCCTCTTCGCGGCGCTCTTCGCCATCGCCTACTTCACTGGCAGCGTTTCAGCACCGCAAGTTGCCTCTGCGGGTCCGGCGCCGTCGCCGCAATCGATGGAGATCGCGCAGGTCGTCCTGACCTATCTGGCCATCCTCGTGGTGTCGCCGCTGGTGCTGCTGATCTGGGCTCCCTACCAGGCGGCCATGCTGCGTTCGATCGCGGCCGGAGTGACCATCGATAGCGCGGGGTTCAAGCTGAACGTCAAGGCCATTTCGCTGTGGTGGCTGACGGTGTCGAACCTGGCGGCCATCCTGTTCACCCTGGGCTTTCTGATGCCGTGGGTTCAGGCCCGGACGGCGAAATACATGATCGAGCGTCTGACCTCGGCTGGCACGGCCCGCCTGGATGAGGCGCAACAGACTGGCACCGGGCCCGGCTCCGGCGAGGGGCTGGCCGATGCCTTCGGCTTCTCCCTGATCTGACATGGACGCTCGTTTCCTCGATGGGCGCAGTGCCAGGGTCCGTTCCGCAACGGTCGAGATCGTCGACCAATCGCTGACCATCGCTGTGGACGGCACGACCCATGTCTGGCCGCTGGCCGGCTTGAGCGTCGTTCGACAGGGTGGCGAGGCTCGCCTGTCGCACCGCACCGACCGCGACGCGCGCCTGGTGATGGCCGTGGACGACTGGACCCGCCTCAGTGGCGCGCAAGGCACCGTCGTAGAGCGCCGGGGAAGGGGACGAGAGGTCCGGCTGGTCATGGGTCTGACGGCTTTTGCCGTCTCGGTCGCCGCCTTTGTGTTCGTGGGTGTGCCGGCTCTGTCCGGACCGATGGCCCGCGCCACGCCGGTGTCCTTCGAACAGCGGATGGGCCAGAATTTCGATGGCCAGATGGGGGCGATCTTCCCTGAATGCGCGGGCGAAGAGGGACAGGCGATTCTAGCGGCCCTGGGCGATCGTATCGCCGCCCAGGCCGATACCCCCTTCGACGTGAGGGTGCGCGCGGTCCAGGCGCCGATGCTGAATGCCTTCGCCCTGCCTGGCGGCCCGATCCTGATCACCGACGACCTGATCCGCGATGCCAAGAGCCCTGACGAGCTGGCCGCCGTGGTGGCCCATGAGGTGGCCCACATCGAAAAGCGCCACGTCATGCAGGCGGTGTGGCGCAGCCTGGGCGTCGGCCTGCTGCTGGATGCGGTCGTCGGTGGAGGCACGGGCGCGGGCCAGCAGGCGGTGATTCTGGCGGGCCAGGCCACCGATCTGCGCTATGGCCGCGATGCCGAAAGCGAGGCCGACGCGCGGGGCCAGCAACTGCTGCATGACCTGGGCCTCTCGTCGCGCGGCATGGCCAGCTTTTTCTGGCGTCTTGGCGGCGAACAGGAGGAGGGCGATCAGGCCCTGACGTCTGCCACTGAATTTCTTTCGACCCACCCGGACTCCACGCGGCGGGCCAAGGCTGCCAGGGCCGCCGAACGGACAGGGGCTCCCGCCCTGACCGCTCAGGAATGGGCGACGGTCCAGGCGACCTGCGAGACCGGCTCAGACAATCCGATAGACAGCCTGAAGCGACGGTTCGGGCTGGGCGGCGACGATGCCGCGCCGGACCAGGGACAGCAGATGCGCATGCACGGACAGACTGGCCGCCGGCCATAAACGCCGATCAACGGCCGCATAGAGCACCGGCACCATCTCTGCGATCTGGCGGTCGCCAGCGGCCAGTCTGGCGAGGACCTGACGTTCTCGCTCCAGGCGATGATCCCGATAGGCTTCCAGAAAGGGGCGGGGGTCGGTGATGGGTGCGCCATGCGTCGGCCACAGGGTATCGAATCCTCGGGCCAGGACCGCGTCCAGACTGGCCATGTAATCGACCATGTCGCCGTCGGGCGGGGCCACCACGGTCGTCGACCAGCCCATGACATGGTCGCCGCAGAACAGGGCGTTCTCCTCGATCAGGGCAAAGGCCAGATGGTTGGAGGCGTGACCCGGCGTGGCCAGGGTCTCCAGGGTCCAGCCGTCGCCCTCAATGCGCTCGCCGTCGTGCAGGATGCGATCGGGCACGAAATCGTCGTCGTCCTCCTCGTCCAGACCTATGGAGGCGTGGATCTGCCGAACCGGTGGCCGGGCGGCCAGAACGACCGCGCCGGTCGCCTGGGCAAAAGGACGTGCCAGCGGCGCGTGATCGCGGTGCGTGTGGGTGACTAGAACATGCGTCACCGTCTGACCCTCGACTGCCCGCAGCAGCGCGTTCAGGTGATCGTCGTCCGGCGGGCCGGGGTCGATCACCGCCACATCGGCTCCCGGCCCGTCGCGCCCGATCAGATAGGTCCCGGTTCCGGTGAAGGTGAAGGGCCCAGGATTGTTCGCCACCACCCTGCGGATCAGCGGCGAGACCCGATCGCAACGGCCATAGGCAAAATCCAGGGTTCGCACGAAAGGGATCATCGGCCTGTCCTTGAGCGATCGCGGCGCGGCCCTTGCCTTAACAAGACGTAAATCCTCCCTGGAGCGTGAGTCTTGGCCCTATCCATCGCATTGACTGTATCAAACCGGCTCATGCCCGTCGCGGCGGCATTGCTGTGTCTCATGGCGGCGCAACTGGCAGCCGCCTCCTGCACGCCCGAACCTGTGCCCTATGCCACGCGCGTCATGATCGAGCGCTGAGCGGCGGTGAACTTCACTGACGACGGACGCGGATGGCCCCGCTGCGCCCCACGACCAGCAGATAGCTGCCGAGCGCCGCTCTACGGATGCGAACGGGTTCTCCGGCGCGGTTGCGGATGCTGACGCGGTCGGTATCGATCTGACGCCACACGCTTCCGTCTTCCAGCACGAAGCGCCAGCGCCCGTCGCTCCCCAGGGTTGCCTCGACCAGCTTGGTCTCGATCGCCTGCACCGGGGCTTCCGCCGCGATGAGGTTTTGTCTGTCGTCAGCCTCGGCGGTGCCGAACGCCTGACGTTGGGCCTCCTGAGCCTGGCTGCGATCGACAATGAGGATTTGACCGCTGCGTAGCGCCTGGTCGAGTGCTGAGGACGCCGCGTCCAGGCATGCCAGACGCTGGTTCGGATCGGCGAGGCCACGGCAGCGTCCCAATTCGGTCACAACTTCGGGCACGGTTTGCCGTGGGTCTTCCTGGTGCCCAGTCACCAGAGGCGCATCGCTTGACGCGGTGGCAAGCGCGACGGCCAATATATTGATTAGATTAAACATTTATAGATTTTCCGTGCGCGTCTGCGTCAGTTGAGTTTGCCGGCCTTTTCTGATCGACGCTCAAGCCAAGCCTGACCATATCGTGTCATGAATACGACAGTTTGCTACCGGATCGTGACAGCGATGTATTTTCCTAGCCTATTGCGCGAGTCGGTGACTAACTCCCGCCATCGGCAGTCGCTGGATTACCTCCGACGATCGATGTCAACGCAAACGAGGTGCCGAAGACCGGACATTTACTGTCCTGCGGCACTAAGAGGGGAGACTACCTTTGAAACTCCAACAGAGCCGCCGCCGCTTGCTGGCGACGACGATCATCGCAGGGGCTTCGGCGCTGGCGTTCGCTGCGCCGGCCATGGCGCAGGACCCGGGCGCGACGAATGTCGATGATCTGGTCGTCACCGGCACGCGCATCGCGCGTCAGGACTATGTGGCCAACAGCCCGATCTCGACCGTGTCGTCCGAACAGATTCAGGCCCGCGGCGACGTCAACGTCGAGCAGATCCTGAACCAGCTGCCGCAGGTCGTTCCCGGCCTGTCCGCCAACTCCAACAACCCGTCGAACGGTTCGGCGACGGTCGACCTGCGCGGCCTGGGCGCAAGCCGCACCCTGGTGCTGGTCAACGGTCACCGCTTCATTCCGTACGACAAGAGCAATGCCGTCGACCTGAACAGCATTCCTGCCGCGCTGATCGAGCGCGTGGAAGTGGTCACCGGTGGTGCCTCGGCCGTGTACGGCTCTGACGCCCTGGCGGGCGTGGTCAACTTCATCTTCAAGCGCGACTACGAAGGTTTCGGCCTGGACACCCAGTACGGCATCTCGCGCTTCGGTGACGGCGAGCAGTTCAATGCCTCGCTGACGTTCGGTTCGAACTTCGCCGACGACCGCGGCAACGTGACCGGCTACGTTGGCTATTCGGACCGGGACGGCTTCTTCCCCAACTCCGACCGTCCGTGGTCCTTCCCCAGCGCCGCTGGCGGTTCCGGCACCGGCGAATACGGCGGCCTGAACAACCTGGCCCTGAACCCCTACACCGCCGCCGGCTGTCCGACGGCCAACCCCTGCCGCCGTTCGTTCCGCACGACGGGAGTCCCCGGTCCGTTCAGCAACGACTTCAGCCTGTCGCCGACCAGCGACCGTTATGACTTCTCGACTGTCAACCTGCTGCAGTCGCCGTCGGAGCGCTTCAACCTGGCGCTGATGGGTCACTATGACGTCACCGATAACGTCGAAGCGTTTGCCGAAGTCTTCTACACGGACAGCCGCAACAACTCGCAGCTGGCCCCGACCCCGGCGACCGGGATCAGCATCCCGTACACGAACTTCTTCGTGCAGAACTATCCGGCCCTGCTGGCCTATGCCAACTCGCGCCCGAACCCGACCGCTCCGCTGAACTTCGATCGCCGCATGTCGGAAGTCGGAGCCCGGATCCAGATGAACAACACCGATGTCTATCAGATCAACACGGGCCTCCGTGCCGATCTGGGCAGCGGCTGGGAACTGGAAGGCTTCTACAGCTACGGCCGCACTGAGCTCACCACCTCCATCCTGAACGACGTCTCGCGCTCGCGCCTGGCGGCTGCTCTGGCCGGTGGCGGCACGGCGACGACCTGCGCCCCCTCGGTGCAGGCGCTGTTCCCGACCTGCGTGCCGATCAACCTGTTCGGCCGTGGCACGATCACGCCTCAGGCCGCCGCCTTCGTGCGCCTGAACTTCACGGATCGCAGCGTCTTTGAACGCCAGAACGTCCAGCTGAACCTGACCGGCACGGTCATGGAACTGCCGGCCGGTCCGCTGGGCATCGCTGCGGGTGTCGAATATCGTGAGGACACCCTGTCCTACACGCCGGACGATGCCAAGAACGCGGGCGACATCTACGGCTTCAACGCCGAACGTGCCGTCTCGGGCAGCTCGGCCTCGACCGAAGCCTATATCGAAGCCGCCGTGCCGCTGCTGCGGGACGCGCCCTTCGCCAAGTCGCTGGAACTGGAACTGGGTGCCCGTCTGTCCGACTACGACACCGTCGGTCAGGTCTGGTCGTACAAGTTCGGTGGTTCGTGGGAGCCGGTCGATTCGGTTCGCCTGCGTGCCCTGTACCAGCGCGCCAGCCGTGCTCCGAACGTGTTCGAACTGTTCCAGGCCAACGACCAGGGCTTCCCGGCCGTTCTGGACCCCTGCACCACCGTCAACCCCGGCACGGGCGCCGCGCGCACCCTGTCGACCGGTGTCCGCAACTTCTGCCGTTCGCAGCTGGGCTTCGACCCGGTTACCGCCGGCTTCGTGGCTCAGAACACCCAGACCGAGTCGTTCTTCTTCGGTAACCCGGACCTGAGCGAAGAGAAGTCGGACACCGTCACCATTGGTGCCGTGTGGCAGCCCACCTTCGTCGACGGCCTGTCGATGTCGCTGGACTACTACAAGATCGAAGTCGAGGATTACATCGGCACGATCAGCGGCGGCGTCTCCGGCATCGTCGGTGCCTGCTTCGCGGCGGGTGCGGCGGCTTCGGCCACGACCCCGGCTCCTGTGTCCTCCATTGCCGAGTGCAACAACGCGGGTATCGGCCTGCCGCTGATCTTCCGCGATGCGGCCGGCAACCTGAAGGCGCGCGCGCCCCTGGGTAACGTCTCGGCTCTGGAAACCAGCGGCGTGGACTTCTCGACCCGCTATGGTTGGGATGTGCCGTGGGCCGGTGGCATGTGGGGCGAACAGCTGGATATCGCTGTCAACCTGACCTACCTGGACAGCTACGAGCTGGACGGTATCGAGTACGCTGGCACGGCTGGTGCCTATAACATCAGCGCCACCCTGCCTGAGTGGAAAGCCAATATCTCGCTGGGTTACGATGTTGGCCCGGTGCGTGTGGCCTACTCCGGCACGTTCATCGACGAGCTGGACAACCAGGGCAACATCCCTGACTTCCAGGACGGCGGGTACAGCGGCATCGACTCCTACTGGTACCACGACGTGAGCGGCACGTGGCAGGCGACCGAGAACATGGAAGTGTTCGCGGGCATCCGTAACCTGCTGGACGAAGAGCCCCCGGTGTTCGACAACTCGCCGGACGGCAACACCGACCCGAACGCCTATGACGTGAACGGCCGGTACTTCTTCTTCGGTGCGCGCCTCAAATACTAAGACGCGACCGAGCTGTTTGACTGAGGGCGGCGGATCTTTGGGTCCGCCGCCTTTTTCTTTGGCCAAGCGATGCCGTAGAAAAACCATCGGCCGCCTTCACGCGTTGCCTACCGTCCCGGCCTCTGCGGTCGCCATTCGAAACAGCCACCACCATGATTGCCAGCGTTCTTGCCAGCCTCCTTCTGCTCCAAACCTCGCCGATGCCCCAGGACCAGCCGGTTGCGACCGCTCCGCGTGCTGTGGAGGCACAGGATGAGGTGATGGCGACCCGGCCTGTGGGAGAAACGGCCGATGCCCTGCGCCTGCGAGAAGCCGTCGCCTATGGCAATGATCTGCCGCGAGGGGCACCCAGTGCCGACTATCCTTTGGTCGCCTGGTGTGAAGCCTTGGTCCTGGGTCATGTCGCGGTCGGCGAAAGCCTGACGAACGCTGATCCGCTGGATCTGGAGATCGTGCGGCTCGGACGGCTGGAAGCGCAGGATTTCCGCTCTGCCCTGGATGCCGCCGCGCCGCGTCAGTCGGCCCAGACCCGCGCCGCGGCCGATGCCGCGGCTGCAGAGGCGGCTGCGAAATGGGAGCCGATCCTGGCCCAGACCGAAGAGGGCGTCCGCAGCGAGGCCTTCGGCCTGTTCTTCGGCCTGCCCGGTCGGTGCGAACACGCCGCTCGCCGCATCCGCGAGAACATCACCACCCCGCCGGCCACTCCTGCAGAAGTCGGGCTGGAATAGGGGTCAGGCTTCGGTATCCGAAGGAGGACGCCTCACGAGTGTTTCTGTCCCCGGCACATTCAACTCGAATGCCTTGATAAGGAAAGGCTCGAGCCCATCCGATCCTGCAGCCAATCCCAATGGTCTTCGGTCGCGGAATTTAATGACCAATCCAGGGCCCATAGTCGCTTCGCGGACCCGAAGTGTGTTCCACGGTCTTCGCTCCTGACCCCGAGGGGTCACGCCGTGGTCGTCGTAGGTGATGATGGCCCCCCGCTGAAACCATAGAATGGTTGCGCCGAGACCGAGACAGATGAGTGCGAAGCTGAGCCAGCCTTCCGGCGAATCGCCTTCCCACTCGCGCTGCACGGTGCCCAGCCAGCCGACGAGTAATCCGCAAAAAATTGCCAACATAGCGCTGCCGATAACCGTTGGCGCTGCGCGGACCTCTCCGGGTCCTGCGCGTGGAGAGACTCGCTTCCAGATGACACCAACAGCGCCGAGAATAGCGATGCAGATCCCAGCGAAGACGAGCTGCATGCTCCATGCAGGCAAAGCCCGAAAAAAGTCCATCATGCCGCGCTTTCGCGAGCTGCGACGCCCGGCTCATAGTTGAGGATCGGAGCCAGCCAGCGTTCGGCGGTTTCCAGGTCCCAGCCCTTGCGCCGGGCATAGTCCTCGACCTGGTCCCGGTCGATCTTGCCGACGCCGAAATAGTGGCTGGCGGGATGGCCGAAATATAGGCCAGACACCGAGGCGGGCGGGCTCATGGCAAAGGATTCTGTCAGCGCCATACCGGCATTGGTCTCAGCCTGAAGCAGGCGGAACAGCGTCCCCTTTTCAGTGTGGTCGGGCTGGGCCGGATAGCCGGGGGCAGGGCGGATGCCCTGATATTTCTCGGCGATCAGGTCGTCGGTGGTGGTCGCCTCGTCCGGCGCATAGCCCCACAGCTCTGTGCGGACCTTTTTGTGCATGGCTTCGGCAAAGGCTTCGGCCAGGCGGTCGGCCAGGGCCGAGGCCATGATAGCCGAATAGTCGTCGCCGGCGTCCTTGAAGCGTTTGGAGACTTCCAACTCGCCATGGCCCGTGGTCACGGCGAAGGCCCCGATATAGTCCGATCCTTCGGGGGCGATGAAGTCAGACAGGGCCGAGTTGGGCTTGCCGTTCGACTTGGCGATCTGCTGGCGCAGGGTGTGGAAGCGGGCGATCTCGGTGGTCCGCGTCTCATCGGCGAAGACGATGATGTCGTCCTTATCGGCATTGGCGGGCCAGAAGCCGACGACGCCGCGCGCGGTGAACCACTTCTCGTCGATGATCTGCTTCAGCATCACCTGGGCGTCGCGGAACAGGTCCTGGGCCGCCGTGCCCACGATCTCGTCGTCCAGGATCTGCGGATAGCGTCCGATCAACTCCCATGAGGCGAAGAAGGGCGTCCAGTCGATGTGATCGGCCAGATCGCCAAGGTCCCAGGCGTCGAACGCCCGCACCCCGATGAAGGAGGGCGCGGCAGGGCGCGGGGCCGACCAGTCGATGGCAAAGCGGTTTTCGCGGGCCTTGGCGATGCTGGTGCGCGCCTTGACCTCCTGGCCTCGCGCATACTGTTCACGAATGCGGATGTATTCGTCGCGGGTCAGGGCCTCGTTCTTGGCCCGGTCGCTCTTGGACAACAGGCCCGATACCACGCCGACAGCCCGGCTGGCATCCACCACATAGGTGGTCGAACCTCGCTGATAGGCTGGCTCGATCTTGACGGCCGTGTGAGTGCGGCTGGTCGTGGCCCCGCCGATCAGAAGGGGAATGTCGAAACCGCGCCGCTCCATCTCGCGCGCGACGAACACCATCTCGTCCAGGCTCGGTGTGATCAGGCCGGACAGGCCGATGATGTCGACATTGTGAGCCTTGGCCTCGTCCAGGATGCGGTCGGCCGGCACCATGACGCCCAGGTCGATGACCTCATAGTTGTTACATTGCAGCACGACGCCGACGATGTTCTTGCCGATGTCGTGGACGTCGCCCTTGACCGTGGCCATCAGGATGCGGCCCGCCTGCTCGCGTGGCTTGCCGGCCTTTTCGGCCTCCATGAAGGGTTCCAGCCAGGCCACGGCCTGCTTCATCACGCGGGCCGATTTCACGACCTGCGGCAGGAACATCTTGCCCGAGCCGAACAGGTCGCCGACCACATTCATCCCGTCCATCAAGGGGCCCTCGATGACGTGCAGCGGCCGGTCGAACGCCAGGCGGGCCTCCTCGGTGTCGGCGTCGATGAACTCGGTAATGCCGTGGACCAGGGCGTGTTCGATCCGCTTTGCGACCGGCTGGTCCCGCCATTTCAGATCGACGACGCGCGCGACGCCCTTGTCGCCCTTGTAGTTGGGGGCAATGTCGACGAGCCGCTCGGTGTTGGAGACATTGGTCCGCTGCGGCCGGTTTAGGATCACATCCTCGACGGCCTCGCGCAGGGTCGGGTCGATGTCGTCATAGACGGGCAGGTCGCCAGCATTGACGATGCCCATGTCCATGCCCGCCTGGATGGCATGATACAGGAACACGCTGTGGATCGCCCGGCGCACCGGCTCATTGCCGCGGAAGCTGAAGCTGACGTTCGACACCCCGCCCGAAACGCGGGCGTAGGGCAGGGTGGCCTTGATGACCTTCGTCGCCTCGATGAAGTCGACAGCATAGTTGTCGTGCTCCTCGATCCCCGTCGCCACGGCGAAGATGTTGGGGTCGAAGATGATGTCCTCAGGCGGGAAACCGACCTCGTCGACGAGGATGCGATAGGCGCGGGTGCAGATCTCGATCTTGCGGGCGGCCGTGTCGGCTTGTCCGACCTCGTCAAAGGCCATGACCACCACGGCGGCGCCATAGCGCAGGCATTTCACCGCCTGGGCGCGGAAGGCGTCCTCGCCTTCCTTCATGCTGATCGAATTCACGATCGGCTTGCCCTGAACGCATTTCAGTCCCGCCTCGATCACCTCCCATTTGGAAGAGTCGATCATCACCGGCACGCGGGCGATGTCGGGCTCGGCCGCGATCAGGTTGAGGAAGGTGATCATGGCCTGCTGCGAATCCAGCAGGCCTTCGTCCATGTTGATGTCGATGATCTGGGCCCCGGCCTCGACCTGTTGCCGGGCGACGGCCAAGGCGGCGGTATAGTCGCCGTCCACGATCAGCTTCTTGAATTTGGCCGAGCCGGTGACGTTGGTCCGCTCGCCGACGTTGATGAAGGTGGGACGCATTATAGGGCCTTCAGCGCTTTGCGCGTTTCAGTTCGCCAGTCTTCGAGTTCGGAGCCTTCGGCCCAGAGCTCCTGGAGTTCAGAGCGATTCAAAACCCTGCCTATGGTGCGCTTTGCCAACCAGGCGGACAGCGGCGGCGGAGGCGGCAACATATCAAGTAAGGCGGCTGCGTCTTCGCTGACGGTTACTTCAGAGCGTGAGCGAGCAGCCGCAACGAGGGTCGCAGCTGCCAGGCCCCTTTGGCTTTCGGGCGCCTCCAGATAGCCGAACGTCAGGATGACCTTCTGCATGGCTTGCACGGCAGGCACCCAACTTCCCGCTTCCTCAATCTCGTAGAGAAAGTCCCCTGCGTCGTCGTTCTCGAATGCGGCCAGTCCCCAGGTGCCCATCACGCCACCAGCTCGAACGGTTCCAGCCCGCTCAGCCGCATGGCCACCGGCCGCTCCGGAATCTCACGCGTCGGCAGTTTGGACACCGCCTCGGCCGTGTGCCGGATGTGGTCCGGCGTCGTGCCGCAGCAGCCGCCGACGATGTTGACCAGACCCGACGCCGCCCATTCCTCGATGAAGTGGGCGGTTTCGTGCGGTTCCTCGTCGTACTGGCCCATGGCGTTGGGCAGGCCGGCGTTGGGATAGGCGGCGACCAGAGTGTCGGCGACGCGCGACAGCTCGGCAATGAAGGGCCGCATTAGGTCGGCCCCCAGCGCGCAGTTGAAGCCGACGGCGAACGGTTTGGCGTGGCGCACGCTGTTCCAGAAGGCCTCGGCGGTCTGGCCTGACAGGGTCCGGCCCGACCGGTCGGTGATGGTGCCCGAGATCCAGATCGGCAGGGGCTCCAGCCCCTCGTCCTCGAGGTCCTTGATGGCCTTGATCGCAGCCTTGCAGTTCAGCGTGTCGGTGATGGTCTCTATCAGATAGAGGTGCACGCCGCCTTCGTTCAGCGCCTTCACCTGATGGCGATAGGCGTCATAGACCTGATCAAAGGTCACCAGCCGCGCGCCGGGATCGTTCACGTCCGACGACATCGACAGCATCTTGTTCAGCGGCCCGATCGAGCCGGCGGCGAAGCGGGGCTTGTGCGGTTCCTTCTCGGTCCAGCGGTCGGCGGCGGCGCGGGCCAGCTTAGCCCCCTCCAGATTGATGTCCCACACCGACTGGGCATCGAGCTGATAGTCGTCCTGGGCGATGACCGTGGCCGAGAAGGTGTTGGTCTCGCTGATATCGGCCCCGGCGGCGAAATACTGGTCGTGCAGATCGGCGATGACGTCCGGGCGGGTGATGCACAGGATGTCGTTATTGCCCTTCATCTGGCCGTTGTGGGCGGTGAAGCGGTCGCCCCGGAAATCCTCCTCCGACAGCTCGCGCCGCTGGATCATGACGCCCCACGATCCATCAAGGACCAGGATGCGTTTCTTGGCGGCGGCGTGCAGGGCGGCGATGCGGTCCTGGCGGGTCATGCGGCCACCGCCGTTTCCCGAACGCCCAGCACCCGGCAGATCGCATAGACGAGGTCAGCGCGGTTCAGAGTGTAGAAATGGAAGTCGGCAAAGCCTTCTTCCTGCAGACGGGCGCAGGTCTCGGCGGCGATGGAGGCGGCCAGCAGTTTGCGGGTCTCAGGGTCGTCGTCCAGGCCATCGAAATGGGCGGCCAGCCAGCCGGGCACGGCCGCGCCGCACGCCGCGCTCATCCGCTGCAAGGCTCCGAAATTGGATACCGGCATGATGCCGGGGATCAGCGGGATGGTTACGCCCGCCGCCCGGATGCGGTCGCGGAACCGCAGAAAGGCATCGATGTCGAAGAAGAACTGGCTGACCGCGCGCGTGGCGCCAGCATCGACCTTGGCCTTCAGCACATCGATGTCGTGCTCGATCGACGGGCTCTCGGGATGTTTCTCCGGGTAGACCCCGACCGTGGTCTGGAACCCGCCGATCCTCTGGATGGCCTGGGCCAGTTCGGTGGCGTTGGCATAACCGTCTGGACGAGGCCGATAGACCCCGCCGATGCCCGAACCGCCCGGCGGATCACCGCGCAGGGCGACGATATGGTTCACGCCTGCGGCCTTGTAGTCGCGAATGACCTCGTCGACCTCGTCGCGGCTGGCCTCGACGCAGGTCAGGTGGGCGGCGGGCTTCAACGTCGTCTCGGCCAGCATCCGGGTGACGGTGCGGTGGGTGCGCTCACGGGTCGAGCCGCCCGCGCCATAGGTCACCGAGACAAAGGCGGGGTTCAGCGGTTCCAGGCGGCGCACAGCCTTCCAGAGATTGGCCTCGGCCTCTTCCGACTTGGGTGGAAAGAACTCGAATGACACGCGCACCGGATTGGCGTTGTCGCCGGCCCTTGCGACGGGGCCCAGCGGCGACAGCAACAGGGCACGGGCATCCGCCAGGGTGGGCGCTGGGGCGGACGTGGGGGTGGCTGCGGGGGCGACCATCAGGCGGCGTTCCTGTTTGATTGGGCGGTCCGCTCGGCGGTCCAGATGGAGACGGTCAGTCCGTCGGTATCGGGTGGCAGGGCGATGGGGGCACAGGGTGTCAGTCCGGCATCGACCAGCCAGCGTCCCATCTCCGCATCGGCGAAACCCAGCCGGCGATGCTGATGTTCGTCCCTCAGCCGCTCCATCTCGTGTGGGGCGAAATCGATGATCAGAAGACGCCCGCCCGGCATGACAAGACGGGCCGCCTCGGCCACGGCAGCGGCCGGATCAGCCAGGTAGTGCAGGACCTGATGCACGATCACCAGATCGGCACTGGCCGGCGGCAGGCGGGTGGCGAAGATGTCGCCGTGGCGCAGTTCGACCTTGTCCAGCCCCGCGCGGCTGACATTGGCGCGGGCGATGTTCAGCATGTTCTGGCTCAGATCCAGACCGACCGCCATGCGCGCGCGCGCGCCGATCAGGGTCAGCATGCGGCCCGAGCCGGTGCCCAGGTCGACGACCCGCTGAAACGGGCCAGGCCCGGCCGCCCGATCAATCGCCGCCTCGACCGCGCTCTCCGAGACATAAAGCGAGCGGATCCGATCCCATTGGGGCGCGACCTGTTCGAAATAGGCGGCGGCCGCCACGTCGCGCTCGCGCCGGACCTCATCCAGGCGCTTGTGATCCTGCTCGCCCTCGGCGTCGTCCAGCAGGTCCAGAACGGTGTCGATCAACCGACGCGCCGTGGCGTCGGCGGCATGGCGATAGAAGACGCGTGCGCCGTCGGGAAACCGTTCGATCAGTCCGGCGTCGGTCATCAGCTTCAGATGGCGCGACACGCGCGGCTGGCTTTGACCCAGGATGCGGGACAGCTCCATCACCGACAGCTCCTCGCCCGCCAACAGCGAAAGCACCCGCAGACGGGTCGCTTCGCCTGCGGCACGCAGGGCCTCAATGGTTCGGTCGGCACTCAAGGACATGCAATCATATAAAGATATCCTTATATGATTGTCCAAGAAAATTCCGCCGGTGGTTCCGCGGTCGCGCAGGAAGTCGGCTTGACCCGCGTTGGACATGACGCACCATGCGGCCTGTTCCAGGAGACTGCCATGAAACATCGTCTGAAACTGGCTCCGGCCCTGACCGCAGTGGCGGTTTCAGGACTGGTTCTTGTCGCCTGCGGCCGGTCGCAGGAAGAACAGGCGGATCCGGTCGAACCGGCGGCGGTAGATGCCGCGCCGACCCTGGCTGAACAGGCCGCCGGGGCGCCTGTGGAAGCCGATGAGCCTGCAATCGGTCCCGCTGCGTCCGAGCCGAACAATGCCACGCGTCCCCGCTCTCGCCCTGATCGGGCGAACCCGCCACCGGTCGATATCCAGAGCGGTAACGCGGCGATCGCTCCAGAGCGTCCGCGCGCTCTGCGATCCAGCAGCCTGTCGGACATGCACGAGCGCTCCGACCGTATCTTTGACCGCTTCGACGCCGATGGCGATCAGGTGATCGAGGCGGCCGAACGCCAGTCTGTTGCGGACGGTCGCGGTCTGCGCTTGCTGGAGCGGGCTGACGCGAACGGCGACGGGCGCATCACACGGGCCGAAATGCGGTCGGGGACCGAGACGATGTTCCGCCGAATGGACGCCAATGGTGATGGCATCATCAGCGCCGACGAACGCCCCGACCGCGGCGACCCCGAGGACTGAGCGCGCCTGCGATCACTCCTCGGAAGCTTTTGCCGCAGCCTGCGCTGACCAGGTCTTGAAGTTGAGCGGAACGACCTCGCCGGCAGGAGCGGTTGGGGCAGCGTCCCGCAGCGGCATCAGGCGGCGTTTGTTGACGTGCTCGGCGGGGCGACCCTCCACCTGAGCGATCTCGGGATACTCTCCCCGGAAATAGAATCTTTGCCAGGCCTGTCGGACAGCGTCTGGGTCGCCGCCGGCGATCCGGCTGTTGAAGTCGGTCCGGACCGTTTTCCACGCTTCATACTGCCCGGCCAGCACGGGATCCTGATCCAGGGTCAGGCGCACGGGCTCGAACTGCTCCAGCCGCATGTGTTCGACGGGGGTAATGAAACAGAAGACCTCACCCTTTTCGAACCGAACCGTGCCAGGCGCGGTGAAGGCCCAGTTCATCGTGAAGGGATAGGGCAGCCAATCGGTCTCGATGAGACCGTCCAGGGCGGCGATCCCGTGCTTGGGACGGTTCGGCGGACCCGACGCCTTCAGGGCCCAGCCCGGCGGCGTCCGAAACATCCACCCGACATGGAAGGTCACGATGCCGTGGCTGAAATGAGAGGCGGCAAAGTGGTCGAAGTATTCCGCTCCCTCATCGGGCTGAAAGGTGATGGCCTCCGTGCCCAGGCCGCCGTCCCAGGTCGCGGTGAAGCCGAAGGGGCACAGGATTTCCCAGCCGGTCGTATTGGCCATGCTGAGCGGAAGACAGCGATAGGGGTGACGCGCGGCAAAGGCGTCCATCCACTCACGGTCGGGTCGGCCCGGCACCAAGGGTGGAGGGGAGGGGGTCAGGGGCACGCACTCGAGGCGCAGGGTTTCAGGCGATGCAGTCATGGTCGGCACTCTGAATCGAACGAGAGGGCGAAACTAGGGTCAGTCCGCCACCGGCGTCACCAGGGGTTGGTCCGCGAACGCCGCCTCCAGGTTCTGAAACAACAGCATCAGCATCCCCTGAACTCCCGCCGTCGTCGCCCCGCCCGTGTGTGGCGTCAGGATCAGGTTGGGCACGCCGGACCACCGAGCCGCCGGCGTCGGCTCGACCTCGAATACATCCAGCGCCGCGTGGCCCAGACGCCCGGACTTGAGGGCCGCAATCAAGGCGTCTTCATCCACCAGCTGACCGCGCGCGACATTGACCAGCAGGCCCTGAGGCCCCAGCGCATCCATCACCTCTGCCGAGACCAGGCCTCGGTTGGATTCGTCCGCCTTGCAGGCCAGCACCAGAATATCGCTGTCACGTGCCAGGGCGATCAGGCTTTCGGCGCGGGGCCAGGCTGCGGGTTTTTCACGCGGTCCCCACCAGGCCACCGACATTCGGAAGGTCTCGGCCCGGCGCGCCACCGCCTCCCCGATCGCGCCCAGTCCGATGATGCCGAGCCGTTGATCCTTCAAGGATGGGGTGATGGTGCGGGTTTCTGCGGTCCAGGCACCGGAACGGACCTGGGCATCGCCCGAGACAATCATCCGTCGTGACGCGAGGATCAGGCCGAGGGCATGGTCTGCGACGTCCTCGTGATTGACGCCCGGCGCATGGGTCACCGCAAGGCCGCGCGCCCGGCACCAGCCCACATCGATCCCGTCGTAGCCCGAGGTGAAGCAGGCGATCAGTTTCAGGTTCGGCAGCCGATCGATCAGCGCCTTGTCCAGTGGATATTCGCCCGCCACCACCAGGGCCCCGATTTCCGTCGCCGCCTCGACCGGCGGCCCTTCCCAGAACCGATGAACCGTGAATGACCCTTCCAGCAAAGTGGTCAGCGGAGCCAGATGGGGCTGCATGATCAGAATGGCAGGGGCTCGGGTCATCCCAAGGAGGATAGGCCACCGGGCCAAGGGAGCAAGCGCGCCCCGAATCCTAGACACCCCAAGCCCGGTGGGGCATGGGGGGCTTGTGACAGAGAACGCCGCCACCATGGGTCGACGACTGGATCTGGATTGGATCCGGGTGACGGCTTTTGGCCTGTTGATCCTGTACCACGTCGGCCTCGTCTATGGGCCCTATGACTGGCACATCCAGAGCGTCCACACCTTCGGCTGGATGGCCGAGGGTGTGCTGGTCACCAATCCCTGGCGTCTGACGCTCCTGTTTCTGGTGTCGGGCGCTGCGCTGCGTTTCATGACCCTGAGGCGCACGGCCGGTCAGGTGGCGCGGGCGCGGGCCGAGCGGCTGGTGCCGCCCCTGATCTTCGGCATGCTGATCCTGGTGCCGATCCAGTCCTGGATCGAGGCCATGGACAAGGGAAGCTGGAGCACCGGCTTCCTGGCCTGGTGGTGGCATGAGTTCAGCCCGTCCGGTCTGATGAACGGGGTGCCGACCAACCACCTGTGGTTCGTCGTCTATATCGCGGCCTATAGCGCGGTGGCTGTCTGGCTGATGCGGAACCCCGAGCGGCTGGAGCGTATGGAGACTGCCCTGGCCCATCATCTGCGGGGCTGGCGGGTTTTGGCCGTGCCGGTGGTCTATCTGATCGCCATCCGGGTTCTGCTGTTCCCGCTGTTCGGCATCACCAACAAGCTGACGTGGGATTTCTACAACCACTTCCTGTCGCTGGGGGCCTTCTTGTTCGGCTTCCTGATGGTCCGGCAGGAGGGGCTGTGGCGCGATCTGGAGCGCTATCGTTGGATCGGCGTCGGGGCAGCGGCCATCGCCCTGCCCATCATGATGATGCAGACCGCCCATCCTGGGGGTGGAGCGTTCCTGGGCGTACCGCGCGCGGTCGTCTTCGGCATCGATCAATGGGCCGTAATCAGCGCCATCCTCGGTTTTGGCAGTCTTTACCTGCGCCGTGCCGATGGTCCGGTCCTGCGCTATCTGACTGATGCGGTCTTCACCTGCTATCTGGCGCACCAGACGATCCTCGTGGCCGCCGTCTGGTTGATCCGACCGCTCAACCTGCCGGTCGTGGCCGAGGTGGCGGCCTTGGTCGTGGCCACCTTTGGCGGCAGTCTGCTGATCTATGAAGCGGTGCGGCGGGTGCCTGTTATCCGGCCGATCTGGGGGCTGAAGCCTACGCCGCCTCCGACCGGACCGCGCGTGCCCTATCTGCGACGCCGCCGCCTGCTGTGGGTCGGTGTGGCCGCCCCGCTGCTGGCGCTGGCGGCCGTCCTGATCGCGGTGCTGACCTATCCGGGCTTCGATCACGCACGCCAGTATCTGAGCGAACTGGGTGGGGCGAGCGCACCCATTCCTGCGATCTTCAATCTGGGTGTTCTGATTGCAGGCGCGATGACGGCTCTGGCCGGCATCGGGTTCGGCCTCGCGATCCTCGCGCTGGCCCAGGCGCGATTCGTCGGGACGATGACAGCGGTGGTGTTCGTCCTCGCCGGAACGGGGCTGGTGCTGTCCAGCCTCTATCCCTGGCCCGATCCCCGGCACATGGCGATCAATCTGGGGCTGGGTATCCAGCTGGCTCCCGTTCTGATTCTATGGGGGATCTGGGCGCGGTCGGACTTGCGGCGCTTGAAGCTGTTTCTAGCCGTCGTCTTCGTTCTGATGGCCTTTCTGACCGTCATGACCAAGCATCTGGTCCTTCCGGGCACCGTGAACGACGCCAATGTGGGCTGGTGGGAGAGGGCCTATGCCATCGTTCTGGTCGGCTGGGTGGGCGTCGCAGCCTTCCTGTTGGAGCGGCGCTTGGCTGGACAGGCAGGGCTGGCGGTAGAGCCGCCCACCAACTAAATACGCCCGATCACCATTCCGTGATTGAAAATCGCGTCAAGTTGATTGATTGTGTGGCCATGGTGCGTCGCAGCAAATCAGTCTCGACGACATGGACCTTTAACGGGGGAGCATCGGCATGAGCGGCATGAGCAATCTCGCGGTCCAGATCGAGGCCAATGACGCCTTTGATATTCCGCTGCCCTATCCGCGCGTGGCCCAGTGGCTGCCGGAAGAGGCACCGCTTTCCATGCCGCGTCAGACGTTCGACGACGCAGCCATGCAGGCTCGCGTGTCGCCCGATACGCGGCCGAACGGTCTGTTTGGGCGCCGGGTCATCGTGTTCGGCTCAACCCTCGTAATGGCGGCCCTGGCGGGAATCGCCCCGTTCGTCCTGAGCGCCCGCGAAGGATTCCAGCCGCTGGAAATGCTGGCGTTCGGCCTGTTCATGATCCTGATCACGGCAATCGCCTGCTGGTTCTGCAGCACTTTCGCCGGCCTGATCGTTCTGTTGACCGGGCGCGAGCAGAAGGATCTGGATTTCGCTCCGCACCCGCCGATGCCTGCCACGCGCACGGCCCTGCTGATGCCGCTGTACAACGAGGACGCCCGGGCTTCGACCGCGCGTCTGGCTGCCCTGGATGCTTCGCTCAGCCGTCTGGGTGTTGCGTCCGCCTTCGACATCTTCGTGCTCAGCGATTCGACCAGCGATGCCGCTGCCGCGTCCGAACTGTCCGCCTGCATGGCGCTGCGCGCCCATGCCGGTTGCGCGGTTTACTATCGTCGTCGCCTGAAGAACATCGAGCGCAAGGCCGGCAACATCGCCGACTGGACCCGTCAGTTCGGCGGGGCCTATGAGTTCATGATCGTGCTCGATGCCGACTCGACCATGGCGGGCGAGACCGTCCTGCGCCTGGTCGATGCCATGGAGCGTAATCCCGGCGTCGGTCTGATCCAGACGGCACCGACCATCATCAAGGCCCAGACCCTGTTTGCCCGCGTGTCGCAGTTCGGCGTGCGGCTCTACGGCCGTGTCGCGGCTGCTGGCCTGGCCTGGTGGGCCGGATCGGAAGCCAGCTATTGGGGTCACAACGCCATTCTGCGGACCCGTGCCTTTGCCGACTGCGCCGGCCTGCCCGAACTGCAGGGCCGCAAGCCCTTCGGCGGACACATCATGAGCCACGACGTGGTCGAGGCCGCCTTGCTGCGCCGTGCGGGCTGGGCCGTGCATGTTACCGCCGCCCTGGACGGCAGCTGTGAAGAGACGCCGCCGACCATCACCGACTTCATCCGCCGCGACCACCGCTGGTGCCAGGGCAATCTGCAGCACATCGCCCTGATCGGGGCCAAGGGCCTGAACCCTATCAGCCGCCTGCAACTAGCCATGGGCTGCATGGCCTATCTGTCTTCGCCTCTCTGGCTGGCCTCGCTGGTCGCCGGTCTGGCGCTTCAGCTGCAGAACCCGGTCGACTGGGGGTCCTTCTGGTACATTCTGCACCCGCAGGCCTCGCCCTTCATGCTGGCCTCGCTGCTGGCGGGCGTGCTGCTGATCGGACCCAAGCTGATGGGCTGCATCCTGGTGCTGAGCCGTCCGGGCGAGCGCCGTGCCTTTGGGGGTGCCCGCCGCATTCTGAAGGGCATGGGCCTGGAAATCCTGCTGTCGGCCCTGCTGGCCCCGATCCTGATGGTCGCCAACACCAAGGCCGTCATCCAGATCGTCGGCGGCCATGACGCCGGCTGGGGTACCCAGCAACGCACGGCCGACGGCCTCAGCTGGCGTGATGCCTTCTCGGCCATGCGTTGGCAGATGCTGACTGGCGCGGCCTTTGTCGTCGCCCTGTCGTTCCGCCCGGACCTGGTGACCTGGTTCGCGCCGATCGTTCTGCCGCTGCTGTTCGCCGCTCCCATCGCCGTTGTGACCTCGCGTCGCCGCACCGGAGAGGCCTTCGCCCGCAAGGGCTGGATGGTCACGCCGGACGAGGAGAGCGTGGCGGTCTCGCCCCTGGTTCTGCACAGTGCGCCGCGTCCCGCAGCGATCGAGACCGGAGCCTTGGCCCGCGCCTGATCCGCTTCTGCCGATCGGACAGTCCCCCAAATGCAGACCGGCCCCGCCTGAAAAGGCGGGGCCGATCGTCTTTTCAGGCTCTGAGCCGCCTCACGCCCACAGGTCGTGGCTGGTGTGCAGAACCAGACCTTCGTGGCCCAGATCCGGCTGAGCCATGCGGTGATCCAGGCCCGTACCGGTCAGTCCGAAGCGGCCGCCAACCGTCTCGCCGTCCAAAGTCGCGACCAGATCGACCAGAGTGTCGTCCTGCGCCCCGGGCAGGACCAGGGGTCCATCCAGCGAGACCTTGCCGGTCATGACCTCGGGCGCCACGCCCGGCAGGACCCAGGGGTCGGCACTGCCGTGACCCTTGCCGCCGCCCAGCAGGAAGCCATCGTCGGGGACGCCCGGCAGGACCAGGGGCGCGTCCGCATCGGCCTTGACCGTGCTCGAGACCTCGACCCGGCCGGGCAGAACCCAGG
Source organism: Brevundimonas vitisensis (assembly GCF_016656965.1). Taxonomy (NCBI): domain Bacteria; kingdom Pseudomonadati; phylum Pseudomonadota; class Alphaproteobacteria; order Caulobacterales; family Caulobacteraceae; genus Brevundimonas; species Brevundimonas vitis. Next base: position 150,356 of record NZ_CP067977.1, read on the forward strand.
GGGCCGTGCCATCGGCGGTGCCACCCTTGTTGGTCTCCAGCAAGAAGCTGTCGTCAACGATGCCAGGCAGGATCAGCGGCCCTTCTGAGAGGTCGCTCTTGCCTTCGCCGCCGCTCGCCGCTGCGGGCTGTCCGGGCAGGATGAAGTGGGCGGCCGTCAGGCTGGCCATCGTCACGCCGTGCAGCACGATCAGATTGCCGCCGCCCAGGTCGATGGCACCGTCGTTGCCGACTTGGCTGAAGGCGGTCTGCAGCTGCGCAAAGCTGGTGAACTGGGAATAGGCGCTCAGGTCGATCCGGTCGCCTGCCGTCTGGAAGTCGCCGATCACATCCCCGCCAGAGGCCAAGTCGAACAGGAAGGTGTCGTTGCCGCCCTCGCCGAACAGCACGTCATTGCCGCCGCGTCCGTTGATGATGTCGTTTCCGGCCCCGCCCAGCAGATAGTTGCCCGAGGCATTGCCGCGCAGAATGTTGGCCAGTTCGTTACCGACGCCAAAGGCCGTGGTCCCCTCCAGCACCAGGTTCTCGACATGGGCGTACAGATAGACGCCGCCATTGGTCACCCGCACATCGGCATGGACCGTATCGATACCGCCGCCGGCCGCCTCGAACGTCAGGTCGTCGCCACTGTCGACCCAGTAGGTGTCACTGTCCGAACCGCCATCCATCAGGTCATAGTCACCCAGGCCGGAGTCGCCGCGCAGGACATCATTGCCCGCGCCCCCCACCAGGATGTCGGTGAAGAAGCCTGTGCCGCCGATCAGGGTGTCGTTGCCGTCCTCGCCATACAGGGCATCGGCGTCCGCGCCGCCGTTCAGCGTGTCTGCGCCCTGACCCCCGACCAGATAGTCGATCCCCGCATCGCCGTTCAGCACATCGGCGCCGTCCTGGCCGAACAGGCTGTCATTGCCCGCGCCGCCATTGACCGTGTCGTTGCCTGCCCCCGCGATCAGCAGGTTCTGTCCCTCGTTGCCGGTGATGACATTGGCCAGCTCATTGCCGACGCCAAAGATGTTCCCGGCGCCCGCTGCCAGGTTCAGATCTTCGATGTTCGCGTACAGATAAAAGCCGGTCGACGCCGTGACTGTGTCATGGCCGCCGTCGCTATTCTCAAAGATCAGATCCGCCGCCGTATCGACGACGTAGCGGTCATCGCCAAGACCGCCGGTCATGCTGTCGGCTCCACCTCTACCGTCCAACATATCCTCATAATCGGTGCCGATCAGGACGTCGGCAGCCTCGCTGCCGATCCGGTTGACGCCGATGCTGGGGGCCGGAACGAGGGGAGGGGTGGTCAAGGTGCGCACAAAGTTGGCGGCGCCGACTGTATGGGCCTGCACGCCCGCCAGCGTGAGCTGATCACCGCTTTGCAAGGTGATGACGCAATCGTTGCCGTTCTGGGTGATCGCTGAAATCAGCTGAAAGCCGACGTCGATGACGTCCTCTGACACATTGAAGTCCGTGATCGTGTCGCGGCCGTCACCGGCATAGAAGGCGAACCAGTCACGGCCCGCTCCGCCCGTCATGACGTCGGTGCCGGTGCCGCCGTTCAAGAGGTCGTCGCCATCGCCGCCCAGGACAGTATCGTTTCCGTCTCCGCCTTCGACCAGATCGCGCCCGCCGCGCCCCTCGACACGATCGTTCCCGCCGCCGCCCAGAATGATCTCGCTGCGGTCGTCGCCAATCAGAGTGTCTCCGCCATCGGTGCCATAGCGTTCGAACTCGAAGTTCGGCAGGGGCACCTCGTCCGGGACCAGCACGATGAAATCCGCGATGGAGGCGCGCGTCGTATAGTTGCCCTGGATGAAGATGGTGCCCTGTTCGCCGGTGAAATCCTGGGTCACCGAGATCACAACGCCGCCGCTGACCTGATTGACCGAATAGTCGCGATATCCTTCCAGCCGCAGCCGGTCGCCTCCGGCACCATCAAAGTCAGTGATGATGTCGTTGCGGCCGCCCGGTCGGAACAGGAAGGTGTCCGCGCCGGCACCGCCGGTCATCATGTCGTTGCCTTCGTCGCCGCTGATCGTGTCGTTGCCCGCGCCGCCGTCGATGATGTCCGAACCATTGCCGCCGATGATGACGTCTCCGCCGCCGCCACCGTTGATACGCTCGGCCAGGACCGTACCGACGATCCGCTCTCCGGCCGAGGTTCCCACGATCGGGGTTGCGGTCGGCTCGGCCGGACCGATCCGGATCGCCCCCATGACATCGGCCAGGCTGTTGATGCCGTTCAGGGTGATCTGCTGGCCGCCAGCCTGGATGATGATGTTTCGGAAATCCGCGAAGGTGGCGTTGAAGGAGGGGAAGCCTTCCAGCCGCAGGATATCGCCCTCGGCGACGTTGAAATCCAAAACCACCTCATTGCCGTCACCGGGCCGCACGATGAAGACATCGGCACCGGAGCCACCACTCAGCTGGTCGTTGCCACGTCCGCCCTCGATGACGTCGTTGCCGGCCCCACCCTCAATGATGTCTTCACCACCCAGACCGCGCAGGCGATCGTCGCCGTCATTACCGCGCAGCAAATCCGACACGTCCGACCCGTCCAGCTGGTCGGCGATCCCACTGCCTTCCTGGACCCGGAATCCCGGCGGCGACCCCAGCTGCAGGGCCGCCCGGACCTGGGTCGGGGTGGCGTTGGTGATGGTCAGCATGCCGCCGTCGGCGAAAATGATCCGCGTGTCAGCCAGATAGCCCTGGACGACAAAGCCGCCGGCATTTTCGCCCAGAACGCCGTTCAGGCGGATAGTGTCGCCTTCGCTGGCGGTGAAGTCGTGGATGGTGTCCGTGCCATCCCCGAGGGTATAGGTGAACACATCCGCGCCGGATCCACCCAGCAGGTCGTCGTCTCCCAGGCCGCCCGCCAGTCTGTCGTCGCCGTTCAGGCCGTGGATCACATCGTCGCCGCCCGTGCCGTTCAGAGTATCGGCAGCGTCCTGCCCCATAACCGGCAGGGGCCTGGCCTCGCCCATGCCCGGCGACATCGGCTCGGCCGGTGCCACGGGCCGGTCGGGCACCGGCTCTGCGGCGGCCAGGCCTTCCGCGCCGAACACCAGATTGGCCGAGGTCACCGCGGAGAGTGCCACCCCCTCCAGAAGGATCGATTCTGACGACGACAGGACGATCCGGACATCGGCACCGACCTGTTCGATAGACTGATAGGCCGTGTAGCCGGTGATGCGGATCACCTCGCCGCCCGCCGCATCGAAGTCCTTGATGACGTCCCGGCCATCGCCCGCTGTGAAGTGGAAGGTATCGCGTCCTTCGCCACCGGTCAGGACATCATTGCCGCCGCCGCCCGCCAGCAGGTCACTGCCCTCGTCTCCAGACAACTGGTCGACACCGGCCCCGCCGATGAGCATGTCATCGCCAGCGTTGCCGTGAACCCCGCCCAGCTGGGTGCCGCCGCGTCCGTCGTAAAGGTCATCACCCTCGCCCAGGGTGGTGGCCCCGGTGATCAGGCCGGTGTTGTAAAGTTCGTCGCGGCCTTGGGCGAAGATCACGTCACCGCGCAGTTCGCCGGAGTTGTAGAAGTGGTCGTTGTCCAGAACATACGGATTGATGCTGGCCTGCCCAGTGGCGCGAACGGCCGTCGTCGCCTCGATGATTCCGTCGTTGTAGATGAACGACAGGCCCTGGCCGCTGCCCAGCTCCAGGCCGACGCTGCCGTACTGGCCCGGGCCGACCGAAATGGTCCCGGTGTTGACGAAGACATCGACATGGTTGTCGACGACCACGCCGCGCCCAACCGTCTGGCCGGCGACTGTGATCGTTCCGCTGTTCCAGAAGGACACATCGCCATACAGCTCTACGCCGATGGCATAGAGTCCGGTCACCGCGATCGCCCCTTCGTTCACGACGCTGACCGAGCGGGCCTGGAACAGTGACAGACCCGTCGCGGCGTAGCTGGAGGTCACATCCAGGAGGCCAGCGTTGAAGATGTTGGTGGTGTCGTCATTGGACCCGACATAGCCATAGGCCGTGGATCCTTCGCCCTCGGCCGTGACGATGATGCGGCCCGTCGCCAGGTTGGCGACCCACGACAGGTGAGGCTGGCCATAGTCGGAATCGATCCGGATGGCGTTGGCACCGGCTGCGCCTGAAACCGTCACCAATCCGGCGTTGAACAGCGACGGCGAATAAACGCCTCCATTCACCAGGGTTCGGGCCATGTCCTGGGTCAGGATGAAGCCTTCGGCCAAACCTTCAGCCACGACCTGCTGGACCTCATCCGACTGGATCAGCACATCGCTGACAGCCCGGCGCGTATCCGGCAGCGAGGGCAGGGGGGCCAGGGGCTGAGCGGGTTCGGCCAGCGGTGCGGCATGGAATTCGAAACTGGCCGAAGTCAGAGTCGATGCGGTGACGCCGCGAAGCAGCAGGGTGTCCCCTCCTGACAGGACCACCAGGGTGTCGGCACCGACCTGCCGAAGTTCCTGATAGGCGGTATAGCCGTGCACGACCAACCGGTCCTGCCCGGCCTGGAAATCGGTCACGACGTCTTCGCCGTCGCCGATACTGAACACGATCCGGTCCGCCCCGGTGCCGCCGGTCAGGGTGTCGTTGCCGCGTCCGCCGATCAGGGTGTCGGCACCGCCGCCTCCGACCAGTGTGTCCTGGCCGCTGCGCCCCTCAAGAGTGTCGGCAGCCGCGCTGCCGGAGATCTGATCGGCAAAGGCGGAGCCGATGACCCTCTCGAACCCTTGGACCCGGTCCTGGCCCGCCGAGACCGCGGTCCCCTGAGCCAGGTCAACGCCCGCGCCGGTCAGGCTGGTTATGAAGGACAGGGTGTCGAAGCCAGCCCCTCCATCCAGGGTGTCCGAGCCGGAGCCGCCATCAATGAAATCGTCGCCGGCTCCGCCGACGATCACGTCGCGGCCGTCGCCCCCGAACAGATTGTCCGATCCCGCTCCACCAAACAGCAAGTCGTTCTCGGCCCCGCCATGGACCTGACCGTCATGGCGCCCGGCACTGCCGTCATAAATGTCCTGATCCGTGCCCAGGCTGGTGGTGCCGGTCAGGGTGGAGCGGTTGATGATGCGGATGGTGGCGGATCCGGTGGCCGTATCCTGCGGCTGATCCGGCACTTGCGGAACCGTCAGCGGCTCCGACACAGTCCGAATGCCCACGCCCGCTTGTCCCGGATTGCACATCACATTTCCCCCCGATCGGTTCACTCGATCGCGGGCTTACGATAGCGCGGTGATGTCGGGTCGAGAAGCCCACGCACCGTTGCCGATGCGTGGGATCAACGGGCGCTTTAGCGCCCGAACTTCTGGAACTTGATCCGGTGGGGGATCAGGCTGTCGGCACCCAGGCGGCGCTTCTTATCCTCTTCATAGGCTTCGAAGTTGCCTTCGAACCACTCGACGTGGCTGTCGCCTTCGAAGGCCAGGATGTGGGTCGCCAGGCGGTCCAGGAACCAGCGGTCGTGGCTGATCACCACGGCGCACCCGGCGAACTCCTCCAGCGCCTCTTCCAGGTTCTGCAGCGTCTCGATGTCCAGGTCGTTGGTCGGTTCGTCGAGCAGGATCAGATTGCCGCCCGAGGCCAAGGTCTTGGCCAGATGAACGCGATTGCGCTCACCACCCGACAGCTGACCGACCTTCTTCTGCTGGTCGCCGCCCTTGAAGTTGAAGGAGCCGACATAGGCCCGCGAGTTGATCTCGCGCTTGCCGACCATCATCACGTCGGTGCCGCCGCTGATTTCTTCCCAGATGGTCTTGTTGGGATCCAGGCTGTCGCGCGACTGGTCGACATAGGCCAGCTTGACCGTCTCGCCGACCCGGATGGTGCCGCCGTCCGGAGTTTCCTGGCCGGTGATCAGGCGGAACATGGTCGACTTGCCCGCGCCGTTCGGACCGATCACGCCGACAATGCCGTTGGGCGGCAGTTTGAACGTCAGATTGTCGAACAGCAGCTTGTCGCCATAGGACTTTTTCAGTCCCTCGACCTCCAGCACGACATTGCCCAGACGAGGGCCGGGCGGGATCTGGATGACCGCATGGGTCTGGGCCTGACGCGAGTTTTCCTGTTCAGCGACCATCCGCTCATAGGCGGCCAGACGAGCCTTCGACTTGGCCTGGCGGGCCTTCGCACCGGATCGCACCCATTCCAGTTCGCGGGTCAGGGCGCGCTGGCGGGCTTCGGACTCGGACTGCTCCTGCACCACCCGCTTCTGCTTGGCTTCGAGCCAGCTGGAATAGTTGCCCTCGTGCGGGTGACCCCGGCCACGGTCCAGCTCCAAGGTCCACTTGGTCACCTGGTCCAGGAAGTAGCGGTCGTGGGTGACCAGGATAACGCAGCCCGGGAAGGCCTCCAGGTGATGCTGCAGCCAGGCCACCGACTCGGCGTCGAGGTGGTTGGTCGGTTCGTCCATCAGCAGCATATCGGGCTTGGACAGCAACAGCCGGGCCAGGGCCACGCGGCGCTTTTCACCGCCCGACAGGTTTTCCACCGACCAATCGTCGGGCGGGCAACGCAGGGCGTCCATGGCCATTTCGATGCGGCTGTCGATGTCCCAGACATCGCCGGCATCGATCTTTTCCTGAAGGGCGGTCATCTCCTCCATCAGCTCGTCGGTATAGTTCTCGGCCATCTCGGCCGCGACGGCGTTGAAGCGGTTGACCCACTGCTTTTCTTCGCACCAGGCCTCCACGTTCTCACGGACGTTCAGCGCAGGGTCCAGGTGCGGTTCCTGTTCCAGATAGCCGCGCTTGATGCCGTCGGCGGCCTTGGCCTCGCCGCTGAACTCCTTGTCCAGACCGGCCATGATCTTCAGCAGGGTGGACTTACCCGAGCCGTTGACGCCCACAACGCCGATCTTGGCGTCGTTGTAGAAGCTCAGCCAGATGTTCTCGAAGATCTTCTTGCCGCCAGGAAAGGCCTTGGTCAGGCCCTGCATCTGGAAAATATATTGCTGCGCCATGAGGTGCGTCGCGCCCTTTGGTGATCGTGCGAAGAGGGAGGTAGGCGCGGGATGTAGCGACCGCGCGCCGGTTGGGCAAATCGCTAACGCGCGGGCAGGGCGGTTTGATGGCGGTTAGAGCGAGTAACCGCCGTCCACGACCAAGGCGGTACCTGTCATCGACCGTGCTGCGGGCGACAGCAGAAAGGCGATCTGGCCCGCGATCTCTTCCGGGCGGGCATAGTGGCCCAAGGGTGTGGCGACGGCCGCCAGGGCGTCGAACGCTGCCTGCTCGGACCCATGCTCGGCGATCATGTCGCGAAAGAACGCCATCTGGGTCCAGATCGGCGTCTGGACGCCACCCGGCAGGACGGCATTGACACGTATGCCACGCGCTGCGCCCTCCTTGGCGGCCACCTTGGCCAGCTGCAGGGCGGCGGCCTTTGATGCGCCATAGGCTCCGACCCCCGGCTCGGCCTTGATCGCCGAGGCAGAGGACACGACCACGGCGGCACCACTGTCCCGCAGCAAGCGCATACCGCTCCGCAGCGTCAGGAAGGCTCCGTCCAGATTGACCGACATGACGCGCCGCCAATCGGCGAACGAAAGTTCGGCGATCGGCCCACTGTCGCTGATGCCCGCATTGACGACGACGGTGTCCAGCCCTTTCCAGCGATGCTTGATACCCATCTCCAGCCCGTCCCAGGCCGCTTCGTCGGCGATGTCCTGGCGGCACAGCATCAAGGGAACGTCTCTGGCCTCCATCTCGGCCCCGATCGCGCCGAGACCGACTTCGTCCCGGTCGCTCAGGACTAGCGCGGTCGCTCCGTCGTCAGCCAGCTTGCGCACAGTCGCCAGACCGATGCCGGATGCGGCACCGGTAATCAGGGCCACGCCCGGATAGGACGCGACCTCAGGCATAGTTGAAGCTGATCGATAGTCGCTCGGCCTTGGCGGCATTGGGCGGGACTTCGTGGCGCAGCCAGCTTTCCCACATCAGCACCGTGCCAGCGCGCGGGGCCAGATAGACGAAGGGGCGTTCGGCCTCGGGCGCATCGGCGACGACGGCGGGGCGAGCCATCATCATAGGCAGGCGCGGATCCTCAAGCTTCAGCGCCGATGCACCGTCCGGCACCTCGACATAGACGGTGCCGCTCAGGAAGGCGTGGGGGTGGATATGGCCGGAATGGCCGCCGCCGGGCTTGAGGATGTTGACCCACAGATTGTCCAGCCGCGGTTTGCGCGCCAGGTCAAAGTTCAACGCCTTGGCATAGGCCAGGGCGTGGCGGTCCAGATGCCGTTTCAGCTCCGCAAACTCGGGCATCCGCTGGGGCAGGTCGTTGAGCGAGCCATAGGAGGTATAGCCGCGATATCCATGCGTCCGGCACCAGGCGCGCCCGGCACCGTCCTCGACCGACAGCATGCGGATGGCGTCGGCCAAGGCAGCGTTGAAGCCGTCGAAGCCCGGCGACTCCGCCAGCGAGGCCTCATAGACCTGGGTCACGAACAGGGGACGCAAACTCATGATCAGCCGAAGCGACGGCGCTGCTCGGCGCTACGCAGAGTGGAGCGCAGGAAGTCTGCGGGTGGGTCGGTCTCAGCCAGGACCTGTTCCTTGATGGCGCGCGGCTCTCCGAACAGGTGGCCCTGTCCCATGCCGACGTCCAGTTCCAGGATGTCGACGATCTGGCGCTCGCTCTCGCATTTCTCGGCGATCACCTCGACGCCATAGCGGCGCGTCAGGGCGGCGAAGTCGGCGGCCTGGATGTCGGGCATGGAGGCCAGGCGCGCGCCGCCGTCCAGATCCAGCAGTTGCTCGATCAGCAGCTCGGCCGCTACCTTGATGAACTTCACGTCCGAGCGCTGCAGGTCGGCGAAATCCAGGTCCAGGGTCTGAACCTTGTCGATCGAGAAGCGGAAGCCCAGATCGGCCAGCTTGGCCATATTGCGCGCCTCGACCGCGCCGCGTGCGTCAAAGGTGGCCTGACCCAGTTCGAAGATCAGGGCTTGGTTCAGGTCGCGATTCTCGCTGAGGAAATCCAGGAACTGGGGAAAGAAGGTCTCGTCGCCCAGGGACGACAGAGCGACGTTGCAGAACACCCCGACCTTGCGATCCTGACGCGCCAGGCGACGCACGATCTGGGCGCAACGGAACAGCAGCAGATTGTCGATCGCGGGCACCAAGCCCTCGCCCTCGGCGACCGACAGATATTCGGCAGGCATCATCACCCGATCGGTGGAGTCGCGCAGGCGGGTGAAGCTTTCATAGAAGACCGTCCGCCGCTGCGGCAGGCTGACCACGGGCTGGAGATACAGGTCGACGCGGTTCTCGCTGAGCGCATCATGGATGGTCTTCAGCAAGGCATTGGACTGGTCGATCCGGCGGGCCTCGTGCGGGCTGACGGTCGCGCGCGGCGCGGATGACAGACGCTCGTCGATGCTGGCGCTCATCTGCTGGATCAGGGTCTCCAGCATTCGCACTTCCCCGGTCAGGGTCTCGGTCCGCGACAGGGCACCGTTCTCGATGGCCGAAGCCAGCTCGGTCAGCGCGCCCTGGGTCGACTCCATGGCGTCAGCCAGCAGGCGGTGCGCCTCGCGGACCTGGGCGATCTCACGGCGCAGAGCCGCGGTCTGTCCGCGACTGGCCAGGAACAGGTGTACGGCGCCCAGCAGGCCCAGCGCCCCAAGGGTGGCAGCCACGCCTGACCCAGCCCCCAACCCCGCGCGCCACAGAAAGGCACCGACGGTCATGGCCAGGAACAGATAGCCGAAGAACAGAAAACTGGTGGTCAGCAGGCGCATGGGAACGGTCAGTCCGTCTTCCCGGATGGAATCGAGTCAGTATCAGGGTATCAGAGGCGCGCGGCTAGAGCGGCCGTCAAAGAAACACTCAGGGGAACAAGGGCAAGCCATGGAACTGTTCGATCTCAGCGGCAAGGTCGCCGTCATCACCGGCTCGTCGCGCGGAATCGGCAAGGCCGTCGCCGAACGGATGGCCGAGCATGGCGCGCGCGTCGTCATCTCGTCGCGCAAGGCTGGGCCCTGCGACGAGGTTGCGGCCGAAATCAATGCTCGCTTCGGCGAAGGCCGCGCGATCGCCATCCCCTGCAACATTGCCTCCAAGGAGGACCTGCAACGGCTGGTTGACGAGACGAACGCCGCCTTCGGCCAGATCGACATCCTGGTCTGCAATGCCGCTTCGAACCCCTACGCCGGGCCGATGGCGGGCATTTCGGACGATCAGTTCAACAAGATCCTTCAGAACAACGTCGTCTCCAACCACTGGCTGATCCAGATGGTCGCGCCTCAGATGCTGGAGCGTAAGGAAGGCTCGATCGTGATCGTCTCGTCGATCGGGGGCCTGCGCGGCAACGCCCTGATCGGCGCCTACAACGTCTCCAAGGCGGCCGACATGCAGCTGGCCCGCAATCTGGCGGTGGAGTGGGGGCCGTCGAACGTGCGGGTCAACTGTATCGCGCCGGGTCTGATCAAGACGGACTTTGCCAAATATCTCTGGGAGAATCCCGAGATCCTGAAAGTCGCCACCGACCCGGCCCCGCTGCGCCGCATCGGTCTGCCGGACGAGATCGCAGGGGCGGCGGTCTATCTGGCCGCGCCGGCTTCGACCTATATGACCGGCCAGACCCTGGTCGTGGATGGCGGGATCACCATTGCCTGGTGAGGGCGAAGCGACGATGCCTCGCGGCGCAGGGACCGACAGGGCAACAGAAGGCCGGTCCTGGCGCCAGGACGTAATCTGGCGCATCGAGGCGGTGGCCTTTGCCGGCTTCATCGGCCTGATGCGGCTGCTGGGGCTTGAGCGGGCTTCGGCCCTTGGTGGAGCTTTGTTGCGTACCCTGGGGCCCGTGACCGGCACCCATCGAACGGTCACGCGCAACCTGCGGATCGCCTTTCCCGACATGGACGCCGGGGCCCGGGAGGCTCTGGCCCGAGATGCCTGGGAGCAGACCGGCCGATCCTTTGCCGAAACGGCCGTTATGGATCAGCTCACGCCCGCCTCGGGACGCATCGAGATTGTGGGCGCCGAGCGACTGGCCGCCATCCGCGACAGTGGCCGTCCCGTCGTGTTCGTCTCGGGCCATCTGGCCAATTTCGAGGTGATGGCTGCCTGCATCATGGCGGCGGGCGTGAAGTGCCAGATCACCTATCGCCCGACCAACAATCCATATGTTGACCGTCAGGTGAGGGCGGCAAGGGCCCGGTATGGCGTCCAGCTGTTCGCGCCGAAAGGTGGGGACGGTGCGCGCGAGCTATTGGCCGGTCTGGGCCGCGGCGAGTCCGTCGCTCTGATGAACGATCAGAAGTTCAACGAGGGCCCCGAAGTCACCTTCTTCGATCAGCCGGTGAACGCCGCGCCGGGACCGACGCGTCTGGCCCTGCGTTTCGGAACCGTGCTGCAGCCTGTGTCGGTGGTGCGCCTTCCGGGTGTGCGTTTCCGCTTTGTCGTACATGATCCGATCGAGGTGGCTTCGACCGGCGACCGACCGGCGGACATCGTCCGCGGTGTTCAGGCTGTGACCCGCTTTGTCGAGGATCGGGTTCGCGAACATCCCGTCGACTGGTTCTGGGTGCACAAGCGATGGCCCGATCGCGTCTATGCCGCGCTGGACGCGCCCTCGGCGGCCGGCTCGACCTGATCGGTCGATCTGCGCATCGGTCCGCGATAGTGGGTGGTGTCGGTCCGTCGACGGCAGGGCCCAAAATAGCCCTCGGTCTTCACGAAGGGGCGAGGCCGATAGATCACGACATTGATCCGTTCCAGGATCGCCCGTGCGGTGATGGGTTTGACCACGAACTCCGTCACCCCCGCATCGCGTGCCTCGACCACCCGGCTTTTTTCGGAATGGCCCGTCATCATGACGATGGGCAGATACGGATTGCCGCTGTCAGGACTATTTCGGACCAGACGCGTGAACTCCACACCGTCCAGCGGGAACATGTTGAAGTCCACAATGGCCAAGTCGATCGGGTGATCCCGGAGGATTTCCAGCGCCGCAGAGCCATCCCCGCATTCGCGTATCTTGCGGATGCCAGCGGATTGCAGGATCGCAGAGGTGATGGCCCGCATATGCTGATTGTCATCAACCAGCAGGATTTGCAGCGACTGGAGCGTGGACATTTGCCGTTGCAGTACCGTTGACGAACAGCGCGCAACCTAGGGGCTGGATGGTTACCGGTCCATAACCAGAATTCCAGCTTATCACTGATTGTAAAAGGCTTCTCTGGTTAAGCTTGCACCATCAGAGACGGATCGATGTTCCGGTCTCGCCACTTCATGCGCCAGCACAGGTGTGGGCCGGTCGCTCGGCCGGTCATACCGACATGGCCCAAAATCTCGCCCTTCAGGACGCGGTGCCCGGCGGCGACCTCCAGATGCGACTGGTGCAGATAGGCCGTAATCACCCCCTGTCCGTGATCGATCAGGATCAGTCCGCCCTCGAAGTGCAGGTTCGGTTGCGCCAGGGTCACCAGGCCCGCAGCCGGCGCCCGGATCGGCGTGCCCTGTGGCGCGGCCATGTCGATGCCATAGTGGGGACGGGCAGGGGTGCCGTTCAGGATGCGCTGCGACCCCCATCGGCTGCTGACGCGAAAGGCATCCAGCGGCCAGGCAAAACCGGAACGGAAGTCGTCGGCATCGGTCCGGCTGGCGAATCCCTCGGTCTTCAGCGCCACCTCGCGCTCTATACGGGCCTGAAGCGAGGGATCGGTGGGATCGACCGTCGCGGCTGGCAGGCCATCGATCCGGCTGGACGGAAAGCTGCCCCGCGCGATGGCCAGGCTTCGGCGCAGCGACCGTTCTCCGGAGCGAACTTCAATCTCGACATGGGCCGGGGCGTCGCGATCGAAACCGACGAAGAACCAGCCGTCGGCCGAGGCGCTGGCCAGGGCTTCGCCATCCACGAAGATCAGGGCCCTGGGCCAGGTTCGGCCGATCGCGTGCCCGCCCTGAACGTATTGTCCGCGCAGTTCCAGGCCGAGGTCCTGGCGCGCCTGTCCGGGACCGGCCCCCAGCGAAACGGCCAGCGGTGATCCGACTGCCAGCGATCCGGCCGCCCCCAGGAACAGGCTGCGGCGCGCGATCCTCATGCCGGGGCGACCATCCGCTCTATCGCTTCCTTGGGACCCGCATAGGGCTCCTGACGCTCGGCAGACCAGTAGCGCAGGGTTTCCAGCGGAACAGGCTGCCCGGTGACGGCGCAGCGCACGAACCGGCCGGGTCGGAGAACGGCGAACTCGCCGTCGCCATAATGCAAGGTAGCTTCTTCGGATGCGGTCGGATTCATGGGACCAGCTTAATCGAAACGCCTGCTCAGAACAGGTCGCCCTGAGGGGTATCGACTGGCTTTGTTCGGGGTGTTGCCGCACGGACGCGGGCCTTTGCTGGTTCTGGCGAAGACGGTGAGACGTCTCCGCCATCGATCGTCGCGGCGCGATCGCCGTCCGCAAAGACCAGGCGCACCCGCTGGCCGGCTGACAGGCCCGCCGCCGCCGTGATCCAGCGCCCGTCCGCTTCGACGCGCGCGAAGCCGGGCTTGGGCCGCGAGGGATCCAGCCCGGTCAAGGCGCGTGACAGAGCAGACAGGGCATCGCCCGCCCGCTCCAGGCGACGTGGGACGATCCCATCCAGCCGGGCCGAGACTGCCTCGAGCCGCGCCTGACGTCGCTCAATCACACGATCCAGCAGGCTGCGGCCCAGTTGACCGCGGACGAGGGCCAGCCGTCGCTCGTGGACCGCCACATTGCGCGACAGCGCTGCGCCCAGACGGCTTGAGGTGTGGTCCAGTCGCTGCTGGGGCAGGGCCAGCAGGTCTTCTGGACGGGCAGGCAGTCCCCGCGCCACCGCCCGGTACCGCGTTCGGCGTTCCTCGATCAGTCGCCCGCCCGCCCGCGCCAGCCGCCGGTCCAGGTCGGCCAGACCCTCGCGCAGATCGGCCAGGACCGGCGTCGCCAACTCGGCTGCTCCGGTCGGGGTCGGGGCCCGTCGATCGGACACGAAGTCGATCAGGGTCGTGTCCGTCTCATGCCCCACGGCAGAGATGATCGGAACGCGGGCTGCGGCCACTGTGCGCGCCAGCCCCTCGTCGTTGAAACACCACAGATCCTCGACCGAGCCGCCGCCGCGCGCCACGATCACGACGTCCGGCCGGGGAATGGGACCGTCGGGCGACAGGGCGTCGAAACCCCGGATGGCAGCCGATATCTGGCCACAGGCGACCTCGCCCTGAACCACTACGGGCCAGACGACCACCCGGCATGGCCAGCGTTCTCCGATGCGGTGCAGGATGTCGCGGATCACGGCCCCGGTCGGACTTGTGATGACCCCGATCGTGCGGGGGTAGGCCGGAATCGGTCTTTTGCGGTCCGTCTCGAACAGCCCTTCGCCGCGAAGCTTGTCCTTCAGGCGCTCCAGTTGCGCCAGCAGGGCTCCCGCCCCGGCGGCCTCCATCGACTCGATCACGATCTGATAGGAGGATCGCGCCGGATAGCTGGTGATCTTGCCGGTGACGATCACCTCCAGCCCAGTTTCCGGCTGGACGCCGAGACCCCGGACGGCACCCTTCCAGATAACCCCGTCGATCGCCGCCTTATCGTCTTTGAGTGTCAGGTAAACGTGACCCGATGCGTGGCGATTGACCTTGGAAACCTCGCCCCTCAGCCGGACGTGGCCGAAGCGGTCCTCCAGCGTGCGCTTCAGGGCAAAGGACAGGTCCGAAACCGATAGCGGCGGGTTGTTGTCGCGTACCGGTTCGGCTGCGGGCGGTCCCTCAAAGGCATAGTCGTCGGTCATTCGGCCAGCCTAGCCAGACTCGGCGGCCACGGGAACGGGTCAACCCGCCATCCGTTGGTCGCCTATGGCTGATCCGATCGATACCGACCCGGGCGAACGCGACCCGCGCGAAGCCTCCCTGGCGCGTCGCAGCGGTACACCAGCCCTAAGTCCCTGGCTGGTGCTGGTCGGCATCGGCGTCCTTGCTGCCGGAGCCTTCGTCCTTTCGGCCTTGCTTTGACCTTCAGCGCATTGATTCCCCCTCATCCCAGAGTGACCTATGATCCGTTCTCTTCCCCTGACAGCCCTGGCTGTTCTTATCGCTGGCGTAGCGGCCTGTTCGGACCGCGATGACGACGTGGTTCAGGCCCCGGCACCGGGCCAGCCGCTCGCGCCGGTTTCCGAAACGCGAGCGGATGCGGCGACCCAACAGGCGGCCTTGGCTTTCGGCATGACCCGAAAGCAGTTGGAAGATGCCAATCTGGTGTCGCCTCAGCGCACAGACCTCGGGGATGTGGAGACCTTGATCCTGGACGCATCCGGCAGCGTCACCCACATCGTGATCGAGTTGGAGGGCCCCGGTGATCGCGAGGTTGTCGTGCCGATTGGGCAGCTGTCGTCCATCGTCCTGAACGATGCTGATCCCGATCTGACCACGACTTTGACCGCTGGCGAACTGGCTGGATTGCCTGTCTACGCCCCCACGACGGCGCGTTGACGCTGGCGGCGCTGCCTAGTCTGACGATTAACGCAGCGCCCGCTTGACCGGGCCGGTCAGGGCGGTCAATCAGCGGCTCATGAACATTCTGCTCGTCGGATCGGGGGGGCGCGAAGACGCCCTGGCCTGGAAGATTTCCCAGTCGCCGCTGCTCCGGCGCTTGGTTTGCGCGCCCGGCAATCCCGGGATTGGCCGCCATGCGGAGCTGAAAGATATCGCCGCCACCGACGCTCAGGGGCTGGCGGCCTTCGCTCGCGAGATGAAGGCGGATCTGGTGGTGGTGGGGCCTGAGAGTGCGCTGGCCGAAGGGCTGGCAGACCTGCTGGCCGCCAGCGGCGTTCCCTGCTTCGGCCCGACCCGTAAGGCGGCGCAGCTGGAGACCTCCAAGGCTTTTGCCAAGGCTTTCTTGGAACGTCATGAAATCCCGACGGCCGGCTATGGCGTCTATCGGACCGCCGCAGAAGCGCGTGAGGCGTTGGGCGTGTTCAAGCCGCCCTATGTGATCAAGGCGGATGGTTTGGCCGCCGGCAAGGGCGTCGCCATCAGTCCGGATCGGGCAGACGCCGAGGCCGAAATCGAGCGGATGCTGGGCGGTCGTTTCGGCTCGGCCGGGGCCCAACTGGTCATTGAGGAGTTCATGGCGGGTGAGGAGGGATCTCTCTTTGCCCTTTGCGACGGTCAGCGCGCAGTGCTGCTGGGGGGCGCCCAGGACCACAAGCGCGCCTTCGACGGCGACCTGGGACCCAATACCGGGGGCATGGGGGCGTATTCGCCGGCTCCGGTCTTTACGCCCGACCTTGTCCGTGCGGCCGATGAGCAGATTGTCCAGCCGACCATCCGGGCCATGGCCGCCGAAGGCGCCCCATATCGCGGTGTCCTCTACGCCGGCCTGATGGCAACTGATGATGGCCCGAAGGTAGTGGAGTTCAACGCCCGTTTCGGCGATCCGGAATGCCAGGTGCTGATGATGCGGATGGCGGGCGACATCGTGCCGCTGCTGCTGGCCTGCGCGCGCGGAGATGTCTCGCGCCTGGCCCCACCCGCCTTCAAGGACCAGACCGTGATCTGCGTGGTGCTGGCGGCCAAGGGCTATCCTGACAGTCCCCTGGAGGGGTCGATTATTCGTGGGGCCGATCAGGATTTCGGCCCGGACGTCATGGTTTTCCATGCTGGAACGCGGCGGCGCCCCGACGGTCAGCTGATTGCGGCGGGTGGTCGTGTCCTGAACATCTGCGCCCAGGGCGACGACATCGCCCAGGCGCGAGAACGCGCCTATGCCGCCGTCCGCCGCATCGACTGGCCGGGCGGCTTCTCGCGATCCGACATCGGCTGGCGCGCGATGGAGCCGCGCTAGCTCACGCTGCCAGCGCCATCGGACCCCTCATGCCAACCTGTCGAACCAGTTCCAGCAGGTCGGCAGCATTGAATGGCTTGGCCAGATGGCGGTCGGCACCGGCGGCGATGCCCGCTGCGATATGCTCCGGCATGGCGTTGGCGGTCAGCATCACGACAGGCGTGCGCTCCAAACCCTGTGACTGTTCGCACGCACGGATTTCCCGCGTCGCGGTCAGCCCGTCCATGACCGGCATCTGCATGTCCATCAGCACCAGGTCGAAGCCGCCCTGGCGATAGGCGTCGATCGCCTCGGCCCCGTTCTCGACCGACGTCAGTTCAACCGGGGCCTGGGCCAGCACCAGTTCGACGACCTTGCGGTTCGTCGGATGATCGTCGGCGAGCAGAACCCTCAGCGTCGGAACCACGTCACCCAGGCCGGGGCCTTCGTCATTGCCTGCCTCCGCGACGGGGGCTGCGACCGCGACCAACGGCACCGTCAGGATGAAGGCGGAGCCCCCACCGGGCTCGCTTTCGCAATCCAACTCTCCGCCCATCATCTCAGCCAACTGGCGGCAGATGGCCAGACCCAAGCCGGACCCGCCGAACTTGCGCGTGATGCCGCCATCGGCCTGTTCGAACCGACCGAACAGACGCTCGCGACAGGCTGCGTCGAAGCCGATGCCGGTATCTTCGATCGTGAACCGCAGCGTCGATCTTCCATCTCGCTCTGGTCCGGTCCCGGCGGTCAGGCTGATGAAGCCGGTCTCGGTAAACTTGACGGCGTTGGAGACCAGATTGGTCAGGATCTGCCTCAGACGAACCGCATCCCCCTCGACCCAGACCTGGGCCTCGGGCGCGATCTCGACAAAGAACTGCAGCCCTTTGGCCTCGGCCGAGGCCGCATAAAGCTGGGCACTCTCGCTGATGACCTTGCCCAGGTCGAAAGTCTCATGAGCCAGTTCCAATCGCCCTGATTCCACCCGCGCCAGATCCAGGATGTCGCTCAACAGGGTTTGAAGCGTGTGGCCCGACGATTGGATCAGATCCAGCATCTGTCGTTGGTCAGGACTGAGGTCTGTGGCGGCCAGGGCCTGGGCCACGCCGATGACGCCGTTGAGGGGCGTGCGGATTTCATGGCTCATATTGGCCAGGAACAGGCTCTTGGCCTTGTTGGCCGACTCCGCTGAATCGCGTGCCTCGGCCAGGGCCAAAGCGTCGCGCTTCAGATCGGTAATGTCGTTGACCACGGTCACCACGCCGCCGGCTGCGGTACGGCGGTCCTGGACCCTCAGCCACCGGTTGTCGCCGATTTGCTGTTCCAACGAATTGGACGCCTCTCGACGTGCAGCCATCCGTTCGGCCACCCATTCATCGGGACGGCCCAGAGCCTCGGTGTATAGATTTTTCTTGATGCCGATCCTCAGGATGTCGTCGAACGTCAGGCCGACCTTCAGATTGGACGCCAGTTCCGGATTAACCTCGGCATAGCGGCTGTTCCACAGCACCAGTCGGTCGTCAGCATCGTAGAAGCCCAGGCCATCGGGCATGGCTTCGATCGCTTCGCGGATCTGGTTCAGGGCACTGGATCGCGACCAATAGGTCATCAGACCGGCGATCGTTGCAGCGAGGATCAGAAAGGCGACAGCCCCCGCCACCGTCACCACGAGCGCCGATTGAGACAGCGCGTCCGCTTGCTGCACCCCCACGGTCATTGGGGACAGGGACATCGCACTCATGGCCAAAAAATGCAGTGAGCAGATGCTGAGCGCCACCAGGCCGACGGCGGCGGCTCCAGCCTTGCGGCCCCAACGATGCAGGACCAGCGCAGCCGACATGCCAAAGGCTAGTCCCGTGCCAAGAGCCACGGCAACCAAGCCGGGATCCCAGACAATCTGGCTGCCGACATTCAGCCCTGCCATGCCGGTAAAGTGCATGGCCGCCACGCCGCAAAAGCCTACGGCACCTGCCAGCAGTCGCCCGGCCAGGGAGCGGACGCAGAGGATCAGAGCGACCGCCAACCCCGCCGCCACAAAAATGATCACGAGCGAGGCCAGGGTCAGCCCCAGGTCGTACGTCACGGCCGGGCCGGCGTCATATCCGGTCATGGCCATGAAATGCGTGGCCCAGATGGCCAGCGCCGCTGTCGCTGCCGCCCCTGCGCCATGTACAGTGGCCGCCCGTCTTTCCCGTTTCAGCGTGGCCCGGATCAGCAGGTTGAGAGTGGTCGCCAGACCCCCCACGCAGACGAGACCCGCCAGCACGACCAGCCGCCAATCGTGCTGCATCGTCATGCAATACAGTATTGTCCGCACCTTCTGCGCGCTCCTCGATCTTCGCGTCGCACCATCACGCAGACATATGAATAAACCGTGGTCTGAGGAGCGCCGGGACAACGCATCCTCTGTCACAATTTCCGTGCGAACCTGTGAAATGACCCGAATCGGCGGCCGATCGGCCGAGGGCTAAACTGCTTTCCAGGAAATCGATGACAGACGTCCAGTCGCCTTCGCCCGTCGCGCCCAAGCCGTCCTCACGGCTGTGGACTGCCGGGGCCAGTGGCGGGATCGCGATCCTGATTCTGGTCGCTCTGGCGATTAACGACCCTGCTCATGCGCGCGAACTGCTGATGGGTGCCGCGCTGGTTGGCTTTACGACCTGGCTGGTCAATCGCACCGCGCCGACGGCCACCACGGCCGGGGGAGAGGCGATGGTCGATCTTCCGGATGCCGATCGCCGAACCGACGGTCTGCTGGAAGCCGTGTTCGAGGCGATCGACGACCCCATTCTGGTCATCAGCGGGGGCGAAGCGGACGACATCGCCGGTCGTCGCGTGGTGCTGGCCAACCGTGCCGCGCGCGATCTGCTGCGCATCCAGCGCGAAGGGGCCTTGCTGGTGTCGGTCATGCGTGATCCCGCAGTGCTGGAGGCCGTCGACGAAACGCTTTTCGGCGGCCTGTCCCGGGCCACTGACTATGCCGCTGCCGGGGTCCAGTCGCGGCACTGGCGCGCTCTGACCCGTCCACTGCCCGCGGCGGCTGGATCGTCGCTGGCCGTGCTGGTCCTGCGTGACGAAACGGATGTGCGCCGGATGGAGCTGATGCGCGTCGACTTTCTGGCCAATGCCAGCCATGAACTTCGGACGCCGCTTGCCTCTCTGTCCGGCTTCATCGAGACGTTGAAAGGCCACGCGCGCGACGATCCGAAAGCCCGCGACCGGTTCCTGGACATCATGGCGGCCCAGGCCGACCGAATGACCCGTCTTGTGGGTGACTTGCTGTCACTCAGCCGCATCGAGTTGAATGAGCATATTCCCCCTGCCGGCCGGGTCGACTTGGCACGTGCCGCCAGCGACGTCGTCGATGCGCTCAGCGTTCTGTCGCAGGAGCGCGGTGTGGCGATCGCCATCGAAGACGGCGCTGCGCCTGCTGCCATTACGGGCGACCGAGACGAGATCGTTCAGGTGGTACAGAACCTGATCGACAACGGCATCAAATACTCGTCTGCAGGCCAGGTGATCGAGGTTACCGTGCGCCGCGACGTTTCGCTGGAAACGGCGATGTCCGCCTGGATCGAGGGGGCCAATCGACTGCCGTTGCTGACGCCGGACCGGCAGGCGGGGGCCCGCTATGTCGCCGTCACCGTGCGCGATCATGGGCCGGGCATGGCGCGTGAGCATCTGCCGCGCCTGACGGAACGCTTCTATCGCGTCGAGGGCCAGAAAAGCGGTGAGCGTTCCGGGACCGGCCTGGGTCTGGCCATCGTCAAGCACATCGTGAACCGGCACCGGGGCGGGCTGTCGGTCGAAAGCCTGCCGGGGCAGGGCGCGGCCTTTACGGCCTATTTCCCCGTCGCGCCGGAGCGTGTCTGAGCGAAAGGCGACAGCGGGCTGGACGACGTAACAGAACTGTCACGGGCCCGTCGTAATCCGCCAACCAATAAAGGGCAGGTTCCGCCGCGGATCAGACCGGACTTTCCGGCGCGCTCCGATTCTGTATTTCCGGGGCCCGATGAGCTGGACCTTCCTGCCGATCGTGATCGTTCTGGCCGTGATCGCCTTCATCGGCGGCCGGGCTGTCGCCGCACGCCGGGCGCGTGTGACGAAGGCGCATTCGCGTCCTGAACAGCATGGCCTTTACGCCCTGATCTGGGTCGCATTCCCCGCACTCGTTGTGCTGCTTCTGGTGGCGATGTTTGCCGGCAGCCTTGAACAGCGCCTGCTGGCCGCCGGTGCTCCGGCCGAGGTCACTGCCCTGGAGCCGATCCGCGAAGAGGCCTTCTTTGCCGATGCTCGGCGCCTGGGCGCCGGCCAGCGCACCCAACAAGCCTGGGAGCAGCCGTTCGCCGAACTGCTGCCTGTCGAGGGCGTCCGCGCCGCTCGCATCGCTCAGACTGTGGATTTCGCCGGTGTCGTCGCCGCCCTCTTGGCCGCGGCTCTTGGCGGCCTGTTTGTATTCAGCCAGATCCGCCCTGACATGCGCGCCCGCAACCGGGTCGAAGGCTGGGTGGTCGGCATCCTGTTCACCTGTTCGGCCTTGGCCGTCCTGACCACCGTCGGCATCATCGCCTCACTTCTGTTCGACGCGACCCGCTTCTTTGCCGCCGTGCCGATCCAGGAGTTCCTGTTCGGTACGCAATGGAGCCCCCAGATCGCGATCCGCGCAGACCAGGTGGGCTCGTCCGGTGCATTCGGGGCCCTGCCGCTGTTCGCGGGGACCTTCCTGATCATGCTGATCGCCATGGCCGTGGCCGCGCCGATCGGCCTGTTCGCGGCCATCTATCTGTCGGAATATGCCGGTCGCACTTCACGCGCCGTGATCAAGCCTGTGCTGGAGATCCTCGCAGGGGTTCCGACCGTCGTTTACGGCTTCTTCGCCGCCCTGACCGTGGGCCCGGCTTTCCGCGAGATGTTCAACGGCCTGGGGGCCCTGCTGGTCGGCGGCCCGCTGGACGGGATCGGTCAATACCTGCTGCTCGTGCAGAATCAGATGGCTCTGGTGGCCGGTGCCGTAATGGGAATCATGCTGATCCCGTTCGTTTCATCGCTTTCCGACGACATCATCAATGCCGTGCCGCAGTCCTTGCGGGACGGATCCTTTGCGATGGGGGCGACCAAGTCGGAAACGGTGAAGCGTGTGCTGTTGCCTGCCGCCCTGCCGGGCGTCGCCGGAGCCATGCTGCTGGCCATGTCGCGGGCAATTGGCGAGACCATGATCGTGACCATGGCGGCTGGCCTGGCGGCGCGGCTGACCCTGAACCCGCTGGATACCGTCACCACTGTCACCGTCCAGATCGTGACCCTGCTGACCGGAGACCAGGAGTTCGACAGTCCCAAGACCCTTGCCGCTTTTGGCCTGGGCCTGACTCTGTTTGTCGTGACCCTGATGCTGAACATCGTGGCCCAGAAGATCGTCCAGACCTATCGGCAGCAATATGACTGACGCGGCCCACGACATGGTGGCGAAGCGCGCCGAACGGCTTCAGGCCGGTCTGAAGCAGCGCTATGCCAAGGAGCGGCGCTTCAAGCTTTACGGCATACTGGCCGTTGGCGTGGCTGTTGCCTTCCTGCTGCTCCTGCTCGGTCGCATCGTCGAGCAGGGCTACACGGCCTTCTATGCCCACTCGACCACGGTTCCGATTTATATGGACCCCGAGCGGGTCGACCGCGCCTATCCGGCCGGCACCAACTTCAACCTGATGGTCGCCGAGCAGCAACTGGCTCGTTTCGGTATCGCGGACGATGCCCAGGGCACCAAGGCGACCGAGATGCGGGGCCTGTTCTCGTCGGAGCTCAAGTTTCAGGCCGCCGACCGCATCAAGGCCGATCCTTCGCTGATCGGCAAGACTGTCCCGATCACCGCCCCGCTGTCGGACGATGCGGACCTGTATTTCAAGGGCAAGATTTCGCGCGACACACCCGCCGATCAGCGCCGCCTCAGCGACGAGCAGATCGACTGGCTGGACCGCCTGCAGGCCGAGGGCCTGGTCCGCAGCCACTTCAACGGTGGCCTGTTCACGAAGGGCGATTCGACTGAGCCGGAACTGGCTGGTGTCCTGGGCGCGCTCGTCGGCTCGGCCCTGATGCTGGCCGTGACGGCCTTGCTGGCTATTCCGATCGGCGTTGCGGCGGCGGTCTATCTGGAAGAGTTTTCCCCTCGCAACCGCATCAGCGCCCTGATCGAGGTCAATATCAACAACCTCGCTGCCGTGCCGTCCATCGTTTACGGCCTGTTGGGCCTGGCGCTGTTCATCAACTGGATGCACTTGCCGCGATCTTCGCCCCTGGTCGGGGGTCTGGTCCTGGCGCTGATGGCTCTGCCCACGATCATCATCGCCACCCGCTCGTCGCTGAAGGCCGTGCCCCCCTCGATCCGCGAGGCGGCCCTGGCCATGGGAGCGTCCAAGACCCAAACCGTGTTCCAGCATGTTCTGCCGCTGGCCATGCCCGGCGTGATGACCGGTGCCATCATCTCCATGGCCCACGCCCTGGGCGAGACCGCGCCCCTGCTGCTGATCGGCATGGTGAGTTTCGTGCCGGGCGTGCCGACCGGCTTCGACCAGCCGACCGGCGCTCTGCCGTCGCTGATCTACATCTGGGAGAATGCCTCCGAACGCGCGTTCCACGAACGCACGGCGGCGGCCATCCTGGTTCTCCTCGCCTTTATGATCGTCATGAACGCCGCCGCCATTGTGCTGCGCCGGCGCTTCGAACGCCGGTGGTAAGACAATGAAGTTCCGTATCTTCCGTGCTCCGGACGGCCAGGGCGAGGGCTCCGGCACGCCCCCCGTCAAGACCCGTGACGAGGTCGTCGTGACCGCTAACGAGCCGACCCTGTCGCGCACGCCGCAAGCCACGGCCGGTGCCGGTGGGCCGGTGGGTCCGACCAAGATCGCGGCCCGCGACGTGTCGGTCTTCTATGGCGACAAGCAGGCGCTATACGACGTCTCTCTGGACGTTCCGGACAAGTCGGTCACGGCGCTGATCGGTCCGTCCGGTTGTGGCAAGTCGACCTTCCTGCGGACGATGAACCGCATGAATGACACGATCGACGGCGCCAAGGTGACCGGCCGGATCGAGATGGACGGCGACGATATCAACGCCCGCAGCATCGACCCCGTCCTGCTGCGTGCCCGTGTCGGTATGGTGTTCCAGAAGCCGAACCCTTTTCCGAAGTCCATCTATGAGAATGTCGCCTATGGTCCCAAAATCCATGGCCTGACGACGTCCAAGGCCGAGATGGATCAGGTGGTCGAGGCGTCGCTGCGCCGCGCAGGCCTGTGGGACGAGGTTGCCGACCGGCTGCATTCAGCCGGTACAGGGCTGTCTGGCGGCCAGCAGCAGCGTCTGGTCATCGCCCGCGCGATCGCCGTCAATCCTGAAGTCATCCTGATGGACGAGCCCTGCTCGGCGCTGGATCCCATCGCCACGGCCAAGATCGAGGAACTGATCGACGAACTGCGCGAGCGCTACTGCATCGTCATCGTCACCCACTCCATGGCCCAGGCCGCCCGGGTCAGCCAGCGCACCGCCTTCTTCCACATGGGGCGTCTGGTAGAGACCGGCGGGACCGAGGAAATCTTCACGAATCCCAAGGATCGGCGCACACTCGACTACATCACCGGTCGTTTCGGATAGGGCTGGCTGAATGAACACCCATACCGTCAAGGCTTATGGCGACGAACTGAACCAGCTGACGGCCGAGGTCGCCCGCATGGGCGGGCTCGCCGAAGCCCAGGTGGCTGATGCGGTGGAGTCCGTGGGTCGACGCGACGTCGCCCTGGCCCGTGCCGTGGTCGAGCGCGATGTCAGGCTGGACGCCATGCATCGCGAAATCGAGAAGAAGGCGATCCGGCTTATCGCTCTGCGCCAGCCCGTCGCCACCGATCTGCGCAAGACTCTGTCGGCCATGAAGCTGGCCGTCGACCTGGAGCGGACCGGCGACCTGGCCAAGAACATCGCCAAGCGCGCCTTGATCCTGGCTGAAAGCGATCCGATGCAGCCCCTGACCCGTTCGATCGAGCGGATGGGCTGGCTGGTGTCGACACGTCTTCGCGATGTGCTGGATGCCTATACCGCCTCGGAGCTGGACCGGGCCGTCGCCGTATGGACCTCTGACGACGAGGTCGATGAGCATTACAACGCCATGTTCCGCGAACTGTTGACCTATATGATGGGCGACCCGCGCACGATCACGGCCTGCACTCATCTGCTCTTTATGGCCAAAAACCTGGAGCGCATCGGCGACCACGCGACCAATATCGCCGAGACCATCCACTATGAGATCACCGGCGACGAGATGATCGGCGAGCGCCCCCGCTGGGCACCCGGTCCCGATGCCGACAAGCCGCTTTCGGCACCCGCCGCCTGACTGACGCACACCGACCGGAGAGCCCGCCGTGCAGCCCTATGTTCTGGTGATGGAAGACGAGGACGCGTTGGCTACGCTCCTCCAGTACAATCTGGAGAAGGAAGGCTATCGCGTCGTGATCGCCGGGGACGGCGAAGAGGGCCTGGTTCAGATCGACGAACGCCTGCCCGACCTGGTTCTGCTGGACTGGATGCTGCCCAAGGTGTCGGGCATCGAGGTCTGCCGTCGCATCCGCGGCCGGCCCGAGACGCGCAATCTGCCCATCATCATGCTGACCGCGCGGGGGGAGGAGACCGACCGCGTGCGCGGCCTGGACACCGGGGCAGACGACTATCTGACCAAGCCCTTTTCGATGACCGAGCTGATCGCCCGCATCCGCGCGGTGCTGCGCCGCATCCGTCCGGGACTGGCGGACGACCGGATCAATCACGGCGACATCATCATCGACCGCGTCGCCCACCGTGTCCGCCGCAACGGCAAGGAAGTCCACCTGGGTCCGACCGAGTTTCGTCTGCTGGATCACTTCATGCAGCACCCCGGCCGGGTCTTCAGCCGTGAGCAACTGCTGGATGCGGTCTGGGGCAGCGACGTCTATGTCGAGGCCCGCACCGTCGACGTCCACGTCGGCCGCCTGCGCAAGGCCCTCAGCGTCGAGGACCGTCAACCCCATCCGCACCGTCCGCTCGGCCGGCTATTCGCTGGATCTGGACGGATAAGGTGGGTGAAAGCGACCTTTCGGGACGGTGGACCGGAGTGTTTTTCTATCCGGTCGATCCCGAAATGAACCCGGACGATGCCTACCCGCCAACCGCATTCAGCGCGACCTTGGTCGATGTGAACGGTCATATCAGCGGCTCCACGACTGAACCCGACATCCAGAGCCCGACCGCAGCGCATATCCAAGCGACACTGGACGGCTATCGAGAACGGACGCACGTCTTCTTCACGAAGTTCCCGCAGGGACGCCAGACTCATACGATCGACTATCACGGCGATATCGCGCCAGACGGCAATGCGATCTCCGGCACCTGGACCATCTATGGCGAGTGGTCAGGACCGTTTCTGATGCAGCGGGGGGATGCGTCAGCCCTGAAATCCGTGGTCAGGGAAGCGCACGTCGGGGGTTAGTCCATGGGCGCGCCGATTTCGTTTCAGCTGCACCAAGATACTGTTTTCGTTAGGCGCGCTGGCAACAAGGCGATGGCTAACGTCGTTCGGCGCGTGGAGGGACTCTCACATCGAATGAGCGACAAACCGTCTCAATCACCCGCGCCGACATCCTCCGGCGACACCGCATAGACCTTGGCGCAGTATTCGCATGTGACGTGGATCAGGCCGTCGGGCTCGGCCATGTCGGCGCGTTCGGAGGCCGGGAAGGAGGCCAGCATGCCGACGATCCGCTCGTGCGAACACCGGCAGTGGGCGCGCAGGGCGTGCGCGTCTTCCAGGCGCACGCCGTCTTCGTGGAAGAGGCGGAACAACAGGGTCTGAGGCGTGATGGTCGGGTCGACCAGTTCGTCGTCGGCCAGGGTGTGGAACAGGGCCTGAGTCCGCTCCCAGACATCCTCGGTCGAGCCGCGCGCGTCGTCGCCGGCCACCACCTGGATCAAGGCACCCCCTGCGCGCCATGAGGTGCCCGCATCATTGGTCACCGAGCCCACGGCCAGCTTTACCCGGGTCGGGATCTGTTCGGATTGCTGGAAATAGTGTTCGGCGCACAGCGACAGGCTCTCGCCCTCGATAGGGGTGACGCCCTGCGTCCGCTCGAAATCCGGGCCGCGATCAAGCGTCATGATGAACACCCCCTGGCCCAACAGGGTCTGGGCCCCCGGCCGGGCGAAGCCAGTCGAAGCCTGTGCCACGCCTTCCGGATCGAACCGGCAGAAGCCGCGCAACGACCCGTCGGTGTCATAGTCTGCCACAACATAGCGGACGGGACCGTCGCCTTGGGCCTGGACGATCAGGCGCCCCTCGACCTTCAGGCTGGATCCGACCAGGGCGGCCAGGGCGCAGGCCTCGCCCAGCAGGGCGGCGACCGCCTCAGGATAGTCGTGGGCGCTGAGCACGGCATCGACCGCATCGCCCATCCGCACCAGACGCCCGCGCACGGGCCATCCGTCGATCTGGAAGGCGGCGGCCAGATCGTCGGTCGGGGCGGGGGCATCAGGCGCGTGATCGGACACGGGCAATCCTTGGTCGGCGGCGTTCAGGGAAGGGCGCTAGATAGGCGACCCGTTCGCGCTTGGTAAGGGGCGCGTGTTAAGGGGCAGGAACTCACCTTCTGCGCGTCTCGTTACCTCCACGCCCCTCAAAGCTCGAGCCAGACCGATCCATGACCGCCAAGCCGTCCCTGAAAGCCCTCAACCAGCAGGCCATTGTCATCACCGGTGCTACATCCGGCATTGGTCTGGCGACCGCGCGGCGCGCGGCCAGGGCAGGGGCCTGCGTCTTCCTGATCGCGCGTGGCGAGAGTGACTTGAAGGCACTCTGCGAAGAACTGCAGGCCACGGGGGCTCGGGTTGCCTATGCCGTTGCGGACGTGTCCGACTACGACGCCCTGGCCGTTGCGGCGGACAAGGCGCAGCGCCTGTTCGGCGGCTTCGACACCTGGGTGAACAATGCCGGAGTTTCCATCTTCGGACCGATCCGGGAAACGACGCTGGAGGATCAGCGTCGGCTGTTCGAGACCAACTACTGGGGCGTGGTGAACGGGTCGCTGTTGGCGGCCGAGCATTTGCGCGGTCGACCGGGCGGCGGAGCCATCATCAATGTCGGCTCGACCCTGTCCGACGCGCCTATCCCGGTGCAGGGCGTCTATTCGGCCTCGAAACATGCAGTGAAGGGCTTCACCAATGCGTTCCGGATGGAGTTGCTGCGCGAACGAGCTCCGGTGTCCCTGACCCTGATCAAGCCGTCGGCCATCGACACGCCCTACAACAAGCATGCACGCAACCTGACCGGACAGGCGGTGCAGAATCCGCAGCCGGTCTATGCCACCCACGTCGTGGCCGACACGATCCTGTACTGTGCGGAGCACCCGATCCGCGAGATCACCGTCGGGGGAGGGGGGCGGCTGATTGCCTCATTCTATTCGGCACTGCCAGGATTGGCGGAACCACTTCTGGCGCGGTTCGCTCCTAGCCTCATGCGGGACAGGGGTTCCGCCTATCAGCCGTACGATGACGGGCTCTATGACCCGACGGAGGACGGCCTTGACGAAGAGGTTCACTATCCCATGATCCGACAGTTCAGCGCCCTGGCCGAAGTTCGCAAACATCCCGGTATCGCGTCTGGCGTCGTGGCCGTCCTGGCAGCCGTCGGCGTTGCCACCCTGCTGCTGAATCAGCGCACCGGTCCGACACGCTATGAGACCTTGCGCCGGCGTGTTGACCCGCGCGGATGGGTCGACACGGACGCCCTGCGGGATCGTCTCGACACGGTGACCCGTGAACTGCGCCACCGGCTGGACGATGTTCGTCACGAGGCCGAGGACCTGGGGCACAAGGGTGCTTCTCGCGCGGGTCAGTGGTTCGGCAAGGCACGCCAATCCTCCGAGCGCTCACTGCGGGGCAGCGGACGGGCCGCGCGCCGCTACGCCCACAGCGCCGGTGACTATGCGCGCGACCATGCGCGAGAGGGTGGGGCTCTGCTGGCGATCGCGTTCATTGCAGCGGTCATTGCCGGTGCGGCGCTGGAAACCCGGCGCGAAGACAGCCGCATCAAGCGCATCGCCAAATTCTGAGCGAAGCGACGCTTCTGGCGCGGGTCAGTGCAATGTCCTGATCCGCGCCGATCATTTTCAATCGCGACAACGGATTTTGCGGGCAGGATTTTGTCCGGACGGCTTTGCTGCATGTGCGAAGCTGGTTAAACGGTCCACATGACCGACGCCCCGACATTCATTTTTGATTTCGACTCTACTCTGGTCCGGATCGAGACCTTGGAGGCGCTGGCCGATATCGCTCTGGCCGGTCGGCCCGAGGCCGAGGCGACGCGAGCGGAGATCGCGCGTCTGACCGATGCGGCAATGAACGGGCAGATCGGTTTCGGGGAGGCACTGCGGCGTCGCTTGGCATTGTTGCCCCTGACGCACGAGCACGTTCAGACGCTGGCCGATCGCATCCTTGACGAAGGCACGCCATCCGTTCGGCGGAATCTGCGATTTTTCCAGGATAATGCCGAACGGATCGTCATTCTGTCGGGCGGGTTTCGCGAGATCATCGCCCCAATAGCCGAGCGTCTGGGGGTCCGCGCCGATCGCGTCCTCTGCAATGACCTGGTTTACGACGACGAGGGGCGGGTGATTGGGGTCGATGACGCCAATCCGCTTTCGCACGCCGATGGCAAGCCGCAGGTGATCCAGTCGCTTGGTCTCGGCCGTCCTGTGGTCATGGTCGGTGACGGCTGGAACGATGCGGAGGTCAAGCTGGCCGGGGCCGCTGACCGCTTCTACGCCTATACCGAGATCGTCCGGCGCGAGCGGGTGGTGCAGGTGGCGGATGCCGAGGCGCCCTCCATGGACGAACTGCTGCATGCCGAGGGCATGATCGGCCGCTGGTCCTTTCCGCGCAGCCGTATCCGGATGCTGCTGCTGGAGAACATCCACCCCGCCGCCGTCCAGCGGCTGGAGGAGGAGGGGTACTCCGTCCAGTCAATGAAGGGAGCCTTGGACGAGGACGACCTGATCGCCGCCATCAAGGGCGTCCACGTCCTGGGCATTCGATCCAAGACGACCGTCAGCGCCCGCGTGCTGGAGCAGGCGGACCGGCTCATGGCGATCGCGGCCTTCTGCATCGGCACCAACCAGATCGACCTGGACGCCGCCGCCGACCATGGCGTGGCCGTGTTCAATGCACCCTATTCGAACACCCGCTCGGTGGTGGAACTGGCCATTGGCCTGACCATCACCCTGATGCGCGACGTGGCCGACAAGTCGGCGGCCATGCACCTGGGGCGTTGGAACAAGTCCGCCGACGGTTCGCGCGAACTGCGAGGCAAGACCCTGGGCATCGTCGGCTATGGAGCCATCGGCTCGCAGCTTTCGGTGCTGGCAGAAGCCCTGGGCATGCGGGTGCTCTTCTACGATCTGGCCGAACGGCTGGCCTTGGGCAATGCACGCAGGGTCCGCCGCCTCGACGAGCTTTTGGCCGAGGCCGACGTCGTCAGCCTGCATGTCGATGGGCGCAAGGAAAACACCAACATCTTCGGTGCGGCACAGTTCGCGCAGATGAAGCCCGGAGCCCTGCTGCTGAACCTGTCACGCGGCCATGTGGTCGATGTCGGTGCCCTGGCTCAGGCCATGGGATCGGGCCGGATTGGCGGAGCGGCCGTCGATGTCTTCCCGGAGGAGCCGCGGACGAATGCCGATCCGTTCGACAGCCCGCTGCGTGGCCTGAAGAACATGATCCTGACGCCCCATATCGGCGGTTCGACCGAAGAAGCTCAGGAGGCCATCGGCGAGTTCGCGGCCGAGCGCCTGCTGGGGTATCTGAACCGAGGCGATACGACCTTTTGCGTCAACCTGCCCAATGTCCAGCTGGCCGAGGTGTCTGGCGGGCACCGGATCCTGCACATCCACCGCAATCAACCCGGCGTCATGGCCGGTCTGAACCGCGCGATCGCCGAGGCGGGGCTGAACATCCTGGGCCAGCATCTGAAGACAGATGAGCGCTCGGGCTATGTCATCACCGATGTCGACCGAAATTACGATCCCAAGGGCCTGGATCGGTTGCGCGAAGTGCCCGGCACGCTTCGACTGCGCACGCTCTACTGACAACCTTCCCTAACGGCATCTTGCGCTTGGCGAAAAGCGGCGCACACTGATCGTAACGGTCGCGTTCTGACGACCGAGGGAGGAAATCGATGTCTCGTTTCATGCAGGGCGCGGCTGCCGCCGCGCTTGCCTTTGCCGCCGTGGGCGCTTGCGCCACCGCAGCCCAGGCCCAATCCTACAACCGCCTGGTCGTCTTCGGTGACAGCCTCAGCGACAACGGCAACCTCTATGCCGCGACCTTCAACACCCAGCCGCCGTCGCCGCCCTATTTCCAGGGCCGATTCTCGAACGGTCCGGTGTTCACCGAACTGCTGGGCTTCAATGCCGGCCGGTCGGCTGCCGGTGCGCCGGTCACGGGCAGCATCAACTATGCCTATGGCGGCGCGCGCACGGACAGCTCTGCCTTCCCGCCCGGCATGCGCAATCAGCTGCTGAGCTACACCAGCTCGGGCGGCACCTTCGGCCCCAATGATCTGGTTAGCGTCCTGGGCGGTGCAAACAACATCTTCCAGGGTCTGCCCGCTGCGGGTGCCTCGACCAACCCGACCGGGGCCATCGGTGGTGTCTCCCTGGCGGCTGCGGCCGACATCAATTTCATCGTCAACAGCGTGGCGACGGCGGGCGCGGGGACCATCCTGGTCACCAACCTGCCAAAGCTCAGCCTGACGCCGCAATTCCGGGGTACGACCGCAGCCCCGCTCGCGGACTTTGCCGTGACGACCTTCAACGGTGCCCTGTCGACGGGCCTGTTCACGACGGCAGCGGCCCGTCCCAACACCAACATCATCCTGATGGACATCTTCAAGGTCGGAGACCTGATCGCTGCCAGCCCAGGCAGCTTCGGCCTGACCAATGTGACCCAGGCGTGCTTCAACGGCGTCACCGTTTGCGCCAATCCCGACGCCTATTTCTACTACGACGGGGTGCACCCGACGGCGGCAGGGCACCGGCTGCTGGCCAGCCTGGCCGAGGACTACCTGTATTACGGCGATGCCGGGGCCCAGTCGGCGGTGCAGGGCGAGACCGCCTTCCGTCAACGTGAGGACCTGCTGGACCTGGCCAGCGAGACGATGTCTGGGCGAGCCGCGTGGCACACGGGTACGCACCTGACCTTCGGGGCAATCGCTGATAGCGTCGACACCGATGCGCGCGGTGTGGTGGGCACCGCCGAGACGACGGGATGGGGTGGCCGGGTCGGGCTGGACCATGGCATTTCCGAAAACTGGCGCATGGCCTTTGCCGGCACCTTCCGCACGGCAGAGGTCGAGGCCGGTCCGATGCGCTTCGATGTCGAGACCTATGCTCTCGATGCAGCCATTGGCTGGCGTTCGGGCAATCTGTTCGCGAACGGTGCAATCGGTGCCTCGATCGACCAGTATGACGACATCGAGCGCAACACGGCCTTCGGTCCCGTGGTGCATACTGGAGAGACGGACGGTGGCAGCCTGGGTGCTCGCGCTCAGGTCGGCATCTGGTTCGATATGGGAGGCATCGGCCTGTCGCCGCGCGCCGCGGTCAACTGGGTCTCGACCGACGTCAACGGCTATACTGAACAGGGCGTCGCGGCCCAGTACCAGTATCAAGACCGGACCCTGACCTCGGCTTCGGGCGAGGTGTCCCTGCGGGCTGAAGGCGGTGGCGAAGGCCTCGGCTTCTATGTCGAGGGCGGCTATCGCACCGGATTTGCCGAGGACTTCGACGATGTCCGCACGGGCATTGCCGCCAACCCGGCTCAGGTCCTGGGTCGCGAAGTCGAGGACCCGTTCGGCGGCTCCATGATCGCTTCTGCGGGCGTCGAGACCGATTGGGGCCCGGCCAAGGTGTCGATCGGCTATCGCGGCCGCTTCGGCGATCATGCCGACAGCCATGTCGGAGCCATCACCCTGCGGCTGCCGATCTCCTGATCGACGGGCGCGAAGGGATTTGAGGGGCGCGCGGTCACGCACCGCGCGCCCCCTTTTCGTTCCCGCATTGCGACCACCTGTCGCGCCGCCCGCCCCAAAGTCGCCCCATGGAGTCTTAGAACGGCGGCTTCCCCGCTCGCTGAGCCTGCACAGAGACGTCTTTTGACGCGACTGAAATCCCCCACGGCCCGCTGGGTCCTTGTCCATGCCGTCCAGAGTGCTGCGCTTGTCGCCGTCGGCGTTCTGGCCATGGCCGCTGCGCCCGCCGGCCCGCAGGCCTTCGATCTTGTGGCTGATGCCGGTGCCGCCCCGACGGCCCCCCCGGTTACCGCCGTCGCCAAGCCGCCTGCACCGCCTACTCGCCAGATCGTCTTTTCCGACCCGGTGCGAGGCTTTCCG
Organism: Brevundimonas vitisensis; assembly: GCF_016656965.1. NCBI lineage: Bacteria > Pseudomonadati > Pseudomonadota > Alphaproteobacteria > Caulobacterales > Caulobacteraceae > Brevundimonas > Brevundimonas vitis. The sequence goes on from NZ_CP067977.1 coordinate 183,549, forward strand.
GTCAACTCCCGCTTCGGCACTCGTAAACTGGCCGGCGAGGCCAAGCCCCGCGCGCACAAGGGGATCGACATCGCCGCCCCCAAGGGCACGGCAGTCCTCTCTACAGCCGAAGGCCGCGTCGTCCGTACGGGCCACGAGCCTGGCGGCTATGGCTCCTTCATCGAAATCCGCCACCCCAACGGCATGACCAGTTTCTATGCCCACCTCAGCCGGATCGACGTGTACTCCGGCATGGAAGTCGATGCGGGGGCGCGCATCGGTCTGGTCGGTTCGACCGGCTATTCCACCGGCCCTCATCTGCATTTCGAGATTCGTCGCCGAGGCGTTCAGGTCAATCCGGCCCGCGTGCTGGGCGAGGCATTTCAGGTCGCGATCCGTTAAGGGCGCAATCCTCTGGCGACGCCCCCGCGCGGCTTGCTAGTCTCGGCGCAAATTGGGGGATACGGCATGACGGCGGCCTTGACGCTGGACGGCATCAGCAAGCGCTACGGTGACTTTCAGGCCGTACGTGATCTCAGTTTTTCGGTGGCCAAGGGCAGCATCTGCGGCTTCCTGGGCCCCAATGGCGCGGGCAAGACCTCGACCCTGCGCATGATCCTGGGCCTTCAGCCCCAGACCAGCGGCACGATCAGTATCCTGGGCTCGTCTGATGGGCGACGCGTCCGCGACCGGATCGGCTTCCTGCCGGAGGAGCGGGGGCTCTACAAGAAGATGACGCCGGTCGACGCCATCGCCTTTTTCGGTGCGCTGAAGGGCTTGCCCATGAGCGAAGGCAAGCGGCGGGCTCGTCGGATGCTGGAGGAGCAGGGTCTGGGGGCCGCTCAGTCCAAGAAGATGAAAGAGCTGTCCAAGGGGATGGCGCAGAAGGTCCAGTTGATCGCCTCAGTGGTGCACGGGCCCGAGTTCGTCATTCTGGATGAGCCCTTCTCGGGACTGGACCCCATGAACCAGCAGGGTCTGGAACAGATGATCCGGGGGTTGGCCGCTGACGGAGCCACCGTCCTGTTCTCTACCCATGTGATGCAGCATGCGGAGCGTCTGTGTGACACGGTCGTCCTGCTGGCGCGGGGCCGCAAAGCGTTCGAGGGGACGGTCGATCAGGCCAAGGCCACCTCGCGCCGTTTTCTGGAGGTGGAAGGGGCCATCGACCCCACCGCCGTCGCCGCCCTGCCTGGCGTGGTGTCGGTCGAAACCATCAGCGACCGCGAGGGCGTGCGCGCCTTGAAGGCGGCTCTAGCCCCTGATGCCGGCGGGCAGGAGGCCTTGAAGGCGGCCTTCCTGACCGGGCTGGACGTCCGTCGCTTCGCATTAAAGGAGCCGACCCTGCACGATGCCTTCATCGGCCTGACGGGCGACAATCCCGATCAGGACCAGAGCGTCCGTCCCGCTACCCCGACGGAGGCTGCCCGATGAGCCGGATTCTGTTGATCGCCCGCCGGGAATTCCTGGCCTATGCGCGCACCGTCGGCTTCTGGCTGTCGCTTTTGGCCTTTCCGTTGTTCGCGGTGCTGGGTGGGGCGATTCCGCTGCTGATCCGGACCAGCGAACCGGTCCGCCAGGTGGTGCTGGTGGAGGAAGGGCCCGCCGCCAGCGGCCTGGCCGCCACTGTGCAGCAGGCCCTGCGGGACGAGGCCGCGCGCCGCGACCAGATCGCCGCCCCGGCCGCCGACGCCGTCGCCCAGGCGGGCGGACCCGCCGGAGCTTCTGCTGCGGGCGAGGCCCTGCGTAGCCTGGGCGGGCTTCGCATGCAGATCGTGCCGGCTCCGGCCGAGCTGACCGCCGCCGCGCCCGGTGCGCCGCGTGAGGCGATCGCCCGCCGTTATCTCAGCCAGGACAAGACCGAGGCCGAGGGGCTGGATGCCGTCGTCTTTCTGAACCGGCAGGAGCAGGAGCCGACCGCTCGCGTCTGGACCCGCCGCGCCACCGACGACACGGTCGAGGATTTCGTGCGCGGCGCTCTGAAGAAGGAGCATCGCCTGCGACTGTTTCAGGCTGCGGGGGTCGACCCCGGCGTCGTTGAGGCGGCAGAGACCTTCAAGCCTGATATCGTCGCCCTGTCGCCTGCATCCGCCACGGGGGGCGAGGTGTCGTTCCGCGACCGGCTGCCCGGCATTATCGGCCTGGCCTCCGGCTTCCTGCTGTGGTCCCTGGTGATCACCGGGGCCTCCATCCTGCTGAACAGCGTGATGGAAGAAAAATCGAATAAAATCCTGGAGGTGTTGCTGTCTTCTGCCTCGGCCACCGAGATCCTCACAGGCAAGGTTCTGGGTGTGGCCTTCCTGACCTTGACCGTGCTTCTGGTCTGGGGCGGCATCGGAGCGGCCGGGCTGGTGACGGCGGCTCCGGATCAGGCGGCCAATGTGGCGGCCATTTTGATGGACGGCGGGATGATCTTCTATTTCCTGGCCTATGCCGTCGGCGGGTACCTGATGTACGCGGTCTTGTTCGCGGCCATCGGGGCTTTCTGCGAGACGCCGCGCGATGCCCAGACCCTGATGGGGCCGATCATGATGATCCTGGTCGTGCCCGTCCTGGTCATGCAAATGGCCCTGGTCAGCCCAGATGCTCCGGCCATTCGCATCCTGTCCTGGGTGCCGTTTTTCACGCCCTTCCTGATGAGCGCGCGCGCGCCCAGCGATCCGCCGATGATCGAGGTGTTCGGCACCATGGCCGGCATGTTCGCCACAGCCCTGCTGATGGTCTGGATCGCCGGCCGCGCCTTCCGTGCCGGAGCCCTGTCCGACGTCAAGCTGAGCTGGAAGGCCTTCGTGGGTGCCGTCCGGGGCGGGCGGTAGGCTCTGGGCCGGCTCCTCCCCATCGCTTTGCGACAGGGAGGAGACAGGGCGTCAGATGGGGCGGACGCGGCGCGAGGTCTTCTTGCCCTTCTGAACCAGGAAGTCCCCGGTGGCGGGATCGACGTCCTCGCGGCCATAGGTCTCGCTGCCGTTCACGACCGCGCCATTGATGCGGATTTCGCCATTGGCGATTGAGCGTTTGGCATCCTTGATGGACGAGATACCCGCCGCGCTGACCAGATATTCAGGCGTCCGGTGCGTCACGTCCTGGCCGCCGCTCCAGTCCACTTCGACGACCTCGACGGGGCTTGCTTCACCACGTTCAAAGGCTCCTTCGGATCGGCTGCGAGCCTGAGCCGCCGCCTCCGCGCCATGCAGCATCGTCGTCGCCGCATCGGCCAGGGCCTTCTTGGCATCGTTGATGGCCGCGCCGTCCAGGGCCTCCAGTCGCGAAATCTCGTCCAGGGGCAGATCGGTGAACAGGCGCAGGAACTTGCCTACGTCGGCATCGTCGGCGTTCCGCCAGAACTGCCAGTAGTCATAGGGGCCGAGCTGTTCGGCATTCAGCCACACTGCACCCTGGGCCGTCTTGCCCATCTTGCCGCCCGAGGCGGTGGTCAGCAGGGGCGTCGTCAGGCCAAAGGCTGACTTCTGATCCACCCGCCGCACCAGGTCGACGCCAGAAACGATGTTGCCCCACTGGTCGGACCCGCCCATCTGCAGTGTCACCCCATGGCGGCGGTTCAGCTCCAGGAAGTCGACCGACTGCATCAGCATGTAGTTGAATTCGAGGAAGGTCATCGGCTGTTCGCGTTCCAGCCGCAGCTTGACCGAATCGAATGCGAGCATCCGGTTGACAGTGAAATGGGTGCCGTAGTCGCGCAGGAACTGGATGTAGCCGTATTTCGACAGCCATTCGTCGTTGTCGATCATGATGGCGTCGGTGGGCCCGTCGCCGAAGGTCAGGAACTTCTCGAACACGGTGCGGATCGAGGCGATGTTGGCCTGGATCGTCTCGTCGGTCAGCTGAGGGCGCGAGGCATCCTTACCCGTCGGATCGCCGACCTTGGTGGTGCCGCCGCCCATGATGACGACCGGCTTGCCGCCCGCCTGCTGCAACCGGCGCAGCATCATGATCTGGATCAGGCTGCCGACATGCAGGCTGGGGGCCGTCGCATCGAAGCCAATATAGCCCGCCACAACGCCTTCACGGGCCGCCGCATCCAGCTCGGCCGGATGGGTGATATGATGGATGTATCCGCGCGTCTGGAGCGTACGCAGGAAGTCCGAGGTGAAGGCTTTGTCGGTCATGGTCAGGGATTCGGGGATCAGGCTTGGCTAGGTGGGGAAGGGGCGTGTAGCACGGACGTCATGGCTGAGCGAACCGCCCGAGACCGTCCTGAACTTCGCATTCTGCGTCCTCACCCGGCCGGGGGCGACAGCCCGATCCGGGACGTCGCGGTGACGGCGGAGCGGACCGGGGCCCTGTCCTTCGAGGTCACCTTTGAACTGATTGGCGACATCGAACGCCTGGCGCTTCCGGTCGATGTGCCCAGTCGGCGCACCGACGATCTGTGGCGACAGACGTGTTGCGAGGTCTTCATCGCCAGGAACGACGGGGCCGGCTATTACGAGCTGAATCTGTCGCCGTCGGGCCAATGGGCCTTCTACGGGTTCAGCGGATACCGGATTGGCATGACGAGGCCCTACGGCGTCGAGATCGAGTCGATGCGGCGCGAGCGGACGGCGGATCGCTATCGCCTGTCCGCCACCGTGCATCTGGATCGTCTGCCGGGTCTGGAGAGCGGTCTGCCGTGGCGTGTCGGCCTGACCTCGGTTATCGAGGACACCGCCGGGGACAAGACCTATTGGGCCCTGGCCCATCCGTCCGCCGGACCTGATTTCCATCATGCCGAGGGCTTCGTCCTCGATCTGAACGCCCCGGAGCCCCGATGAAGACCGGCCTTGATCGCCTGCTGTCCGACCCCGCGCTGCGGGCAGAGCTGAAGGGACGGCGCGTCGCCCTTCTGGCCCATCCGGCCTCGGTGACGGCCGATCTGACCCATGCGATCGACGCCCTGGCCGCCTGTCCCGAGATCACGCTGAGCGCCGCCTTTGGCCCGCAGCATGGGATGAAGGGGGACCTGCAGGACAATATGATGGAGACGCCGGACGAGACCGACCCGGTCCACGGTATTCCGGTGTTCAGCCTGTACGGCGAAGTTCGGCGGCCGACCGGCCAGTCGATGCAAACCTTTGACGTCCTGCTGGTGGACCTTCAGGACCTGGGCTGCCGAATCTATACCTTCGTCACGACCTTGCTCTATGTGCTGGAGGCGGCGGCCGAGCACGGCAAGACGGTCTGGGTTCTGGATCGGCCCAACCCCGCCGGGCGGCCGGTCGAGGGGCTGACGCTTCGCCCCGGCTGGGAAAGCTTCGTCGGAGCCGGGCCGATGCCGATGCGGCACGGGATGACCCTTGGCGAGATGGGCCACTGGTTCATCGATCACTTCAAGCTGGACGTGGATTACCGCGTCATCGCCATGGAGGGCTGGCAGCCCGAGGCCGCGCCCGGCTTTGGCTGGCCCCTGCTGGAGCGGGCCTGGATCAACCCCAGCCCCAATGCGCCCAATGTCTCCATGGCCCGCGCCTATGCCGGCACGGTGATGCTGGAGGGTACGACCCTGTCGGAGGGGCGGGGCACTACCCGGCCGCTGGAACTGTTCGGCGCGCCCGACATCGACGCGCGGGCCGTGATCGCCCGCATGCAGGCCCTGGCACCGCAGTGGCTTGAGGGGTGCGTCCTGAGAGACTGCTGGTTCCAGCCGACCTTTCACAAGCATGTCGGCCAGCTGTGCAGTGGGGTCCAGATTCACGTCGAGGGACCGCACTATGGCCATTCGGTCTTCCGCCCGTGGCGGGTGCAGGCCCTGGGCTTCAAGGCGATCCGGCAGCTGTATCCGGACTATGACCTGTGGCGGGACTTCCCTTACGAATATGCGTTCGGAAAGCTGGCCATCGACGTCATCAACGGCGGGCCGGGCCTGCGCGAATGGGTAGATGACGCGGCGGCGACGCCCGCTGATCTGGATGCGATCACCCTGCCGGACGAACGGGCGTGGATCGAGACCCGTGACCCGTTCCTGATCTATCGCTGAGCGGCAACAGGATCTGGACGGCAAAACACAGTCCACTCAGTCCACTCGGTCCACTCGGTCCACATCGTCGTGGAGACGGCGGATGCGGCATTCGATTGTCAAAGACCTGTGCCTGACGGCATGGCAGGTCTTTGCGTCAGAAGCGGTCGCTGGCTGGCTCAGGCTGGCTTTTCTTCGAGCCGTTTGTCCAGATAGGCCCCGACGCGGCGATCGACGGCGTCGATGTGGCCCTGCCAGAAGTGTGACGCGCCTTCTTCCAGCTCATAGTCGATGACGATGCCCTTCTGGGTGCGCAGCTTGTTGACCACGCGCTCCACCTCGACCGGCGGCACAACAGTGTCGGCGGTGCCATGAAGGAACAGGCCCGATGCCGGGCAGGGGGCCAGGAACGAGAAGTCGTACATGTTCGAGGGCGGCGAGACCGAGATGAAGCCATCCGTTTCGGGACGGCGCATCAGCAGCTGCATGCCGATATAGGCCCCGAACTGATAGCCGGCGACCCAGGTCTGGCTGGCGGCGGGGTTGTTGGTCTGAAGCCAGTCCAGGGCGGTGGCCGCATCGGCCAGCTCGCCGATGCCGCTGTCGAACTCGCCCTGCGACTTGCCCACGCCGCGCGAATTGTATCGCAGGGTGGCAAAGCCGCGCTTCTGGAACAGCTGGTACAGCGTGACCGCCACCGGGTTGTTCATATGGCCCGCAGCCTTGGGGTGCGGATGCAGGATCAGGGCGATCGGCGCGTTCGGGCGTTTGCCCGGAGAGTAACGGCCTTCGATACGGCCAGAGGCGCCGGGCAGGATGACTTCAGGCATGGGTGCGGCGATTTTCCCGTGTTCAACTGTCGTTTCGCACCTGCGTAATACTTGACCGCAGGAGTAGGACTTTCTAAGTCCGACCTGCGCGTCCACGCCTGGGCGAAGGCGCGGGTTCTAGCACAGGACCCTTGAAAAGCGCGCAATTTTTGAAGGTGTGCGATGCGTCTGTCGACCAAGGGACGATATGCCGTGATGGCAATGGCCGATCTGGCCAAGAATGGACGGGCCGACGGCGTGCAGCGCGCCGTGTCCCTGGCCGAGATCGCCGCGCGCCAGGAGATCTCGCTCAGCTATCTGGAACAGCTGTTCGCGCGGCTGCGCAAAAGCGGTCTGGTCCAGAGCGTGCGCGGACCCGGCGGCGGCTATCGCCTGGCCAAGGATATGCGCGACACCGTCGTGGCCGAGATCGTCCTGGCCGTTGATGAGCCGATCCGCGCCACCCGCTGTTCGGGCCAGGGCTCGCCCCGCGGCTGCATGATCGGCGGCGAGCGCTGCATCACCCACAATCTGTGGGAAGACCTGGGGGCCGAGATCCATGCCTATCTGGCGGGCGTGTCGCTGGAAGACGTCGTGATGAACCGGACGGCTACGCGCCGGTCGGCCCCGGTGCGCCCGGGTCTGGAGGCGGCGGCATGACGCCGGTCTATCTGGACTATAACGCCTCGGCCCTGGTGCGGCCTGAGGTTCAGGACGTGATGGCACGAGCCCTGGCCGACAATGGCAATCCGTCGGCGGTGCATGCGGCGGGGCGCCGGGCACGGGCACGGGTCGAGACCGCGCGGGCCCAGGTCGCCGATCTGGTCGGGGCCGATCCGACCGCCGTGGTCTTTTCCAGCGGCGGCACCGAATCCAATGCCCAGGCCATTCTCAGCGCCCTGGCGGCGGGGTGTGAGCGGCTGATCGTCGGCGCGACCGAACACCCGTGCGTGGCCGAGGCGGCGGCGGCATCGGGCCGCCCGGTCGAGGTCCTGCCGGTCGATGCCAATGGCGTGGTCGATCTGGCCTGGCTGAAAGAAGCTCTGTCGCGGCCGGGCCGGGCCGTGGTGGCGATCCATCACGCCAATAATGAAAGCGGCGTGATCCAGCCGATTGCCGAGGCGGCGCGTATGGTCCGTGCTGCTGGCGGCTGGCTGCACGTCGATGCCATCCAGTCGGCGGGCAAGATTGCGGTCGATATGCAGACGTTGGACGCGGACACCCTGACCCTGTCGGCGCACAAGCTGGGCGGACCCCAAGGGGTCGGGGCGCTGATTTCGCGCGAAGGCGTGCCCGTGGTCCGGGCCCTCCACGGCGCGGGGCAGGAGCGGGGCTTGAGGGCGGGCACAGAGAATGTGCCGGGCATCGCCGGGTTCGGTGTCGCGGCCGACTGCGCGGCGCGCGACCTGCCTCATGCGGCGGCGCACCAGGCTTGGCGCGATGCGGCCCAGGCGCGGGTCAAGGCCGCCGGGGCGACGATCATCGGCGAGGCGGCCGAGCGCCTGCCCAACACCTTGTTCATGGCCGTGCCCGACTGGGAGAGCCCGCAGCAGCTGATTTCAATGGACCTGATGGGCCTGATGGTCTCGGCGGGCAGCGCCTGTTCCTCGGGCAAGACCAAGGCGTCCAAGGCGATCAGCGCCATGGGTCTGCATGACCTGGGCACCGGGGGCGTTCGCGTCTCGGGTGGCTGGGGTACGACGCAGGACGATTGGTCGCGGTTCGCTGACGCCTGGGCCGCCGCATATGCCAAGCACCGCGCCCGGATTGCCCTGCGCCAGAGAGAAGTCGCCTAATGGCCGCCGTTCAGGAAACCATCGACGCCGTCGCCGCGCTGGAGAAGTACGAGCACGGCTTCACCTCGGACATCGAGACCGAGTTCGCGCCCAAGGGGCTGAACGCCGACATCGTGCGCTTCATCTCCGAGAAGAAGGGCGAGCCGGAATGGATGCTGGAATGGCGTCTGGCCGCCTATGAGCGTTGGCTGGCCATGGAGGAGCCGACCTGGGCGGCCGTGAAATACGAGCCGGTCGATTATCAGGAGCTCTTCTACTACGCCGCGCCCAAGCAGAAGGAGGGGCCCAAGTCGCTGGACGAGGTCGATCCGGAGTTGCTCGAGGTCTATCGCAAGCTGGGCATTCCGCTGAAGGAACAGGAGGTTCTGGCGGGCGTGCAAGGGGCCCCGCGCGTGGCGGTCGATGCGGTGTTCGACAGCGTGTCGGTGGTCACGACCTTCAAGAAGGAGCTGGCGGCGGCAGGCGTGATTTTCATGCCGATTTCCGAGGCCTTGCGCGAATACCCGGATCTGGTGCGGCAATATCTGGGGTCGGTGGTGCCGGTCTCGGACAACTATTTCGCGGCCCTGAACAGCGCGGTCTTTTCGGACGGATCGTTCGTCTACATCCCGCCGGGCGTGAAATGCCCGATGGAGCTGTCGACCTATTTTCGCATCAATGCGTCCCAGACGGGCCAGTTCGAGCGGACCCTGATCATCGCCGATAAGGGCAGCTACGTCTCCTATCTGGAGGGCTGCACGGCGCCGATGCGCGACGAGAACCAGCTGCACGCGGCGGTGGTCGAGCTGGTCGCGCTGGACGATGCCGAGATCAAATATTCGACGGTGCAGAACTGGTACCCCGGCGATGCCGAGGGCAAGGGCGGCATCTACAACTTCGTCACCAAGCGGGCCGACTGCCGCGGCGACCGGTCGAAGGTCAGCTGGACCCAGGTCGAGACCGGCTCGGCGGTGACCTGGAAGTACCCGTCCTGCGTCTTGCGCGGCGAGGAGAGCTCGGGCGAGTTCTATTCGATCGCCATCACCAACGGACATCAGCAGGCCGACACCGGCACCAAGATGATCCATCTGGGCAAGAACTCGAAGAGCCGGATCATCGCCAAGGCGGTCTCGGCCGGAAAGTCTGACTCGACCTATCGCGGGCTGGTCTCGGTGCATCCGAAGGCGACAGGGGTGCGCAACTTCACCCAGTGCGACAGCCTGCTGATCGGCGGCGACTGCGGCTCCCACACCGTGCCCTATATCGAGGCCCGCAACGGCTCGGCCCAGCTGGAGCACGAGGCGACGACGACGCGCCTGAGTGACGACCAGCTGTTCTACGCCCAGCAGCGCGGCCTGTCGCAGGAGGAGGCGGTGGCCTTGCTGGTCAACGGCTTCGTCCGCGACGTGATGCAGAAGCTGCCGATGGAGTTCGCGGTGGAAGCGCAGAAGCTGGTGGCGATCTCGCTGGAAGGGAGCGTGGGGTAATGGCTGTCGAGCAGTATGTATTTCTCAATGAGTCACAGATGCCGTCCGCCGATGTAGTCAGCGATCGAGCCCGGGCCTTGGGGCATGATTTCGTGGTCACGGAGGCGGTCAACCTCCGGGAGCACCGCGGCTATCTGCCCATCAAACTGGAAGGCGCGCAAACAGGCTTTGAGGCCTATTTCATGCCCACTGGCGAGATCGATGAACTGCCCCCTGAAGCGGGGCAGTGGTCGCACTTGGCGATGACAATCACGGGTGGGAACTCAGCGGAGGCCTTGGCCGCAACGATCTATCTCAGAGCGATCGCTGACCTGACGAGTGGACCGTACTGGTATCCTGACGACGACATCCAAGAGCCCGCGAATGTGCCCGCTTACTTGGATGATGCGATTGCTTCCTTCAAGGTCATGGCGGCGAAGGACGCCGCGAGAGCGGCTCGACGGCAGGCCTCGCAACCCGTTCCCGAACCTCCGATCCCACAGTCACCGAAAAGTGGCTTTTTCTCCCGATTGCTAGGCAGCAAGTGACCGCTCTCTCCATCTCCAACCTCGATGTCTCCGTCGGCAAGCCGATCCTGAACGGCCTCACGCTCGACGTTCCGGCGAGCGAGGCGAAGAAGCTGGTGGCGATCAGCCTGGAAGGGAGCGTGGGGTGACCGACCTTCAAGCGCTCAAAGTTCGGCTTCAGCAGGAACTTGATGCCTACGAGATTCCCGCCCCTCACCCAGAGGCGCTTGGGTCTCCGCTTCCCCGTGAGTGGTTCGAGGAAGGGCTTTCCGAAATGCGCGCGGCCTTGGTCGAGCCGTACCTTGCCGATGTGCAGGACTACGATGAGGCTCAAGGTGGAGCCTTCATGCGCCAAGTATCCATCGTCGCTGACGACGGCGATACAATGCTGCTTGCCTATGATCCCCGCGATCAGACCGATTTTGCCCTGGTTGGTCGTGAAGGTGACACCCTGAAAATCTACAGCATCCGCGGCGACGCCGTCGGCTGCTTTCTGACGCGTTAGGCTGCCAATGCTCTCTATCTCAAACCTCCACGTCTCCGTCGGCGACAAGCCGATCCTGAAGGGGATGATGCTCGCCGTTCCGGCGGGCGAGGCGCAGAAGCTGGTGGCGATCAGTCTTGAAGGGAGCGTGGGGTGACTCTACGGCCCTGGTTTAGAAACACCTTTTCCGGCATCAGGCCGATAAACAGAAGCGGTTGGCTCTTTGGCTCGGCAATCGGGATCAGCCTGTCTGTTTTCTTTGTGGTTGGGGTTGCTTTGACGGAGATCAACAAGGCCTTCGCACTGGTGTTGATCCCACTCTTTGCCTGGCTTGTCTTCAAGCTCAATGCGGTTGCCGCTAACAGAACGCGAAACGACTGATGCTCTCCAACTCCAACCTCCACGTCACCATCGGCGACAAGCCGATCGTCAAGGGACTGGCGCTCGCCGTTCCGGCGGGCGAGATGAACGGCCTCTTTTTGTCGAATGGAGCGGAGGATTTTCGATGAGCATCGACAGCGCACTGATTGTCCAGAAGGCTGTCCTTCCCAGGGTGGCGCAGCTGGTTGCAGATATGGCGGAAACCGGGGTGACCGTTGTCTTTCCGGCGGACTTCGAACTGGACCAGAACGTCGGGGGCTGGGTGCCGGTGACGGTCGATGGCGAGGCGAGCGGCTTCAACTATGGCGTCCAGTCGCTGGCCGGGATCGACCCTGTCGAACTGCCGGACGGTGCTGCCGAGGCGGGGGACACCCTCCTGGCCTTTGGAGCGCAAGGCACATTGTCCGCCGAGACGGTGAGCCTGATCCATGCCGTCATGGAGCGTCGTTATCGCGCCTGGTTGCTGATCGAGGATGAATTGCTGCCCCCCGAAGACGACTGGGGGCCCGGTGCCTCGCTGGACGATATCCATGTCGATCGGCGGGGAACACCGGCGAAGCTGGCGGCCGATGTTGAGGCCTATGTCGCCCAGCATTATCCGCCGTTTACGCCGGACCCGCACGCCAGGACGAAAGACCTGCTGAAGCAGCTGATCGTTCCCGTTCTCATCTTCGCCGCGCTCGGCGGCTTTTATCTCTGGTCACAGTTGCAGTGATGCTCTCCATCCAAAACCTCCATGTCTCCGTCGGCGAAAAGCCGATCCTGAAGGGGCTGACGCTCGACGTTCCGGCGGGCGAGGTGCACGCCATCATGGGGCCGAACGGGGCCGGGAAATCGACGCTGGGCTATGCCCTGTCGGGGCGGCCCGGCTATGAGGCGACCGAAGGGGCTGTGTCCTGGCAGGGGCACGACCTGCTGGACCTGGAGCCCGCCGAGCGGGCGGCGAAGGGCGTGTTCCTGTCGTTCCAGTATCCGATCGAGATTCCCGGTGTGCCGGCCCTGACCTTCGTGCGCACGGCGCTGAACGCCCAGAAGCGGGCGCGGGGCGAGGAGGAGGTGTCGGCACCGGCCTTCCTGAAGATGGTCCGCGAGGCGTCCAAGGCGCTGAAGATGGATTTCGACATGCTGAAGCGGCCGCTGAATGTCGGCTTCTCCGGCGGCGAGAAGAAGCGGATGGAAATCCTGCAGATGGCCCTGCTGGAGCCGTCGCTGCTAATCCTCGACGAGACCGATTCCGGCCTGGACATCGACGCCCTGCGGATCGTGTCGGAGGGGGTCAACGCCCTGCGACGTCCCGACCGCGCGATGCTGGTGATCACCCACTATCAGCGGCTGCTGGACTATATCAAACCGGACCGGGTGCATGTGCTGGCCGCTGGCCGGATCGTAGCCTCGGGTGGGCCGGAACTGGCGCTGCAGCTGGAGGCGGAAGGGTACGACAAGTATCTGCCGCAGGCGGCTTGAACGCGCCCATTCGCATCGATCTGAAGGACGTCTCCAGCTTCCCGTCGAGGCGCTCAGAGGCCTGGAAGTATACGGATGTCCGTCGCTATCTGCGCGACGCTCCGCCTCCGGCCGAACCGTTGGACGTTTCCGGTGCGGGCCTGTTTGAAAGCGTCCCGTGGAATGCGCTCCAGCTTTTCGGGAACGGACGAACGGACGACGGCGAGAACACCTTCACCGACGCAGGCACGCGCGGTCTGACTGTCCGGCCGGCCAATCCCCATGTCCATCTGATCCGCGTGGCAAGCGACAGTTTCGACGGCGGTTGGCAGGGCTTGATCGACTATACCGTCGGCCCAAACGATCACGCCATCCTGCTGGAGACCTATGAAGGTCGAGGCGGCTACGTCGCCAACATGGCCCTGAAGTTGAGCGTGATGGAGGGAGGTCGGCTGGATCGCATCGTCGTCGCTGACGACGCCGCGGAAGCGATCTCCTTTTCGCGAGCCGACGTGGCCTTGGGCAAGGGCGCAGAGTTCACGCAGACGATCGTCACGAACGGAGCGAAGCTGCAGCGGTTCGAGACCCACGTCGCCAATCCCGGTGAGGGCTCCGAGGTGCGGATCGACGGGGTCTATGCGCTTGACGGGACGCGCCATGCCGACCTGACCAGCGTGGTGCGCCATGAGGGCCTGAACGGTGTCACCTCCCAGTTGACCAAGGGCGTGGTGCGCGACACGGCGCGCGGCGTGTTCCAGGGCAAGATCGTCGTCGAGCGCGGCGCGGACGGCACCGATGCGCGGATGGGGCACCATGCGCTGATCCTGGGTGAGCGGGCCGAGGTGGACGCCAAGCCGGAGCTGGAGATCTATGCCGACGACGTGCAGTGCGCGCACGGGAATACGGTTGGTAATCTGGACGAGAGCGCCCTGTTCTACATGCAGCAGCGCGGCATTCCGGCCGACGAGGCGCGGGCCCTGCTGACGCAAGCCTTCCTGTTCGAGGTCGTGGACCGCATCGCCCACGAAGGGGCGAGAGAGGTGGTGAGGGCATGGCTGACGGCACGACTGTAATCGCCCGCTTCGACCCCTATGCGGCCCGAGCGCAGTTCCCGATCCTGTCGCGGCAGGTGAACGGCAAGCCGCTGGTCTATCTGGACTCGGCGGCGTCGGCGCAAAAGCCGCAGGCCGTGATCGACGCCCTGACGGCGGCGATGGAAGGCAGCTATTCCAACGTCCACAGGGGCCTGCACACCCTGGCCAATGAGACGACCGAGGCGTTCGAACAGGCGCGCGAGACCGTCGCCCGCTTCCTGAATGCCGAGACCCCGGACCAGATCGTCTGGACCAAGGGCGGGACCGAGGCCTTCAACCTGGTCGCAGCCGGTCTGGCCCAGAGCCTGAAGCCCGGCGACGAGATCGTCACCACCCAGATGGAGCACCACGCCAACATCGTGCCCTGGGCGATGCTGCGCGACCGGTTGGGCATCGTGCTGAAATGGGCACCGGTGCTGGACGACGGGTCTCTGGACATGGCGGCGCTGGCTGATCTGATCGGGCCCCGGACCAAGCTGGTCGCCATCACCCATATGTCGAACGTGCTGGGCACGGTGAATGATGTGAAGGCGGTCGCCGACCTGGCCCATGCGGCCGGGGCGCTGCTGCTGGTCGATGGTTGTCAGGGGGCGGTGCATTGCAGCCCGGATGTCCAGGCGCTGGACTGCGACTTCTACGTCTTCACCGGCCACAAACTGTATGGCCCGACCGGGATCGGCGGGCTGTACGGCAAACGCCCGGCGCTGGAGGCCCTGCCGCCGTATCAGGGCGGGGGCGAGATGATCTTCACCGTGACCGAAGATGCGGTGACCTATGCCGGGATTCCGCATCGGTTCGAGGCCGGGACGCCGCCCATCCTGGAGGCGATCGGCCTGGGTGCGGCGCTGGAATGGTTCATGGCCTTTGATCGCCAGGCGGTCGCGGCGCATGAGCGGGCATTGTACGACCACGTCGTGGATCGCCTGTCGGGTCTGGACTGGCTGCGGATCGTCGGCGAAGCGCCTAACAAGGGGGCCATCCTGACCTTCACGGTCGAGGGTGCGCATGCGCATGACGTGGCGCAGATCCTGGATCGGTATGGCGTCGCCGTGCGGGCCGGCCTGCACTGCGCCGAGCCGCTTTCCAGACGATTTGGCATCACGTCGAGCGCGCGGGCCAGCTTCGCCCTATATAATACGATCGAAGACGCCGATGCCTTCGTGGATGCGCTGATCAAGGCGCGCGAGTTCTTTGTGTGACGGATATGGACGACCAGAGCATCAGCACCAGTGAGACCTTTGCCGAGGCGTGGGACGCCCCGACGAAAAGCGCCCTGTCTCAGGACGAACTGAACCGGCTGACCGACGACCTGATCGAGGCGTTGAAGACCGTCTATGATCCGGAAATTCCGGTCGACATCTATGAGCTGGGCCTGATCTACAAGGTCGACGTCTCGGACGATCGGGACGTGCTGGTGGAAATGACCCTGACCGCGCCGGGCTGCCCGGTGGCCGGTGAAATGCCGGGTTGGGTCGAGGATGCGGTCAAGAAGGTCGAGGGCGTCAAATCAGCCCGCGCCAATCTGGTGTTCGACCCGCCGTGGGACTCCTCCAAGATGAGCGACGAGGCCAAACTGGCCCTGAACATGTTCTGAGGTGACGCCATGACTGAGCTTCAGACCACCCTTCGTCCCCGCCGTCCGCGCCCCAAGGCCGTGACCCTGACAGACGCTGCCGCCGCGCGCGTTCGCGACATCATGGCCAATGCGGAAAAGGACTACGTCGGCCTGCGGGTCGGGGTGAAGAACGGCGGCTGCGCGGGACAGGAATATACCTTCGCCTATGCCGAGGCGGTTGAGCCGCTGGACGAGGTGGTCGAGGACAAGGGCGTCACCATCCTAATCGATCCCAAGGCTATCCTGTTCCTGATCGGGTCGGAGATCGATTACGAGACGTCGAAGCTGGCGTCGAAATTCGTGTTCCGGAACCCGAACCAGA
Organism: Brevundimonas vitisensis; assembly: GCF_016656965.1. Classification (NCBI taxonomy): domain Bacteria; kingdom Pseudomonadati; phylum Pseudomonadota; class Alphaproteobacteria; order Caulobacterales; family Caulobacteraceae; genus Brevundimonas; species Brevundimonas vitis. The sequence goes on from NZ_CP067977.1 coordinate 199,397, forward strand.
CCGATGCCTGCGGCTGTGGCGAGAGCGTCACCATCATCCCCGCCAAGGCGCTAGAGACCGACTGAATGATCCGGCTGGAAGGGGTCACCAAGCGCTATCGCAGCGCGGCGGGCGAGCGCGTCGCCCTGGACAACGTCACCTTGAGCGTCGCTCAGGGACAGGTGTTTGGCGTGGTCGGTCGGTCGGGGGCGGGCAAGTCGACCCTGATCCGCACGATCAACCGGCTGGAGACGCCCGATGCCGGGCGGATCTTCGTCGGCGATGAAGAGATTACTGCGCTGAAACCGGCCGCGCTACGTGCCGCGCGGCGCCGGATCGGCATGATCTTCCAGCATTTCAACCTGCTGAATGCCCGCACGATCGCGCAGAACGTTGCCTTTCCGCTGAAGCTGGAAGGTCGCCCGGCGGCCGAGGTCGATCGGCGGGTGGCCGACCTGCTGGCGCGGCTGGGCCTGGCCGACCATGCTGCAAAATACCCGGCACAGCTGTCGGGCGGACAGAAGCAGAGGGTGGGCATCGCGCGGGCCCTGGCCTGTAAGCCCCGTGTCCTGTTGTGTGACGAGGCGACCAGTGCCCTGGACCCCGAGACGACGGACGAAATCCTGACGCTGCTGGATCAGTTGAACCGCGAACTGGACCTGACCGTCGTGCTGATCACCCATCAGATGGAGGTGGTTCGCCGGGTCTGCGATCGCGTGGCCGTTCTGCAGGACGGCAGGTTGGTGGAAGAGGGCACCACGGCCGACGTCTTCCTGCACCCCAAGGCAGCCGCGACGCGCGCCATGCTGGCGGAAGGTGAGGGGGGCGAGACCTATGATGCCTCGGTCGTGCCGGCGGGCGGGCGGCTGGCCCGGCTGACGTTCCGCGGGGCATCGACCTATGAGCCCGAGCTTAGCCGGATCGCGCGATCTGTCGGGGTGGATTATTCCATCCTGTCGGGCCGTATCAGCCGCATCCGGGGTGAGCCCTATGGCCAGCTGATCGTGGCCTTCACCGGCGGCGATGCCGAAGCCGCGATGGCTCAACTCAATGATCGCGGCGTGTCGGTGGAAAGCGTGAGCGCCTAGATGGACACCTTTTTCGTCAATGTGGACTGGTCCGAGATCGGTCGAGCCACGCTGGACACTCTGCTGATGCTGGGCGGATCGATGGCATTGACCGTCGTCTTCGGCATCCCGCTGGGCGTGCTGCTGTATCTGTCGGGCAAGGGACGGCTGGCGGCCAATCCGATCGTGAACGGCGTGCTGTCTCTGATCGTCAACATCCTGCGGTCGGTGCCCTTCATCATCCTGCTGATCGTCATGCTGCCGGTGACGGTGTTGATGGTCGGCACGTCTCTGGGCGTGGCCGGAGCCATCCCGCCGCTGGTCGTGGGCGCTGCGCCCTTCTATGCGCGGCTGGTCGAGACGGCCTTGCGCGAAGTGGACAAGGGGGTGGTCGAAGCGACCCAGGCCATGGGGGGATCGACCTTCCAGATCGTGACCCGCGCCCTGATCCCCGAGGCCATGCCGGGCATCGTCGCCGGGGCCACGGTGACGGCGATTGCCCTGGTCAGCTATACGGCCATGGCTGGCGTCGTCGGAGCAGGTGGCTTGGGCGATCTGGCGGTCCGGTTCGGTTATCAGCGGTTCCAGACCGATGTGATGGTCGTGACCGTCGTGCTTCTGCTCCTGCTGGTGCAGGGGCTTCAAATGATCGGTGACCGCCTGGTCGCCCGTGTTTCCCACCGCTGATCAAAGGTGCTCGTGATGAACCGCCGTTCCCTGTTGCTCTCCGCCGGCGCCCTGAGCCTGGCCGCCTGCGGCCCGTCGGTCGAGCCTGCGTCTGGTGCCGATGCACCGCTGGTCGTCGGTGCGACGGCCGTGCCGCATGCCGAAATCCTGGAGCATCTGAAGCCGGTGCTGGCGGCCCAGGGCCTGGAAATCGAAATCCGGGTGTTCAACGACTACGTCCAGCCCAATACGCAACTGGTCGAGAAGCGGCTGGACGCCAACTATTTCCAGACCAAGCCCTATCTGGACGAGTTCAATGCGGCGCGCGGTGCGACGCTGGTGACGGTGGCGGGGGTGCACGTCGAGCCCTTGGGGGCCTATTCGCGCAAGCATCAGACGCTGGCCGACCTTCCGAACGGGGCGCAGGTGATCCTGCCCAATGATGCGTCCAACACCGGGCGCTCGCTGCTGCTGTTGCAGTCGGCGGGGCTGATCACGCTGCGCGATCCAGCCAGCCCGCTGCAGCTGGTTCGGGACATCACCGGCAATCCGAAGGCACTGCGGTTCCGCGAGGTGGAGGCCGCGACGATCCCGCGGATCCTGGACCAGGTCGATCTGGCGGTCATCAACACCAACTATGCCCTGGACGCCGGGCTGAAGCCCCGAACCGATGCCCTGGCGATCGAGGGCGGGGACAGCCCCTATGTGAACTATCTGGTGGCCCGGCCCGACAACCGGGACGATCCGCGCATCCAGCAACTGGCGGCGGCGCTGCGCAGCCAGGACGTGAAGGACTTCATCGCCGGAAAATACGATGGCGCGGTGATTCCGGCCGCGTGATGGCGTCAGGAGGCTGAGGCGGCTCGGGCTGCCTTGGCCGCCTCGTCGGGAGCCAGGACGCGAACGGCGGGGATGACGGGGCCGCCGCGGGCCTCCGCGATCAACTCGGCCGTGCGGGTCTCGACCGCCGCTTCCAGCCGAACCAAGAACTCCTCCTTGCCCAGCCCGGTGGGAATGGGGTCGAGGAACTCCAGCGTGGCAGTGCCCGGTGTCTTGCGGAACGCCTCCTGCGGCCAGAACAGGCCGAGGTTCGAAGCCAGGGGCACCACCGGCATGTCGAAATCGCGGTACATGTGCCAGACGCCCGATCGGTAGCGGAATTTCTCGCCCACCTTGGCCAGGTTGCCCTCTGGATAGATCAGGATGCGACGCCCCTCGCGATGGGCGTCGGCCCCGCGCTGCTTGAGCGATTCGCGCGCTTCGCGACCGCCGCAGTTGTTCACGACGATGGCCCCGAGCTTCTTCAGCACCGTTCCCAGCAGGGGGAATTTCTCCAGGTGGTCGCCGGTGACGAAGGCCAGATCCGGGAACTGGTCATAGGTCGCGAAGCCGTCGCCCCAGGACTGGTGCTTCGAGGCGATGATGAAGGCGCCTTCGGGCAGGCGATCGCGGCCGCGCACCTGTATGCGGATTCCCGCCAGCAGACGCATGGCCTGAACCATACGCTTCACATAGCGGCGGATGATCCAGCCCGTTGCGCCCCGGCCAGGCACCAGGGCTGCAAAGGCAGCGGTCAGTCCATAGGTGATGGACAGGATCCAATAGGCGGCGGCAAAGGCGAAACTGCGCATGAAGCGACTATGGCACGGCCAGTCGGACGCTCAGGTGAATTTCTCGATCAGGCGGCCTTGTCCAGGACGTCGGCGGCTGTGACCTGATTGCGGCCGTTGCGCTTGGAGACATAAAGGGCGGCATCGGCGCGTTCCAGCAGGGCGCTGGCGCTTTCGCCGCGCTTGCGCTGAGCGAAGCCAGCCGAAATGGTGACGGCACCCAGTTCGTCATTGGTCGAGCGACGGCGCAGGGCGCGCGAGGCGATCTCATGCCGCACGGCGTTCAAGGCGGCCTCGACCGTGCCGGCGCTCTCGCTGGGGAAGATCATGGCGAACTCCTCGCCGCCATAGCGGGCCGCCATGCGGGGATGACGCGCAACCCGGGCCAGCACGCTGGCAACATATCGAAGGACCTGATCGCCGGTCTGATGGCCCCAGGTGTCGTTGAAGCGCTTGAAGTGATCGATATCGATGACGGCCAGGGTCAACGCCTTTGAGTCGGCATCTTCGGCCTCGCAGGCGGCGGACAGATGCTCGTCGAAGGCCTTGCGGTTGGCCAGATTGGTCAGGGCATCGGTCATCGCGTCGCGGCGGACCTGTTCGAGGTGTTCGCGCAGCTTGGCCACCTCGCGGGTCGAGGTCTCCAGCTTCTTTTCGAGCGCGGCGTTTTCGTTCTGAACCTTCAAGGTCGCTGTGGTCAGGGTGGTGACCAGGGTCTTGAGACCATCGGGGTTCTCGACCCTTTCGATCCCGGCGCTGGCATCGGCCAGGGTGTCGCCATAGGCCGACTGAGACTGGTGAGCCTTGGATATGGCATCGGCCACGCTGGCCAGTTCGCGGTCCAGCACCCGGCCGGCATCGCGAATTTCCTCAGACAGGCGCCCGCGCGGCAGGTATTCGGCGGCAAGCATGTCGGACATTGCGTCCGTGAAGGGCTCGTCAGCCGCCAGAAGGCGCTGGATCTCGCGGCCCAGCGGCCCCTCAGGATCGCCCAGATAGTGCAGCCAGAGTTCGAAATTGACCGGCGTCGGCCAGACGTTGGCGGCCTGCATCTCGTCAACGACACGGCGAGCCAGGCTGTAGGATTCAGGCCCGCGCAGTGTTGTTTCGACCTGAGCCCGCATGCCCGCTTCCCCCGGAACGATCGCATTCGGCGATCCACGGCAGGAGGCTAGACCACGGTTCGGTAACGACGGGTTAAGCGCCGCCATGAACCTCGTCGAACTATGCCTTGATCAACACCGAACGGCGCAGGAAGGCCGGGATGTCGTCGTCGCCGAACGGCTTGGCCGTGGTCTTGGGCGCAGGTGCTCGGTCGGCATTCGATCCGCGACGGCCGGACTGGCGCAGCGCGGTCTCCTGCACAGGACGGGCGGGCTTGGTCGGCCGGGCCGCCGGCTCGGCGGCGATCGGTGGTGCCGCGGAAGCCGTTTCTGCCGTCTCGACCACGGCGGGGGCGGTTTCGGCGCGGTTGCGGTTACGGCCCGAACGCCCCCGGGCAGGACGGGCGTCGGCGCGCGTCTCTTCGGAGCTGTCGGCGATCTTCGGCACGTCGGGGCTGCGGCCGTCCTCGCGCTTGGCGGCAGGCTTGGCTCCACCCAGGTCGGCAGCGTCCAGCACCAGCTCCTCTGGAGCCATCTTGATCAGCTTCAGCACCTTATCCAGGGCCTTGTCGTCGTTCGGCGTGACGATCATGAAGGTCTGGCCCAGCTTTCCGGCCCGGCCCGTGCGCCCGATGCGGTGCACATAGTCGTCGGCGTGATGGGCGACGTCATAGTTGAAGACGTGGCTGACATCCGGAATGTCGAGACCGCGCGCCGCAACGTCGGAGGCGACGAGAAGCTTCAGTTCCCCAGCCCGAAAGGCCGCCAGGGTCTTGGTCCGCAGGGACTGATCCAGGTCGCCGTGGATCGGCGCGGCGTCGAAGCCGTGCTGCTTGAGCGACTTGGCGACCACATCGACCTCGCTCTTGCGATTGCAGAAGACGATGCCGTTGCGGACGTCGGCCCGCCCGATCAGGGCTCGCAAGGCGGCCCGCTTGGTCTTGGGGTCGGAGGTGGGCAGCCGGACCAGATACTGGGTGATGGTTTCGGCCGTCATGGCCGGGCGCGAGGCCTCGATCCGCGTCGGATCCTTCAGGAACTGGGTGGTCAGACGCGTGATCTCTGGCGGCATGGTCGCCGAGAAGAACAGGGTCTGCCGCTTGGGCGGCGTCAGTTTGAAGATGCGTTCGATATCGGGGATGAACCCCATGTCCAACATGCGGTCGGCCTCATCGACGACCATCAGCTCAACGCCCGTCAGGAGCATCTTGCCGCGCTCGAACAGGTCCAGCAGACGGCCCGGGGTGGCGATGAGGACGTCGACGCCCTTGTTCAAGGCCGCAACCTGATCGCCCATGGATACGCCGCCGATGAGAAGCACCCAGCTCAGCTTGGTGCCCTTGGCGTACTTCTCGAAGCTCATGGCCACCTGGTCGGCCAGTTCGCGGGTAGGGGCCAGGACCAGGGCGCGGGGCATACGGGCCCGGGCGCGGCCTTTGGCGAGAAGCTCGACCAGGGGAAGGGTAAAGGCCGCCGTCTTGCCGGTGCCGGTCTGGGCAATGCCGAGAACGTCGCGCCCGGCAAGTGCCACGGGAATGGCCTGGGCCTGGATCGGCGTGGCCGTCGTGTAGCCGGTGTCGGCGACCGCCTGAAGGGTCGTGGGCGAAAGCCCCAGTTGGGAGAATTCTGTCATCTAGTCCTGGAAAAGCATTGGGAACGCCAAATACCTGGGCGTCGTATCGTCGTCAGCTGCCGGAACCGCCCGATTGGGCGTGGGGGGCGGCGCGCATCGCAGTCCTATCCCGAGCTTGGCGCTGCATATAGATGACCCTGCGCCAGAGTCAACTATTCGGTCGGTGGGGTGGTGACGCAGTTTGAACTTAGGGGTTAGGTATCGTGATCCAAACGATGCCAGGGGATGGGGGTCTGGGTCGTCTAGGGGTAGTAGCCCCGCTTGAAATAGTCCCCCAGGCAGACATTACAAATCGAATGGTCATCGGGCTGTATGGCGACCGATGCGGCGATCGCGTCTTCCAGCGAATAGTAGGGCATCCAGACCCCCGACGACTTGGCACCGGCCTTGCGGCCCTGGCCGTCGCGGCAAAAAGCGCATTCTGCTTTGTGAACCTTGGTAGATTGGTGCGTGGTGCTCGAATAAACCCAATGCGACGGGGCCAGCACGACATCGTCGTCCGAAACTTCGATCAGGATCGGCTCGGACGGCGGCTCTTCGCCCTGCTCGGACTCCACCAGTCGGCGTTCGGCCGTGAAGTCGTCCGCCATCGTGAGCATGTCGGCGACCGACCAGAGCCGCGTTGCAAGGCCGGCCGCGATCGCCGCCGGGTCCCTCTTGATCCATTGGCGGCTGCGCGTTCCATCGGGCTGAAGGCGAGGCCGCATCGGGCGCGGAATCCAACAGTAGTTGTGACAGACGGCCCACATGGCGATGTGCCGCTCGTGGTTCAGCATCGTTTTGGAGAAGGCGTTGGTCTTCCGGTTGAAGCGCCGGTTTCCCATTCGCAGATTCAGATTCTGGCGCTCGATGTATGACGTGTGGGTGTCTTCGACGCGCCAGTCGCCGGAGCCCTTTTTTCGATTGGCGCCGATGTAGCGTCCGCCCGGCGCCTTGTTCCCGTTCTTGTCCTGCTTGTCGTATTGCTTCTCCAGGATGCCGTAGTCAGCGTCCGCGCCAAACGCGTTCCTGAAAGCCTTCGTATAGGCCTTCAGGCCATCGGTCGCGAGGTGCGGCCGAACGACGAACCCGCCGTCCGGGCTCCGTTCCAATTTCCCCGCCACGTTCTTTAGGAACTCGCTGGCGTTGAGAGCGTCCTGATCGCCGAGGTGGTATTCGAAGATCAGCTTAGAATCCGCGCACATGGCGAGGTAGGTCCAGACACGGCCAGCGCCCTCGGGTGGGTCGATCATGTCCGACAAGTTCTTTTCCTTCGCCCCAACGAACGAATGCAGTTCGTCGGCTTGGATGTTGGCGATGTGCAGATTCTTGAGCGTCTTCATGTGGGCGATGGCCCAATCACCGACTTCGGCGAACAGCTTGGCGACGGTGTTCTGACTGACGTCGAAGATGCGCTCGCAGGAACGCTGCGACATGCCCTCGCACAGGCAATGAAGCATACGAACGCGCAGGTCCTGTGGCTTCCGGTTCATGGCGTGGAGCCCGCCCGCGCGATCACGAACGTGTAGAACTCGTCAACTTGGAGGCCGGAGCCTGCGCCTTGACCGATCGAGGTTGCGACCGGTTCGCTCGACGGTGAACCGACGTCATCCGCTGTCGGCTGGCACAGCGTCTCTTCAGGCGTCCCTTCCATGCTCCATCCTCCTCACTCTCGCTCGGGAATGAGGCGACTTCATAAAGCAGCGACATGTCTAGGTCAACGATATATCGGCGTATCACCGTATGTCAATATTCTTGACGTAGAACACCCTCGAATGTCAGGATTCACGACATAGAGCCGGTGTCACGGTTCGTGACAGATGAACACCTTGACGAACAACGGATTTTCGGTAGAGTCCGAAGTTCAACGTATCGGAGGAGTCCGAATTATGGATATGGCAGTCGTGATGATGGGCTTCTCGGCCCTTTCGACCGTGTCGCGGGTAGAGATTCTTCGGCTTCTCGCCAAAGAGGCGCCGCCGGAGGGCATGAAGTCCGGCGACATTGCGAAACGGCTGGGGGTCGCGCAGAACACCCTCTCTACCCAGTTGATGATGCTGTCCCATGCCCGATTGGTTCAGTATCAGCGGGACGGCCGGTCCATCCTCTATCGCGTGGACCAGGAGAACCTTCAGGCGTTGTCGGACTTCCTTTTGAAGGAATGCGGTGGCCTGCCGCGCGCCCGACCGACGCGCAAAGCCGCCTAGCCGGGTTAGAACTCCGACCTCGTGCCGCCGTGATCGGCGCCACAGCGGTCGTGATCATGTAGGACCTCGATCACCTTGCAGGCCGAGACGCGCCCACCGGCGCACTCGGCCGTCATCCGGGAGAGTTCGGCCTGAAGGGCCTTCAATCGAGCGATTTTTCCCGTGACCACCGCGAGGTGGCGGTCGGCGATTGCGTTGGCCTCGCCGCACGGCCGCTCCGGTTCATCGGCTAGGTCCAGCAGCGAGCGGATCGAGTCCAGGTCGAAGCCCAGGTCACGGGCGTGGCGGACAAACGACAGCCGGCGCAGTGCCGCGTCGTCGTACACGCGGCGATCGCTCGCGGTCCGCTCCGGGGCGGGCATGATCCCGATCTGCTCGTAGAAGCGGATGGTGGGGACCTTCACGCCCGTGAGCGCGGCTAATCTCCCGATGCTTCGCGTGGACAGGGAGGTGGAGGCCATCTCGTGAAAATAGGCGCTTGATCCTCTAGTGGCTAGAGGATGCAGAAGGGTCTCTCCCACTTGGAGGTCGCCCGTGAGCCAGCCGATCCTGAATGAGCCTTCCGCCGGCTGCGGATGCGGCGCCGCCGTCAAGTTTGACGGCGCCACGCCCGCCTATCGCCGCATCCTTTGGTCGGTGATCGCCATCAACGCCCTCGCGTTCGTGGCGTTGGCCGGGGGCGCCTGGCTGCAAGGTTCGGCGGCGCTGGGGGCGAACGCTCTGGATTTCTTGGCCGACAGCGCGACCTACGCGATCAGCCTATGGGCTATCGGTCGCTCGACGCGGATCAGGGCGGGCGCGGCCCTGCTGAAGGGCGCGAGCCTCGGGCTGCTCGCCGCCTTCATCCTGGGCTTCGCGATCTGGCGCGCCGTGTCGGGGGCGCCGCCGGAGGGGGCCGTCATCTCAGGGCTGGGACTGCTCGGCTTCGTCGCCAACGGCATCGCCGCCCTGCTGCTGGTTCGCCACCGTGACGGCGACGCCAATGTCCGGTCCGTCTGGCTCTGCACCCGCAACGATCTCATCGAGAGCCTGGTCGTCGCGGCGGCAGGCGGTTTGGTGTGGATCACCGCTTCGCGCTGGCCCGACCTGATCGCGGGCGTTATCCTGGCCTTGGTCTTCCTTCAGTCGGCCTGGGCGATCGTTCGCCAGTCGCGCGACGAGTTGAGGCAGGGTTCATGATGGGCCGGTCGGATGAAGCCGCCATGCGACGAAGCGCCCGCGCGCCGTCCGCGCATTGTTTTTCAGCAGGCCGCGTGCTATGGAGCAGCGTGGACGCGATGCGGGTCAGACAGGGATTGATGGCGGCGCTGCTCGCGGCGTTCATGTCGTTGTTCGTGCTGACTTCTGCCGTCGATGCTGCGACTTGCGCCGTGGAACCAGCGGATCATTCCGCCGCTGGGGTGTCGGCCAACCCGACCGATACCGACCCCGGAGACGCTGGCGAAGATCACGCGATCTGCTCGCACGGCCACTGCCACCACGGAGGCGCACCCCTGCCTTCAGCGCCGCAGCCGGCAGCGGCGGCCGCCCTCTCGACAATGAAGCCGCTCCTGCCGAGTTCAAAGCCTTTCACGTCCCGAACCCCCAGCGGTCTTAAGCGCCCTCCCAGAGCCTGACGATGCCCCGCGCCTGATGGCGCGCGTCAATCGTCTGGAACCTCTGGGATATGGAAAATGCCACCCCTCAAATTTTGCCGCTCGCGTCTCGCGATCGGTTGCGCCGTGGTCGCGATGGCGACCGTCGCGATCGGCCCTGCCTGGGCCGACCCCGTGCCGTCATATGAAGAACTGCTCGCACGCATCGGCCTGACGCCCGGCGCGCTCGAAGCCGACGCCCTGGTCGATGCGGCCGAAGCCCGCGTTCGTCAGGCGGGCGTCCGGCCTAACCCGGAACTGAGCCTTGAAGCCGAGAACGCGTTCGGGAGCGGCCCCTTCTCCGGCTACGGCAACGCCGAGACCACCCTGTCGGTCAGCCAAGACCTGGAACTCTGGGGCCGGCGAAGCGCCAGGGTAGGCGTCGCCCAGGCGGAGGGTAGAACGTCGCTGCTGCGGCGCGACCTCGCCACGCTGGACGCGGCAGGCAGACTGGCGCTCGCCTATGCCGAAGCCGAGGCGGCCGAGCGGCGACTTCAGTTGGCGCAGGAAGCGCTCGACCTGACGATCGCCGACGCGCGGGCGCTGATGATCCTGGTCGAGGAGGGCCGCGAGCCGCTGTTTCGTGGCATCCAGGCCCAGAGCCAAGCGGCGGCGGCGAGAGCCGCGCTCGACGAGGCCCAGGCCGAACGCGACGCCGCCTTCGCGAGGTTGACCGCCGTGGCGATGCTGCCGAACCCGGTGACCTCCATCGGAGCCAGTCTGCTGGACCGAGAGCCGCCCGCCGCAATTCCGACTTCTTCGACGTCGCCCGAAGTGCGGGTGGCCGAGGCCGAACGCGCCGCCGCCGAGAGCCGGATCGAAGTTGAGCGGGTGCGCGCAAGGCCGAACGTTCGCGTCTCGGTCGGCGTGCGTCGTTACGAGGCCGAAGACGCGACCGCCCTGACGTTCGGGGTCAGTATGCCGCTGCCGCTGTTCGACCGGAACCGAGGCAACTATGACGCCGCCCAGGCCGAGTTTCGGGCCGCCGACGCCCGCGTTATGGCTGCGACACAGACCGCGCAGGCCGATCTCGCCGGGGCTGAGGCTCGATTGCGATCCGCCAACAGCCGTGTCTGGGCGACCGACGGCGGCGTGACGGCAGCAGAGGAGGCGTATCGCCTCTCCCGGATTGGCTTTGAGGCCGGACGCATCTCGCAACTCGAACTCAGTTCATCCCGAGCCGCGCTGATCGCGGCCCGCAACGCCGCCGTTGACGCCCGCCTCGCGCGGGTCCGGGCGGAAGTCGATCTCGCGCGCCTGCAAGGCCGTTTCCCGTTTGGATCATCGAAATGAAACGCACCCCCAACATCAACAAGACCTGGCTCATGGCCGGGGTCGCCGCCGTCGTCGTGATTGGCGGTGCGGGCCTCTACGCCATGTCACGCTCGCCGGCCGAAGCACCGGACGCGTCAGCCGAAGGAGAACATGCCGAAGGTGAAGAAGGTCATGCCGAGGAAGGCGCGGCCGAGGAAGGCGTCGTCCTCCTGACCGAGGCGCAGATCGCCGCCGCGAACATCTCGGTCGTCGCGGTCACGGGCGGCGGCGGAAGCGAGACCCGTCTTTCCGGGCGCGTCGAGCCGATGGTGGACGCGCGCGCGGCCGTCGCCGCAAGCGTAGGCGGGCGCGTCGAAAGAGTTCTGGTAGCACCTGGGCAGTCGGTTCGCGCGGGTCAGCCCTTGGCGGTGCTGGTCAGCGGCGATGCCGCTGCCCTGCGCGCCGAGGCGGACGCCGCGAACGCGTCGGCGGATGCTGCTCGCCGCGCTTATGAGCGTGACCGTAACTTGGAAGAAGCTGGCGTCGTTGCGCGTCAGGAAGTCGAGACATCGCGGGCTCAGTCGCTGAGTTCGGACGCCGCCGCACGCGCGGCGCGAGCGCGGGTCTCGGCCGCCGGCTCTCCCAATGCCTCGGGTCGACTCAGCGTCGTCAGCCCCATCAGCGGGGTTGTAACCAGCGTTCAAGTCGGGCCGGGCGGCTTCGCCGCCCAGGGCGGGGTGATCGCCGAGGTCACCAACCCGGCGCGGGTCGAGATCATCTTCGCGGCGCCTCCCGCGCTCGCGGCCCAGGTTCGCGCGGGTTCGACCGTGCGCGTGCAGGCACCGGCGGGCGAGTTCGACGCCGTCGTCACTGGCGTCGCCGCCGATGCAAGCGAAGAAAGCGGTGCAACGATCATACGCGCCCGGCCGACCGGAGGGGGATTGCCGCCCGCAGGATCGGCCGTCTCCGGCGTTGTGGTCACGGACCAGTCCGCCGGCGGCCTCACGGTCCCGTCCGACGCCGTCCAAACCGTAGAGGGTTCGAACGTGGTGTTTGTGCGCACCGCGACGGGTTTTCGCGCCGCCCCCGTCCTGGTCGGCCGGCAAGCCGGCGATCGAACCGAAATCCTGAGCGGCCTGACCGGGACCGAGCGCATCGCCGGAACCAACGCCTTCCTCCTGAAAGCCGAACTCGCCAAGGGCGAGGCCGAGCACGGCCACTAGGGAGCGACAGCATGTTCAGCGCAATCATCGCGGCATCCGTCCGCTTCCGTTGGTTCGTCATCCTAGCCGTCAGCCTCGTGGCGGCCCTGGGTCTGTTCGAACTGACCAAGCTGCCCATCGACGCCGTTCCCGACATCACCAACAGACAGGTTCAGATCACCACGGTCGCCCCCGCCCTGGCGCCCGAGCAGATCGAGCGGCAGGTCACCTATCCGCTGGAAACTGCCCTCGCGGGCATCCCCGGCCTGACCAGCACGCGGTCACTGTCACGCAACGGCTTCAGTCAGATCACCGCGATCTTCACGGACCAGACCGACATCTATTTCGCGCGTCAGCAGGTCGCCGAACGGCTCGCCGCCGCGTCGGAGGGCCTTCCTGAAGGCGTGGAGCCGGGGCTGTCGCCGATCACCACCGGCCTCGGCGAAGTGCTGATGTGGACGGTCGATTACGTCCCCTTCAACACCGAGAACCTTTCCAGACCCGGCCAGCCCGGCTGGCAGGCCGGCGGCGTCTACCTGACACCGGAGGGTGAGCGACTGACGACGCCAGAGCAGCGCGCGACCTATCTGCGGACGGTCCAGGACTGGATCATCGCGCCGCAGATGCGCACGACCGCTGGCCTAGCTGGCGTCGATACCGTTGGTGGCTACGTCAAGGAGTATGCCGTCAGGCCCGACGCCGCGCGGTTGTCCGCTTATGGTCTGGGCCTCGGCGACCTGGTCCAGGCGGTCGAACGCGCCAATACGCAGGCCGGCGCCGGCTACATCCAGCGCGCGGGCGAGGCCCTGGTCGTCCGCACCGACGCTCTGGCGCTGACCATCGACGATCTGGCCCAAGCCCCCGTGGTCAATCGCGGCGGCCTGGTCGTCCGGGTCGCCGACGTCGCCACAGTCGAGATCGGTCAGGCCCCACGCCTGGGCGGCGCCAGCCGTGACGGGCATGAGGCGGTGCTCGGCACAGCCCTGATGATCGCCGGCGGCAACAGCCGCACGGTGGCCCAGGCGGCGGCCGAGCGGCTGGCGGTGGTGGACGACAGCCTGCCTCCTGGCATCGTCGCCCTGCCGGTTCTGAACCGCAGCGAGCTGGTCAACTCGACCATCTCGACCGTCGCTCGGAACCTGACCGAGGGTGCGCTGCTGGTCATCGTCGTTCTGTTCCTGCTGCTGGGCAACATCCGCGCCGCCACCATCACGGCCCTGATGATCCCGCTGTCCTTCCTGTTCGCCGTCATCGGCATGAACAGGTTCGGCATCAGCGGAAATCTGATGAGCCTGGGTGCGCTGGACTTCGGTCTGATGGTCGATGGCGCGGTCGTGGTGATCGAGAATACCCTGCTGATGCTGACCCAACGACGGGCTCAACTGGGGCGGATGCTGACCCGACATGAGCGCCTGGACGTGGCGGTTCAGTCCGCGCGCCAGATGGTGAAGCCGGCCGCCTTCGGCCAGTTGATCATCCTCTTGGTCTTCGCACCGCTGCTGCTGCTCGAAGGGGTCGAGGGCAAGACGTTCCAGCCGATGGGCGCGACCGTCATGCTTGCCCTCGTCGGAGCCTTCATCTTCTCCTTCACCTTCGTGCCTGCCATGACCGCCCTGCTTGTGCGCGATCCCAAGTCCGTTCACGTCGGCGCCGACGGTCAGGTCGCGGAGCACGAGACCTGGCTTCTCCGCTTCGCCCGGCGCTTCCTTCAGCCGGCGATCCAGGTGGCGGTGTCACGGCCGAAGATCGTGCTGATCTCCGCTGTCGCGGCCCTCGCGGTCGGGCTCGCATCCTTCATGGCGCTGGGACGGGAGTTCATCCCGACCCTGGACGAAGGCGACATCGCCATGCAGGCGTTGCGCGTCCCATCCGCCTCCTTGGAGCAATCCCTGACGATGCAGATGGCGTTGGAGCGCGCCATCAAGGCCCAGCCGGAGGTGGAGACCATGTTCTCGCGCACCGGCACGGCCGAGGCCGCCGTCGACCCCATGCCGCCCAACATCTCCGACAGCGTCATCGTGCTCAAGGACCGCAAGGATTGGCCCGATCCGGACCTGGAGAAGGAAGAACTGATCGAACGGATCGAAGGCGTGGCCGCCCAGCAGATCGGCAACAATTTCGAATTCAGCCAGCCGATCGAATTGCGGTTCAACGAACTGATCTCCGGCGTGCGCACAGACCTCGCGGTCATGGTCTATGGCGACGACTTCGACACCCTCCAGCGGGTCGCGGATCAGGTCGCGACCGCGCTTCGGGAGACGACCGGATCGGCCGACGTTCGGGTCGAGCAGGCGTCCGGCCTGCCCACCCTGACCGTCAGCGTGGATCGGACCGCCGCCGCCAGCTACGGCCTTTCGGCGGCAGACGTCAGCGAAGCGGTCTCGGCCGGCGTCGGCGGCGCCGAGGCCGGACGCATCTTCGAGGGGGACCGGCGGTTCGATGTGGTCGTCCGTCTGCCCGACGACGCCCGCAACGACCCGGCGGCCTTGGCGGCGCTTCCCATCGTGTCCGACACCGGCGTGATCGTGCCCTTGTCTTCGGTCGCGCGGATTCAGACGGCGGAGGGGCCGAACCAGATCAGCCGCGAGAACGGCAGCCGCCGTATGGTGGTCCAGGCCAATGTGCGCGGGCGTGACCTGGGCGGCTTCGTCACCGAGGCCCAAAGCCAAGTCGCAGAGATCGCCCTGCCGGCCGGGGTCTATCTCGATTGGGGTGGGCAGTTCGAGAACCTGAAGCGAGCCGAGCAACGCTTCGGCCTCGTCATTCCGATCGTGTTCGTCCTGATCGGAGTGCTGCTGTTCCTGGCGTTGGGATCGTTCGCGGAGGCCGGTCTGGTCTTCGCCTGCGTCCCTCTGGCTTTGGTGGGCGGAGCCCTGGCGCTGCTGCTGCGCGGGATGCCGTTTTCGGTCTCTGCGGCGGTCGGCTTCATCGCTGTTTCGGGCGTGGCGACCTTGAACGGCCTCGTCCTGATGCAGGCCATTCGAGAGCGGCTGACGGCCGGGCTGACGCCCAACCAAGCCGCCATCGAAGGCGCGTCCAGCCGCCTGCGAGCCGTTCTGACGACGGCGCTCGTCGCCATCGTCGGCTTCATCCCGATGGCGCTGGCCCACGGCGCCGGCGCCGAGGTGCAGAAGCCGTTGGCGACGGTGGTGATCGGCGGTCTGCTGACCGCGACCATCCTGACCCTGCTCGTCCTGCCGACCTTCGCGGCCAGGGCGGTCAAACACCGGACGTCGGAAGGAATGGACGATTGAACGCCCTGAATGCTCAAGACCAGCGGCAGCGCCGGACGCTGCTGCTGGTCCTCGTCCTGAACTTCGGGCTGTTCCTGGCGCTGGGGGTGGCGGGCTGGCTGGCCGACTCCAGCGCCTTGCTGGCGAACGCGGCCGACAACGCTTCGGACAGCGCGGTCTATCTGATCAGCTTCCTGGCCGTGGGCCGCGCCCCGCGATGGAAAAAGACGGCCGCCACGATGTCCGGGGTTCTCCTGCTGCTGTTCGCGATCGGGGTTCTGGCGGACGTTGGCCGTCGATGGCTGATGGGGACGGAGCCCATCGGGCCGACCATGATGGTCATGGCCCTCGCTGCGGCCCTCGTGAACCTCTGGTGCCTGAAGCTGCTGCAAAAGGTGGACAGCGACGACGTCAACATGCGCGCCGCCGAAACCTTCAGCTTCAACGACTTCGTGTCCAACGGCGGCATCCTGGTCGCCGGCGGCTTGGTCCTCTGGCTCGGTCAGGCTTGGCCGGACCTGATCGTCGGCGCCTTGGTTGCGATCGTGGCGGCCAAAGGAGCGTTTGAGATATTGAGCGACGTCAGAGATCAGCCTTCCTGAAAAGCAAAACGCCGGGCCTTCGAGCCCGGCGTTCTTCATTAGCGCCCGCGAGCCAACGCCCGCGCCATCTCTCGGAGTTCTTCCCGCGTAGGCCGGGGGTGCTCCGCTTTCACCTCGGCCATCAAGGCTTCTTCTTCGGCCGTGATAGGCGTTTCGTCGTCTTCAGTTTCGCCCGAAAACCGGCGAGCGGCCCGCACCATGCGGGCCGCTCGCTCGTCATCGCGCGTCCTGTCTCTTCGGGTCATCCGCACCTCGTCTCGGTCAGCATAGCACGCATCGTCGGCTTAGGTCAGGCCGCCGGAGAGTAGGCGAGACGGCGCAGCAGAGAGCAAACGGCACCCTCCTTGGTCGGCGACTGCACGCAGACGCGCCCATCGACTCGACCGATGTAGCGGACTACGCCTCCGATGAATTCTTGAGCGACGGTGAGCGTCTGGTTTCCCCGACGCAGTTCCATGGTTTCGATGTTGTAGCGCATGGCGATCTCCTCTGTTCGCCACGCACCGCTCCGGCCGCTGATCACCGTTATCAATCTAGAAAATCAAACTGCGTCACCACCGTCGGTGGGCGAGCGGCTTGGCAAAACCTAACCGTTTGTTAATAGTGGGGCCGGGGAAGGGAGACGACACATGAAGAAGATCGCCATCGCGGTGGCTGCCTTGGCCTGTCTTGCTGCGACGCCGGGCCATGCGGACATCACCAGCGCCTTTGGCAATACGGTGCTGTCGCGATACCCGGACGGGGGATGGGTCAAGCACTGGTTCAATCCCGACGGCACCTATGCGGCCCAGTTTTCGGACGGGCGGCGGCTCACGGCCCGCTGGCGGGTGGAGGGCGAGCGCGTCTGCCTGACCAACATTCGTCCCAACAT
This sequence comes from Brevundimonas vitisensis, assembly GCF_016656965.1. Taxonomy (NCBI): domain Bacteria; kingdom Pseudomonadati; phylum Pseudomonadota; class Alphaproteobacteria; order Caulobacterales; family Caulobacteraceae; genus Brevundimonas; species Brevundimonas vitis. The sequence continues at coordinate 216,437 of NZ_CP067977.1, forward strand.
GATGATTCCGCGCTTCTGTTCGCCGATGATCGATGCGGAAATCGGCCAGACCTGGACGTCGCGCGATCCCCTGGGCCGCCGTGTCCAGAACGTGCTGCTGGCCGGGCGTCAGTAGAGGTCTGTCAGGTTCGCGTCCGGCCCAGTGTGATCGGGCGCGGGGGCAGGGCGGGAGGGTGGCGGTAACGCGCGCCCTTCAGCATGATCTTCAACGCCTCCCAGTGGATGCCGAAAGTCACCTTCCAGGTCAGCAGCGGATGGGTGACGAAGGCGCGCAGGAGCTGGGCGTCGGTCAGTGGACGGCGGGTCCCGGCAAAACTGGCCGTCAGGATCGGGGTGTCGCCTCGGCGGACGGCCACCACCACCGACACAGCCTCTGCCGGTGGGCGGACCGTGAAGTCATACGTCAGCCCCAGGTCCATGAAGGGTGAGACGAAGAACACCTTGTCTGCTGTCTGGCGTACCGGACCGGCGGCGGGATCGGGCTGGGCAATCAGATAGGTATGACGCTGGCCGAAGGTGTTGCTGACCTCATACAGCAGCGCCGCGAGAGCGCCGTCCGGCCGATAGCAGAAATAGACACTGATCGGGTTGAAGCCATAGCCGAGGATGCGCGGCATGGTCAGCAGTCGGATTGCTCCGCCGTCCAAATCAATGCCGGCGTCGGCCAGATGAGTTTCGATCTGAGTGCGCAGCGGCGTTTCCGAGCGGTCGCCGAAATCGCGGGCGCGCCAGCCGAGCAGTCCGAAACGGCCCCGGCTCAGCAGACGCAATCGCGACTGAACGGCGGGAATCTCGTCGAGGTCCAGCAGCAGCATGAAGACGCGATACGACAGCCGGTGGTCCACCGTCTGCACGCGCTGATGGACGACCTGGCCGACGTAGAGGGCTGACGCGTCAGCTTTCACGCCACCGCGCCAAGGAGATCGTTGGAGGTCAGGGCATGGGGCGCGGGGGCCACATGGATGCGGCCGCTTTCGTTCGCGACCGACCAGGGGCGGCGCATCCCGCCCAGCTGCTCGGCAACGGCGAGACCCGCCTGGGCTCCGTCTTCGTGGAAACCGGACCCGAACCACGCTCCTGCAAACCAGACGTTGCGGCGCCCCTGCAGGCTCCAAAGCTCCTTTTGTGCTGCAACGGCTGCGATGTCGAAAACCGGATGCTCATAGTCCCACTGGCCCAGGACCAGATCAGGGTCTGGCTCGCGCGCCGGGTTCAGGCTGACGAACAGGGGCGGTCCTTCCAGACCCTGAAGCTCGTTCATCCAGTAGGTGACGCCGCCTTCGCCCGCACGTTCGGAATAGCCCATATGAGTCCAGGATGCCCACGCCCTGCGGCGCTTCGGCATCAGGCTGGTATCGCGGTGTAGCAGAACGCGGTTGGGACGATAGGTGATGGCCCCCAGCAGGCGACGCTCCTCGGCAGTCGGTGCTTCCAGCAACCGCAAGGCCTGATCGGAATGGGTGGCCAGGACGACGGCATCGAACCGTTCGACCCGCTCGTCGCTGAACCGCAAGGCTGCCCCGTCACGGCCGCGCACCACACCCGTTATGCCGGCCCGTGTGACCACAGTGCCGTCGAAATCGGCGACCAGACGGCTGACATATTCGCGGCTTCCGCCGTCGACGGTCCGCCACGTCGGCTTAAGATCCAGCTTCAAAAGATTGTGGTTCATGTAGAATTTGACGAACGACGCCGCAGGGTAATCCGTCATCTGATCCATGGTGCACGACCAGATCGCCGCCGCCTGGGGCAGCAGGTGCGCCTCGCGGAACAGGGCCCCGAAGCCCTTGCGGGTCAGATAGGCGTCCAGAGATTCTCCCGAGCGTTCCAGGGACGCCAGATCGCGGGGCGCTTCTTTCTGAAAGCGAAGCAGATCGCCGATCATGCCCCAGAACTTAGGGCTGGCGTAGTTGCGCTTCTGGGCGAACAGGGCCGTGAGGCCATGGCTGGAATATTCGAAAGCCCCCTCGTCGATAGAGACGGCGAAGGACATATGCGCTGGCTTGGTCGGTACATTCAGATGTTCGAACAAGGCCGTGAGATTGGGATAGTTTCCTTCATTGTAAACAATGAAGCCGGTGTCCACGGCGACCGGGGCGCTGGGGGTAGGTGCCTCGACGGTATTGGAGTGACCGCCGATCCGATCGTCCGCCTCATAGAGGGTCACGTCGTGCGACTTTGACAAAAGCCAGGCGCAGGTCAGGCCTGCGATACCGGAGCCAACGACAGCGATCTTGTTGCCGCGGACGGGACGCGTCGTGGCATCGGCGACGAGGTGGGCGGTCATACGGTCTCCATACAGGGTGATGCGACAAAGCTACGCTAAAACCGGTCATTCGGATGAGGGCATCCGTCGCCTGAGTCCCGTCGTAACTTTTCGCGATCCAAGCGGAGCCGTTACGCCTGTGCTGGCGTTAGGTTGCGCGAGCGGATCGTCACGACCGTCGTCACTCGTCAGGACCTGCCCCATATGAGCCTAGCCAATGTCGCCATCCGCCAGTTGCAGGATGCTCCTTTCCCGGATTTTGTGGCCCGGCCCGCGATCGACAGTCTGGTGACGGAGGCAAGGCTTCGGCTGGATCGCGAGGGGCCCCATGACGAGGCGGCCTTCGCCCAGGACATGGCGCGGCGGGCCATCGCCGAACACACTGACAAGGCCAATGAGCAGCACTACGAGCTGGCCCCCGAGTTCTTCGAAATCTGCCTGGGTGCGCGGCTGAAATATTCCTCGTGCCTGTACCCCACGGGAAATGAGTCACTGGACGAGGCCGAAGTCGCCGCCCTGGCCGAGACCTGCCAGCACGCCGATCTTCAGGACGGACAGCGGATTCTGGAGCTGGGTTGCGGCTGGGGCTCGCTCAGCCTCTGGATGGCGGAACACTACCCCACCGCGCGAATCACGGCGGTGTCCAACAGCCAAGGCCAGCGCGGGCATATCGAGGCGCAGGCGAAGGCGAGGGGGTTGTCCAACCTGACCGTGGTCACCTGCGACATGAACGATTTTCGACCAGAGCTGGCGGACTGGGACCGCTATGACCGGATCGTTTCGGTCGAGATGTTCGAACATATGGCCAATTGGCGGGCCCTGCTGACCAGGGCCAAGGGGTGGCTGAAGCCGGACGGGCGGATGTTCATCCACATCTTCACCCACCGCGATGCGCCCTATCGGTTCGACCATAACGACAGCGGCGACTTCATTGCCCAGCACTTCTTTACCGGTGGCGTCATGCCCAGCAAGGGCCTGATCCGACAGTTTCCCGACCTGTTCGAGGTCGAACAGGAATGGACCTGGAACGGAACCCACTATGCCCGCACAGCCAATCACTGGCTGGCCAATATGGACGCCAATGCCGATCGGGTGATGGAGTTGATGCGGCAGACCTATGGTGCGGACGCAGCTCTGTGGCGCAGGCGCTGGCGGCGCTTCTACATGGCCACGGCGGGACTGTTCGGAAACGACGAAGGAAGGACCTGGGCCGTCAGCCACTACCGGCTGAAGCCTGCCTCTGAAACGGGAAGCGACCAATGATCAAATACATAGCCGCCTATCTTGGCGCGGGACTGACGTTCGCGGTGATCGATGCCGTCTGGCTGACCACCATGACCAACCGGCTGTACAAGCCGGTTCTGGGGCCGATCCTGGCGGACAAGCCGGACATGAAGGCGGCGGTGATCTTCTACCTCGTCTCCATCGCCGGGACGGTGTTCCTGGCCATCGATCCGGCGCTCCGGGGCGGAGGCTGGGGCCGCGCTGCGCTGAACGGTGCCGTGCTGGGTTTCGTCGCCTATGCCACCTATGACCTGACCAACCAGGCGACGCTGAACGTCTGGTCGTCGAAGCTGACGATCATCGACCTGTGCTGGGGCACCACCCTGACCACGGTTTCGGCTCTGGGCGGCTATTTCGCGGCGCGCTGGGCCGAGGGCAAATGGGGCTGAACCCCCACGGGTGACGCAAGGGTGACAGCTTAACCTTGTTCCTCGCGCGACGGGGGTGGGGCATGGCGCAACGGGCGCGATCTGGTTTATGAGGTCTTAACGCCGAGGTTCTGCGGCGGAACGACCGGGGGCGCGTGCGTTGAAGGCGGGGATCAACAGTCTGACGGCGGCTGTCGTGGTCGGTGTGCTGATCGGCCTGCTGTTGACGCCGGACGGCCGCGCCTGGCTTCGTCACCCCACACTGATGCTGGGCGACACGGCCAATGCCTCGGCTTCGCCGCTGGCGGCGCCCGTTTCGGAGCGCGCAGAGATTGCCCCGCCTGCTGCGCCCGTCATGCGCGCCACGGTGACCCCCCTCGATCAGCGTATGGCTCGCGGCCAGTTGCGGATCGGCGTCTTCGGCGACTCCATGGCTGACGGGCTCTACACCGGCCTTTATCGCGAACTGGACGGCACGCCGGGCGTGACGGTGACCAAGTTCAGCGAGGTCTCCACCGGCCTGTCCCGCTACGACTATGTCGACATACACGCCAAGACGGCCCGGCAGCTTGGAGAGCAGCCCGTCGATGTCGCGGTGATCCTGTTCGGCACCAACGATGCCCAGGGCATCAGCATTGACGGCGTGGTGCATGAGTTTGGGACGGAAGGCTGGAAGGCCGCCTATGCCCGGCGCGTGGACGATCTGGTCGCCCTGCTGCGCAGTCGCGACGTCGCGGTCTATTGGGTTGGCCTGCCGCGCATGAAGCGCCCGACCTTCGATGCCCGGATGACGATCATCAACGACGTGGTCGAGGGGCGGATGAAGGCCCTGGGCGTGCCCTATCTGGAAACCGTTGATCTGACGTCGAACGCAGAGGGCGAGTACGAGGCCTATCTGAGCGGCGCAGGGGGACGGCGGCAGCTGATGCGGGCCAATGACGGGATCCATATGTCCATGGCCGGCTATCTGCGGATCAGTGAGCCCGTGGCCGAGCGGCTGAAGCGCGACGCCGGTATCGGCCCCGCCCCAGCGCCTGCGCCCTGAAGGCATGCGTGCCGCCATTCCGGCCATGGCATTGACGATGGCGGCAGCGGGATCGGCGCTGGCCCAGACCCCCTATGTCGCGCAAAGCCTGCCTGGGCCGGGCGCGACGGTCTGTGCCGGGGGGCTATGCCAGCCGGAGGCGCTGGACAGTCTGTTCGAGGCGCTCCACGGGCTGGAGACCGGTGAGCGCGAACGGCTGGTCCGGATTGTCCAGATCGGCGACAGCCATACGGCCGGGGACCGGATCACCGGGGCCTTTCGCGCGCGGCTGCAGGCGCGGTTCGGCCGTGCAGGCCGCGGTGTGATGCCGCCGGGCGTGCCCCACGCTGGATACAATCCGTTTCAGGTCCAGGTGACGGCAACCGGCTGGAGCACCACACTGGCTCCGCTGACGGCATCGCAGGGGCTTGCGGTCCAGGGGGTCGGCCTGACCGGGATTCAGGCGGTGACCTTTGGACCGGACGCGGCGCTGGAAATCGTGGCCGAGCCTGGGATGGAGCTGACCTACGTCAGTCTGTGCGGCATGGGCGGACCTGACGCCGGCGGGTTCGAGGTCCGGGGCCAGTCGGTCCGCGAGGAGGTCGATTTTGCGGCCCCCGATACCGGGATGCTGTGCACCGATGCCGTGATCGGTGCGCTTCAGGAGCGGATCGTGATCCGACCGCTGCGGGGCGGTGCGCCCTTGACCGACATCACTTTGGGCCGGGCGGGATATGGGGTCGAGGTGTCGAACCTGGGGGTGGTCGGGTCCAGCCTGCGCGATCTGGCCGCCCGCGACGAGGCCGTGTTGAGGACGCAACTGGCGGTGTGGCGTCCACAGTTGATCGTCATTGCCTATGGCACCAACGAGGGCTTCGACGATGCCCTGGACCCCGTCGCATATGAAGCACTGCTGAGAGGCGAGGTCCTGCGGTTGCGCCGACTGGCTCCGGCGGCGGCACTGATGATCGTCGGCGCTCCCGACGCTCTTCGGACCGGTGCGGCGGGCGGATGCAGCGCCGATGGCCGACGGGGACCGCCCCCATCCCTGGCCCTGGTCCGGGACGTGCAACGCCGCGTCGCGGCCGATATGGGTGTGGCGTTCTGGGACTGGCACGGGCGGATGGGCGGAGACTGTTCGGCGGACAGATTGGCGACCATGGACGAGCCGCTGATGCGGGGCGACCGGGTCCATTTCACCTCGGCCGGGGGCGATTGGATCGGTGGCATTTTCGCTGACGATATTCTGGCGGCCTATGAGGCCTGGCTGGCTCGGCGGGGAGGGGCCGACTGATGCTGTTTCCGACACTGGCGTTCGGCGTCTTTTTCCTGTTCGTCTATTTCACCAGCTGGAGCCTGGATCGCGAGAACGGGCGGCGTAAGCTGTTCCTGCTGCTGGCCAGCTGGTTCTTCTTTGCCCAATGGGACTGGCGGTTCGTTGGTCTGCTGGTCCTCAGCGCGGTTCTGAACTGGGGCGTGGCGGCCTTGTTAGTAGCCAGCGACGATGACCGGCGGCGCAAGTGGCTGGTCGGCATTGGCGTCGCGATCAATCTGCTGATCCTCGGCTTTTTCAAATACTACGGCTTCTTTGTTGAGCAGGCGCTCGAGCTATTGGCGCAAGTCGGCTGGGAACGGGACTTGCCGCTGTTGCAGGTGGTCCTGCCGGTGGGCATCAGCTTCTTCACCTTCCAGGGCATCAGCTATGTCGTGGATGTCTATCGGCGGACGGCGGCCCCGGCCAAGTCGTTGCTGGACGTCATGCTGTTGATGAGCTTCTTCCCGCACTTGGTAGCGGGGCCGATTGTCCGGGCCTCGGACCTGCTGCCCCAGTTCGAGCGGGCCCCACGGCTGACCCGCGAGATGGCCACCCATGGTTTCCTCCTGATTATCTGGGGCTTGTTCAAGAAAACTGTCATCGCATCAGAACTGGCCGTGAACTTGGTGGACCCGGTCTTCTTCGATCCGTCGGCCTATGGCGCGGGCGATATTGCCCTGGCCGTCTATGCCTATGCGGTTCAGATCTATTGCGACTTCTCGGCCTATTCGGACATGGCCATCGGGATCGCGGCGTTGCTGGGCTATTCCTTCCCGCGGAATTTCGATCAGCCCTATCGCGCATCCTCGATGCAGGATTTCTGGCGACGCTGGCATATCAGCCTGTCCAGCTGGCTGAGAGACTACCTCTACATTCCGCTGGGAGGCGGTCGGAAAGGCCTCGTGTCGTCCTGCGTGAATGTGATGATCACGATGCTGCTGGGCGGTCTGTGGCACGGGGCGGCGTGGACCTTTGTTGCCTGGGGGGCGCTGCATGGGGCGGCTCAGGTCTTCGAGCGGCTGGGCAAGGCAGCGTTCGGCTCACGCAAGGTGATCCCCACCTGGCTCGGCGTGCTGATCACCTTCCATGTCGTGTGTCTGGGGTGGATCCTGTTCCGGGCCGAGACCTTCGACCTGGCCGTGGCCATGCTGGCAGGGCTGGGGCGGTGGGAGGCCGTGGTCATGGCGACGCCGCTGCTGGTGGGACTGATCGTCATCGGCCTGGGCATGCACTGGCTGCCGCCGCGCGCGATCGAGGGGATGGCGGTACGGCTGAAAGCCGCACCGTCTCTGACGCTGGCCCTGTTGATCGGGGTGGCCTTCCTGCTGGTCGAAGCCGTTCGTCCCGAGGGCGTGGCCCCCTTCATCTATTTCCAGTTCTAGGGCGTTGAGACAGCGATGAGCGACGATCCCCCCAAAGACGGACACGACCCCTTTCGGACGCTGGATCCCTTTCCGACGGCCTTTCCGGCCGCGCCGACGGCCTCGCCCTTTCCGCCGCTGGAGCCGCAAGGCACCGAACCGTCCAGCGACTGGAATGCCGGGGCCGATGCGCACGACCTGCCAACGCGGGAAAACCGATTGATCGCTATCGGGCGGTTCGCCTTTCCGCCCGAGCCGCCGCTGGACGACGAGGCCATGGCGGGACGGGATCGCCGGTGGACCAGCCGGGTGATCGTGTTCGTGACGGCGTTCATGCTGATCTTCAACGCCGCTTCGATCCAGAACTGGTCCCGGCAACAGGCCCCGGGCTGGGTAACGGCCACGGTGCAGCAGCTGTCAGACGTCTGGGCGACCCAGATTGGCCTGCTGGGAGCCGATCAGCCGCGCGAAGGCGTGCGAGACGTCTATGAGGATGCCCGGGATGCGCGCTTCCCCGGCCAGGACGATACGACCGCCCCCTGACACTTCGTCAGATTCCGACAGTGGCGCGCTGGATCACAGCGTTATGCAGTGGCCTCGTTTCGGGAGAGGTCGATGATGTCGAGAAAATCTATGTGGGCCCTGGCGGCCATCGCGACGACCATGGTCATGGGAGGATGCGCGTCCCTGATCACCGGGGGGGATCTGGTGCGTGAGGGAGAGCCGACGGGCTTCCTTGAGGTGCAGAATGTCTCCCAGACGGATCGACTGGACGTGGTGCTGATTTCTGCGTGCAACGTCGGCAGCTATGGGCTGAACCGGCTGCCTAGTGGGCAGTCGATTCCGCCGGGCGGGCGCTATCGCTGGACAGTCTCGAGCGGGTGCTGGGACGTGGGTGCCGGCCAGGTGCTGAGCGGCACCAGCTGGACCGAGGGCTATGTGAAGGTCACGGTCGACACGGGCCGGACGACCGTGATCCGGTCGCGCTGATCCTGTCCGAATGATCCCTCGCGGCTGAGCCGCGAGGGATGCTGGCCCAGGCTATCGCACGATGTCGTAGACGCCGGTGATGTCGATGCGGACCGTCAGTTCGCCAGGGGCCACCGGCGTCGATTCCATATCTGCCGCCATGGCCATGCGATTGCCGGCGAAGACCGGCGGCTGGACCATGTTGGGACCGCCTTCATTCAGCGACCGGATACCGCCCAGTCGCACACCGAGGGCATCGGCATAGAGGCTGGCCTTGGATTGCAGGGCGGTGACGGCGGCGCGGCGCGCCTGATCCTCGGCGGCCTTGGGATTCTTCAGGCCGAAGGTGATGCCGTCGATCTGATTGACCCCGGCGGCGACGACGGCGTCGGCGGTGGTGCCCACGGCGTTGACGTCATTGATGACCACGGTGACGCGGTTCGAGGCCTGATAGCCGCGCAGGCGGGGCGGCTCGTTCTGGACGTAGTCGTACTGCGCCGACAGGTTCAGGCCCGAGGTCTGGATGTCGCGCTCGGAGATTCCGGCACGGCGCAGGGCGGCGATGACCTGGGTCATGCGGGCGGCGTTCTGGGCCATGGCCTCGGCGGCCGTGGGGGCCTCGGTCACGACGCCGAAGGTGATGGTGGCCATGTCCGGGGCAACCTTGACCTCGCCATAGGCTGACAGGCTGATCGAGGGTTCGGCCTGCATCATGTGCGGGGCGGGGGCTGACTGAGCCATGACGGGGGCAGCCAGGGCGGTGGCGGCCATCAGGGCCGAGACGAGGGTGAGGGCGCACAAGCGGGTGGTCATGGCAGTCTGGTCTCCGAGAGGTGACGATCCGGACGCGAGATTGGTCCCGCGTCATGGCCGAACCTTGGCCGTGTTCACCTGAACCCAAGCGCAAGGGCCATCGGCAGGTTCCGTTCATCGGCGTGACATCGGCGTAAGACCTGCGGCTTCTCAGCGGCGCATCGGCCTGCTAGGTCCGCGTCTCGCCCCCGGGGGCCCGTAGCTCAATGGTTAGAGCCGACCGCTCATAACGGTCTGGTTGGGGGTTCGAGTCCCTCCGGGCCTACCAGGGGGTGTTTGCCGAGTGCCGTGACCTAGAGAAACACCACCTCGACCCCCGGCTTGACGCTTGCGGCCAGGCGCTCCGCATCCCAGTTGGTCAGACGCACGCAGCCGCTTGAAAAGGTCTTGCCGACCTTGGACGGGTCCGGCGTGCCGTGGATGCCATAGGTGTCGCGCGACAGGTCGATCCAGACCGATCCGACCGGATTGTTTGGCCCCGGTGCGATCACCAGCCTTTTCTCACCGCTGCCATAGGTGACGCGATCGGGATCGTAGGTGTAGTTCGGGCGCGGGGCGACGCCCACCACGGTGACGGTGCCGGAGGGGGCGGGTCGGTCCGAACTGCCGATCGTGGCCGGGTAGAAGCCGATCAGCTTGCCCGAGGCGTCATAGGCGCGCAGCGAAAGCTCGGTCTTGTCCACCGTGATGCGGGCGACCTCGGCGGTCAGTTTGGCGGCGCTGACGGCAGGCACGACCAGACGCTGGCCGGCGCGGCGAAAATCGGCATTGGGGTTCAGCGCCCGCAGCAGGGCCTCCGTCGTATGGAACCGCTCGGCCAGGGCCTCCTCGATGGTGGCGTAGCCGACCCGATCCAGCCGCGACAGCGCCTCCAGATCGGTGGGCACAGTCCCAACAAACGGACCCTCCAGGTCCTGGGCCGTGATCGCATAGTCCATCAGCACGGGGCGACTGTCGGCGGTTGTCAGTCGCTGAAACACCGCCGCGTCCAGCACGCCGTCCTGGGGCAGATCATTGGCCTTTTCAAAGGCGGCGATGGCCTGGCGAGAGTTGTCGCCGCCCAGGCCGTCGATGACGCCGGGCGAAAAGGCGGCGCGGTCCAGCAGGATCTGCGCCCGGATCAAGGCGGCATCGGGCGGGGTCGGGGCGGGCGGGTTCTGCGCGGGGGTCGTCTGGCCCGGCTGCGCGGCAGGAGCAGGCGGTGAGGGCCGGAAGACGGCGGACTCGATCCCGTTGCGCGAAAGCCCCATGGCCATTTCCGCGCGCGCCTCGTCGCTCCGCGATTGTGCCGCGTCCTGATCCCGGGGCGGGCGATCGCCGCAGGCGGCTAGAGCAAGTACGGCAGTCAGGGGCATCAATCGGCGGATCATCACGGCGCTTCCGTTGTAGAGGCAGTGGCAATCCCCGACAGCCGACAACGGTTCCTCGCTAACCGCTGACATGGCAGTTGCGGGCTGCGGTGAGGCGGCCCGCGCTTCGTTGAAGCCGCCGGTCTTTGATGGAGCGAAGTCACGCCGGTCGCCCCTACCGTTTCTGACATCCACCGTAGCGGACGTCGCGCCGGAGAATCAGACGCGCTAGCCTTCATCGGAGATGGAGGGTTCGATGATCGCGATCATGTTAGCGGCTGTTCTCGGCGCGCCGATGGAAGCAAGCCCGGTGTTTCTGGACTGCGATGTGGACTGGACGCCGCCTTATACGATGAGGGTCAGCCTCTCCCTCCGCCCCGGATTCCTGAACGCCATCACGACGTCAGACCTGGGCCGGTCCTCGTCAACGGCCGTGACGATGGATGCTCACGGCTGGCACTGGGAAGACTATCGTCACGGGGCCTACGGCATGAACCACATCAACCGTACGACGCTCGCCTACACGATGGAGCGAGATGGTCGGAGGGTCACGGGCCAGTGTCGGCGGGTCGAGGAGCCCGCTCCCTAGTGCTGCCTATGCCGCGAGCGCGGCGGATTTCGAACGTCGGGCATGGGTCGGGAGCAGCTATCGATGGCACGCCGGAAAGCCGACGTGCACACTGTCCTTTGAGGGTGGAAAACGGACGTTAGGATTGCCAGCTATCAATCTCGTCCGTTCAGAGGGTGCCTTGCTCTAAGGCCAATGGGTCCACACTGCTTAAAAATGAACGGAAGTCCTGCGTTGTTGCCTCAGGGATTAGCCCGTCGAGATAGGCGTCCGATCCCATCAATCTCTGTGTCTCAGCGATCAATTCCCGCATCCTGAGAGCCGTCACAGCAAACGTGTTGACGTCCCGATTGATGTAGATTTCGGCAAACTCAGCGTCGTGGTTCAGATATACCAAAGCGCCGTCCAAGCGCACAGCAACTGGATCAGCCGATCCATTTGAGCCGACCACGAAAACGTCTTGCCGATCAATAGCTGCCCGCAAGAGGTCCGACGAAAACCCTCTGGAGCTTGCAGCAAAGGAGAGAAAAGGTGCGGCGTCTTCCGGGAGACCTGCCTTGGCAAGGAACTCTTTGGCGGACGTGGGAATCACAACACCGGAAAGCTCTTCGGTAGGAACCGGGCAAAGCCGATCCCCCTCCAACTCCCAAACCCGCTTGAAATCTTCAGGTGTCATGCACGCCCCAATCCGCGCCCGAACCTAGATAGCTACGGACGCTTCAAATGTCCCCAACGGGTCGTTAGCGGACGCTCGGCTCGGGGTGAAAATCGGACAAGGCTTCAATACCCGTAGGCGGACGTGCGCTAGTCGATTGCCTTGAGCTCCCAACCCGTCAGATCGATCATGACCAAGGCCAGATCGCGCAATTCGCCATGCCGTGGCGACCACTCGCTCCAGAAGCGGTAATCTCCATGCCCGCTGGCTTCGACGAGCCACATTGAGCCGTCAATGCCGGTGGCGCAGCCGTAGGAAGCGGTTGCCAGCAACGACTGAGCCCTGGCCACACGCGCCTGCTCTGTTTCGGTCAGGACCCTGTCTATTCGACAGCCAGCCTGGTCCTCCGGGCAGCCGTCCGGGCCGGGTGCCAAGGTCGCCTGAAGCCGCAGTCGTCCGTCCCCCAGATCGGTGGTGCGGACCGTTAATGGCGCCTGGAAGCTCCGAAGGAGAGTAAACCTGACCGTTTGTAAGGGCCGGTCCCTGTCAGGGAACAAGGGCTGCTCATGCAGGCTGAACAAGCCACTCGAATACCACTCCGCTTCAGACGCATCCATCACGCGCCGTCGCTCTGCGGGATAGCCTTCGCCAGCGGGGCAGATCCCCGACTGCATTTGCAAGGACCTGGGAAAAAACGGCGTCGAACCGATGACGGCGTAGAGGGTGAAAGCGACACCCGCCAGCGCCAGCGCGATCAGAGCATAGGCGTCACGCTGAAACACACCGAACCTCCATCACCGATCGTCTCATCAGATTGACGGGACGACAAGAAAGCCGGTGTCCGTGGGGGTTGGAAAGCTGATATCAGAAGCGGTGTTCGAACCCGAAAATCTGCGAGGACCTGTGGCTCCCATTCTCTACGGCATCCCCAACTGCGACACGGTGAAGAAGGCTCGGGTGTGGCTGGGCGAGCAGGGCGTGGCCTACGAATTCCACGATTACAAGAAGGCGGGCGTCGAGCGGGCCATGCTGGAGCGGTGGGTGGCCGAGCATGGCTGGGAGGTCGTGCTGAACCGGGCGGGCACGACGTTCAAAAAGCTGGCGGATGCGGACAAGGCCGATCTGGACGCGGACAAGGCCATCGCGCTGATGCTGGACCAGCCGTCGATGATCAAGCGCCCGGTGCTGGACCTGGGCGAGCGAAGGATCGTGGGGTTCAAGCCCGAAATCTACGCTGCCGCGCTGACGCGGTAGCGGCCGAACCTATCCCTGAACGTCGACTTCGGGCCGGTCGTGGCCGTCGGCGCGCTCGGTGATCCAGGTGCCCGAGGCGTCGGCATATTCGATCATGGCCGTCTGGTCCGGCACGCGCTGTTCGCGGGCGGCGGCCACGGCGGCGGCGCGGGCGGCGTCATGGCTGGGGAAGGTCTCGGAGAAGGTGTCGCCCAGGCGATAGGCCCAGCCGCCGTCATGTTCGACGATACGATAGGTGACGTGGGTCATGCGTGCTCTCCGTGTTCGATTGGAAATGGGGGCCGGGCGATGTTCCGCAAGCTGCATCCATTGACGGGTTCGGCGGCGACTATCCCTATGAGAGCACGGCGAGGGTCGCTGTGCGATTGGGATGATGACGATGGAAGACATGTTTCGCAGCTATTGGTGGCTGCTGTTTCCGCTGAGCTGGTTCGTGTTCGGCGGTATCTCCAGCTTCCTGAACTATATGCGCCAGCGCGACACGCTGAAGCTGATCCAGACCTATGCCGAGCGGGGGCAGGAACCGCCCGAGGCCCTGCTGAAGGTGCTGGACCGGCCGATCGATGCGGACGCCGAGGCCTGGGGTACGAGCAGCAGCAGCGGATGGAGCCAGGGCGGCAACTGGTTCTCGGTCGTGCTGTTCGGCCTGCTGGCGGCCGGTTTCGGCTATGCGGCCTGGAGCAATATGTACGGGGCAGGCGAAGCCTTTCTGATCGTGACCTTCGTGCTGGGCGCCCTGTCCGTGGCCTGTCTGGTCTCGGCCCTTATCGGCCGGGGCCGGCGCAACCGGGGCTGATGGCCGGACGGGAGCAGGACCGTGGGGGAGGGGACGGACGACGCCGCCCTGGTGCACCGGGCGCGGGCCGGGTCGGACGCGGCGTTCGGCCAGTTGGTGGCCCGGCATCAGGGGGTGGTGCGCGGCTTTCTGCGGCGCACCCTGGGCGGCGGCTGGGCCGAGGCGGACGATGTGGCGCAGGAGACCTTCCTGGCCGCCTGGGGCGCTCTCAGGTCGTTGAAGGACCCGGCGGGCGTGCGGTCGTGGCTGCTGGGCATCGCCTGGCGAAAGGCGCAGGACCGGATGCGCGGGGCGCGGCGCGGGGCGGCGCGGGACCGGGCCTGGCTGGAAACGATCGATGCGCCGTCCGGTCTGTCGCACGAGGACCGGCTGGCCCTGGCGGCGGCCATGGCAGAGCTGGCCCCCGATGTGCGCGCCGCGGTCGCCCTGTGCCTGGCGGACGGATGGTCGCACGCAGAGGCGGCGCTGGCCCTGGGCTTGCCACTGGGCACGGTGAAGTCCCATGTTGCGCGGGGTCGGGCGCGGCTGCTGAAAGCGCTCGGAGGATCCGATGACGCCTGACGACAAACTGTCCCTGTTCCTGAGCCTCGATCGCCCCGTGCGCGACCCGGCGTTCGAGGCGGCCGTCGCAAGGCGTGTGGCGCGGCGACGGGCCCTGGCCACGGTCGGGGCCAGCGTGCCCTGGGCGATCGCGGCGACGGCCCTTCTGTGGGGCCTGCAGCCGGTGATGGCACCGTTCGGCGAGAGCCTAGGCCTGGCGATCGGTCCGGCGACGGGGGTGCTGGGCCTCGGGCTGGCCACGGCCATCGGCGGGATGTGGCTGAATACACACGGGTTGAGACTGGGCCGCCGGGCCTGACCGGACCGATGTGAACCAAGCGGGGCCGCCGCGCATTCCTGCGTCCTGAAGCGAGGGATGAATCGATGGCTGCGCGACCCACATGGCAGGGACATCTGAAGCTGTCGCTGGTCACCTGTCCGGTGGCGCTGTTCACCGCCACGACCAGCAGCAATGACGTTCGCTTCCACCTGATCAATCCCGAGACCAACAACCGCATCCGCATGGTGCCGACCGATCCGGACACGGGGCCGGTGGAACGCAGCGATCTGGTGCGCGGATACGAAGTGTCGAAGGACGAGTATGTCCTGTTCGACGACGCCGACTTCGACAAGGTCAAGCTGGAGAGCACCAAGACCATCTCGATCGACAAGTTCGTCGACGAGAGCGAGATCGACCGCCTGTTCTGGGACGACCCCTTCTTCGTCGTGCCCGAGAAGGGCGCGGGGGTGGAGGCGTTCGCCGTCATCCGCGATGCCATGAAGAAACAGGGCAAGGTGGCACTGGGGTGCCTGGTCCTGCGCGGCAAGGAACGTCAGTTGGCGCTGGAGGTCCGGGGCAAGGGTTTGGTGGCCTATACGCTGCGGGCACACGACGAGGTCAGGGACGCCGCCGACTATTTCGACGACATTCCCACCGTGAAGGCGGACGCCGACATGGTGGAGATCGCCGCGCGGATCATCGGCCAGAAGGAAGCGGACTTTGACGCCTCGGACTTCAAGGATCGCTACGACGACGCCCTGCGTGAAATGATCAAAGCCAAGACCAAGGGCGGCAAGGGCACGGTCGATGTAGCCGAGCCGGACGACACCAATGTCATCGACCTGATGGCGGCCCTGAAGAACAGTCTGAAAGGCTCGGCGACGGGGTCCAAGTCGGCAGCAGCCAAGAAGCCTGCTGCGAAGAAAGCACCGGCTAAAAAGCCGGCCAGCAGGAAGAAGACGGCGGCCTGACCCCGCTCCTTTTCAGGAGCGGAGCCGGCGGCGGACATCAGCCCCCCGAATAGCCACCAATGATCGGCAGGATTTCGCCCGTGATGTAGCTGGAGCACTGCGGCGAGGCCAAGAAGACGAAGGCGGGCGCGATCTCTTCCGGTTGGGCCGGACGCTTCATGACCGTCTGGGATCCGAACTTCGACGTCGCCTCCTCGTCCTTGTCGGCGGGATTCAGGGGCGTCCAGACCGGGCCAGGCGCGACGACGTTCACACGGATGCCGCGCGGGGCCAGGTGGGTGCCCAGCGACCGGGCGAAGGCATGGATGCCGCCCTTGGTCATCGAATAGTCCAGCAGGTCCTTGTTGCCCATCAGGCCGGTGACAGACCCGGTCATGACGATGGCTCCGCCCGGCTTCATGTGCGGAACCGCCGCCTGGGTCAGGTTGAAATAGCCATAGAGATTGGTCTTCAGCGTCCGGTCGAAATGCTCGAACGTCAGGTCCAGGAAGTCGTCGACGTGCTCCTGGAACGCGGCATTGGGCACGACGACGTCGAGGCGACCGAAGGCCTTCAGCGTCTCGTTGACGGCATGTTTCGAGAAGGCCGGATCGGCGACGTCGCCCTTGAGCACCAGGGCCTTTCGCCCCTCGGCCTCGACGGCGGCGCGGGTGGTTTCGGCGTCGGCGTCCTCATCCAGATGGCAGATGACAATGTCGGCCCCCTCGCGCGCAAACAGTACAGCGACGGCCCGGCCGATGCCGGAATCTGCGCCGGTGATCAGGGCAGCCATTCCCTCCAGCTTGCCCGACCCCTTCCAGAAGGGGGCATCGTACATCGGCGCGGGATCGAGAGCGGCTTCATCGCCCGGCTTGGGCTGGTGCTGTTTGGGAAAGGGCGGAACGGGGTAGGGGCGGGCTCCGGCCTGCATGGCGCCGCCGTCCGAGTTTTCCGAAGCGGTGGTGCCGTCATCAATCCCGGCCTGAATGTCGCGTTCGTGTTCGGCGACGTCCTCGGCGTGAGACGCGAAATCCTGTGTCATAGATTACTCCGGCTTTTCCTGGGGGGTACAGGAGAAGCGGGGGAGACCGCCGCCAGTTCCGACCACGACGCCGTTAGGTCACGCCCAGGGCCTTGAGTGCCTTTTTCAGGCTGGCCGCCGAGGGGCGGAAATCCTCCCACGGATCTGGCTTTCTAAGCAGGGATGGATAGGTCCACAGGTTGAAGGCCGACGGGTCCAGGCCGGACCGAACCTGCCCCCAGGACAGTGGGAAGGCGATGCCCGCGCCGGGCCGGGCGCGGGGCGACCACGGGGCAACGGCGGTGGCCATGCGGCCGTTGCGCAGATAGTCGATGAAGATCTTTCCGCCCCGCGCCTTCTTGGCCAGGGTGGTGGTGAAACGGTCGGGTGCGCCGGCACGGAGGGTCTCTGCCAGGGCCTTGGCAAAGGCCTTGTTCTGATCCCAAGTGATACGACTGCGGGCATCTGTCCGGATCGGGACGACGACGTGGAGGCCCTTGCCGCCCGTCGTCTTGACGAAGGCCGGAAGGTCGAGCGCCTCCAGTTTTGCCTTCACTGCCTTGGCGGCCGCGATGACATCAGCGAAATCCAGACCCTCGTCGGGATCGAGGTCGAAGGTGACCTGATCGGGAACCTCGGGATCGCCGGGCTTGCAGCCCCAGGGGTGGAGCTCCAGCCCGCCGGACTGCGCAATGGCCACCAGGCCCCCGACATCGACCGCGGCGACATAGGGCGTGCGGGCCTGGACGTCGATGAGCTTCAGCCGGGGGTTTGAACCGGCCATGGCGTGCCGCTGAAAAAACATCTCGCCATCGATGCCGTCGGGTGCGCGGATGATGGAGGTGGGGCGGTCGCCGACGTGAGGCAGCAGGCGTTCGGCCGCCGCTTCATAATAACGGGCAAGATCGGCCTTGGTGATGGCAGGGTGGTCGCCCACGGCCGGCCAAAGGATCTTGTCAGGGTTGGACAGGGTGACCCCGGCGACGACAACCTTGCCGCGCTTGCCAGAGGGTGCCGAGGGAGAGTGGACGGTCGCGGTCGACTTCATTTCGGTCGGCGGCTGAGGAGGTTCGGTGACTTCGGCCGCAGGCTTGTCCTCGCGCAACCCCTTGAAGGCCGCCTGACGCAGGGCTCCGCTTTCGGTGTAGCCGCCGTGTTCGACCTCTGCGACCAGGACCGGTTTCAGCCAGTGAATGTCGCGACCGCCCTTTGGCGCGTTTGCGCCAGCAAAGGGCGTCTGGTCTGCCGCCGCAGCTTTGAGTGCGGGCATCAGGCGTTTGACCACCGCCTCGCCATAGCCGGTCCCGACGCGACCCAGATAGCGCAGCCCGCCCTTGTCGCGCACCCCGACGAGCAGCGAGCGGAAGCGGGTACCCCCTTCCGACGACCAGCCGCCGATGACGACCTCGTCCCGGCCGCGGCATTTGGACTTGACCCAACTGGCCGAGCGACCCGCGTGATAGGGGGCGTCCAGCTTCTTGGAGATGACGCCTTCCAGATCCATCCGGCAGGCGCTCTCCAGGACGGCCTGGCCGGTGGTAGCGAAATGCTCGACATAGCGCAGGCGGTCAGCATCGGTTTTGCCCACCCGGTCGACGTACGCCTGAAGCCGGGCCTTGCGATGGGACAGCGGCAGTTTGCGAAGGTCTTCATCGCCTTCGAACAGCAGATCGAAGGCGAAATAGACGAGGGAGCCGGTTTGGCCGTCCGCGATCGCGGCCTGAAGCGCCGGGAAGTCCGGCATATGGTCGTCATCAAGGGCACACAGTTCGCCGTCGATCACCGCATCCGGCCAGGTGCTGGCATCGGCGGCCAGGTCGGGAAAGCGATCGGTCCAGTCAAGGCCGTTGCGAGTGCGCAGGATCGCCTTTCCGCCCCCGATCCCGATCTGGATGCGATAGCCGTCGAACTTGATCTCATGGGCCCAGCCCGCCGCGCCGGGGGGATGGTCGACGACCTTGCACAGCTGGATCGGCACGAAGGCCGGAGGCCTGTTCTTTGCGCTGCTTGAGCGTGGGGTGGGAGGCTTAGGGGCCTTGCGGCCCGTCGGCTTGGACTTCGTCCACTGGTCGGTGCCCTCCGCGATCTCGGCCAGGGAGCGTCCGGTGGTGACCGAGGCGTCGATCTCGGCCAGGGCGTCGGCTTCGCCAGGGACGGCGTGGTCGTCCTTTTCCTTGATCAGCAGCCAGTTGTTGCGCTTGGACGGTTTACCCCGATCGGACTTCAACCGGACCAGGGCCCAGCCGCCCTTCAACCGTTCGCCGTCCAGGAACATCTTGATGGACCCCTTGGCAAAATCAGCCTCGAGGGTGTCGGGGTGCTGGGGGGTCCAGGTGCCGGTGTCCCACATCTGGACCGTACCGGCGCCATAGTTGCCGCCCGGAATCGTCCCTTCGAAATTGCCATAGTCCAGAGGATGGTCTTCCACCTCGACGGCCAGCCGCTTGATGGCCGGATCGCGGGACGGGGCCTTGGTCACGGCCCAGGACTTCAGCACGCCGTCGTGTTCGATCCGAAAGTCATAGTGCAGCCGCGTCGCCGCGTGACGCTGGATCAGGAACCGCAGCGGAGCCTTGCCGCGCCGCTTCGCCTTGGCGCCTTTGGGCTCGGGCGTTTCGCCGAAGCGGCGCTTGGCCTGATAGGTTTTCAGCTCGCCGCGCACGTCCGTTGATCTCCCCGCGCCGGATGACGCGGGACTGCAACGCCGGGCGGGCCGTTTGGATCAGTCGGTTCGGTGTTCCGCCGGGCGGATGCCGTGGCGCGCCATCTTGTCATAGAGAGTCTTGCGCGGAATCCGCAAAGCCTGGGTCACGGTGCGGATGTCCCCGCGACCGGCCGTCAGCGCCTCCCGGATCAGTTCGGCCTCATAGGCTTGAACCCGTTCGGACAGGCCCCCCTCGACCTGGGGCGCGGCCGCCACGGCGGTCATGCCAACCGCGACCTGACTGGCGAAGTTTGACAGTTCGCGCAGATTGCCGGGCCAATCGTACTCCAGCAGGCGACGTCGAACCGCATGGTCCATGGCGGGGGCCGGGCGGCCCAACCGGTCCGAGGCATGGGCCAGGAAGCGGGCAAACAGCAGGGGAATGTCCTCGCGACGTTCGCGCAGCGGCGGCACGCGCAGCCGCACCACGTTCAGGCGGTAAAACAGATCCTCGCGCAGATCGCCGCGCTGCATGGCCAGGGCCGGGTCGGTGCTGGTGGCGGCCAGGATGCGCAGGTCCAGGGCCTGGGCCTCTGCGGCGCCCAGCGGCATGACTTCGCGCTCTTCCAGCACACGCAGCAGCAGGCGCTGAGCCGTGGGGGGAGCCTGATCGATGTCATCCAGGAACAGGGTGCCCTGATGGGACTGTTCGATCTGACCGACGCGGCGGCGGATCGCACCGGAGAAGGCCCCGGCCTCATGCCCGGCCAGCTGACCCTCGGCCGCCCCGTCGGACAGGGCCGCACAGGCCACGGCGACGAACGGACGGGTGCGGCGGCGACCGGCGCTGTGGATGGCGCGGGCGATGGCCTCCTTGCCCGATCCCGTCTCTCCCTCGATCAGGACATCGACCGGTGCCTCGCCCAGCTGGCGGACGGCGGTGCGCAGGCTTTCGACGGGTCGGCTGTCGCCGCTCAGTGGAATGGTCCAGGTGTCTTCTGCCGCCAGGGCGGCCAGACGGCGGTTGTCCAGGATCAGGCCACGCTTCTCCAGCGCTCGCCGCAGGGTCTGAACCAGACGTTCCGGAGCAAAGGGTTTGGCCAGGAAGTCATAGGCCCCGCGCTTCATCGCATCGACGGCCTCTGCGATGTCGCCATGCCCGGTCATCATGACCACGGGCAGGTCCGGGTCCATCAACAGAAGGCGTTCGACCAGCTGGCGGCCATCCAGTCCGGGCATGCGCAGGTCGGTAACGACCACGCCCTCGAAACGATCGGTCAGGGCTTTCAGCGCCGGCTCGCCGGAACCGAAGGCGGTGACTACGAACCCGTCCAGCGACAGCCTCTCGGCCAAGGCCTCGCGGAAACTGACGTCATCCTCGACCAGAGCAATGCGGTTCAGGGACTGGAAGCTCATTTCGCGCGGGCCAGAACGATCTGGAAGGTGGTCCCTGCGGGGCCGGGCCGATAGGTCAGCTCTCCCCCGAACCCGGTGACGATGTCGCGGCTGATAACCAGGCCCAGGCCCAGGCCATCTGCCTTATCGGTCGTGAAGGGGGTGAAGAGGCGGTCGCGCACCTCGGGCGAGACCCCGGGGCCGTTGTCGGAGACGGCGATCGTGACCCGGCTTCCTGTCTGGCGCACGGCGATGACGATGGTGGGGTCGGCGACGCCCTCCAGGGCCTCGACCGCGTTCTGAAGGAGGTTCAGGATAACCTGCTCCAGCCGGTTCCGCTCTGCCCTGACCCGCAGGCCGGGCACCGGCACATCCCGCGAAAGCCGGACGCCGCGTTCGCGCAGGCGGGCCCCGATCAGCAACAGGGTGCCATCGATGGCGGCATCAACAGCGACGGCGACGACCTCCGACCGGGTCTTGCGAGAGAAGGCGCGCAGTTCGTCGGTAATGGCCCCGATCCGCTCGGTCAGGCCGCCGATGGTCGACAGCGAGCGCGCGGCGGCGGCGGTATCGGATCGGTCGAGGTAAAGGCCTGCGCTGTCCGCATGGGTGCGAATGGCGGCGATGGGCTGGTTGATCTCGTGGGCCACGCCGGCGGCAATCTGGCCCAGGGTGGCCAGCTTGTTGGCCTGGATGAGTTCGTCCTGGAGATCCTGCCGGCTTTTTTCCAGGCGGCGGCGTTCATCGATCTCGTGACTGAGCCGCGTGTTGGCGTTGCGAAGTTCGACGGTGCGCAGGTCGATCTGCCGCTCCAGTTCGAGCCGGGCAGCCTCGGCCTCGACGGCGCGCAGCCGGGCACGCTGACGACGGCGCAGCAGGATGCCGGACAGACCCGCCAGGAGGGCGACGCTGAGCAGGGCCAGGGTCTGGGCGGCGAGGGTGGCGCGTGCAATCTGGGCCCGGGAGGCCGACAGCAGGGTCAGGGTCCAGCCCATGTCGGCCAAGGGCTGGACCGTGCGGGCATAGAGGTCGCTCGGCAAACCCTGGCTGATGCGGATCAGGTCATCCCGTCCGGCGGGGAAGGGCATATCCGCCAGGGCGGCAGTGCCCGACGTATGCTCCAGTGAAAACTGGCGTCGCTGGGCTTGAGACAAGGGTTGGGTCGTACGAAACCGCCAATCCGGCACGGTGGTGATCAGGACGACCCCGTTGGAATCGGTGACATAGGTCGGTTCGCCCGACGCGCGCCAATCCTGCTCCAACACGTCGAACTCGACCTTGGCGACGATGACCCCGATCGGGCGACCGGCCGGATCATCCACGCGGCGGGACAGGTAGAGGCCAGGGCGGCCACTGACCGTCCCAAGGGCGAAGAAGGCGGCCTGACCGTCGCGCATGGCTTCGTGGAAATAGGGGCGGAAACGATAGTTGGACCCGACGAAGCTGGTCGGCTCACGCCAGTTGCTGGCAGCCAGAGCGGTGCCGCCCGTGTCCAGCAGATAGATGGCCGCGGCGCGGACATCGCGGGCCAGACCTTCGAACTTGAGGTTCAGCACGGAGGGGCCCAAGCCGGGATCGGTCAGCAGATCGGCAAGGTCGGGGTCCAGCGCCATGACCATGGGCAGGGAGCGGTGGCGCTCCAGCTCGCTGCGCAGAACCGAAGCATGCAGGGCGGCGGCGGTGGAGGCCTGTCGTAGCGCGGAAGCCTTTGCATCGCGCCGGGCGATCTCGCCCCAGCCCACGACCGCGACGACGGCTACGACGATCCAGAAGGCTGCGAAGAGCCGCCACACATAGGTCGAGGGATCGAAGCGAAGCATCATGCTCCGACTGTGCGGAAATATGCACAAATGTCGAGGTGGCGCGTGTGAAAATCCGCACAGTTGGGCTTCTTGCCCATGAGGCAAGCAAGAAAACCAACGCAAAAACAGGCATTAAGCCACATTGTGGCAATCTCTTGCCTGTCGTTCAGCATGGTGACGATACTCTCGAATAGCCGCGTCAGACGGCAAAGTCACAGAGATCGAAGGCGCGTTCCTGCCTTCACGGGAGGTCTTCTTGGGTCCGATCGTCCAATCACCGGGCGCGCCTGCCGCGCATCGACCGTTCTATCGCAGCCTCTATTTCATGGTGCTGCTGGCGATTCTGGCCGGAGGCCTGATCGGCCATTTCGCGCCGGACTTCGCGGTTCAGCTGAAGCCGCTGGGTGATGCCTTCATCAAGCTGGTGAAGATGATCATCGCACCAGTCATCTTCCTGACGATCGTCACCGGGCTGGCCGGCATGCGCGACCTGGGCCAGGTCGGACGCGTTGCCGCCAAGGCGTTCGGTTATTTTCTGGTGTTTTCGACCCTGGCGCTGATCGTCGGACTGGTGATCGGCAATGTGGTTCAGCCTGGGCGTGGGCTGAACATCGACCCCGCCAGCCTGGATCCGGCATCGGTGGCGCAATATTCGGCGGCGGCCCATGAAAGCACCATTGTCGGCTTTCTGACCGGCATCATTCCCACGACCCTGGTCAGTGCCTTCGTCGAGGGCAACATCCTGCAGACCCTGTTCGTCGCCATCCTGTTCGGCATCGCCCTGGCGATCGTCGGGGACGCGGCCGAGCCGGTGCGGCGCGGCCTGGAGTCGCTGAGCCAGATCGTCTTCAAACTGGTGGCCATCCTGATGAAGGCCGCACCGATCGGGGCGTTCGGGGCCTTTGCCTTCACCATCGGAGCCTATGGCCTCGGGGCCGTGGCCAAGCTGGCCGCGCTGATCGCGACTTTTTATCTGACCTCCCTCGTCTTCGTGATTGGCGTGCTGGGGCTGGTCTGCCTGGCCAATGGCTTCTCCATTTTCCGGCTGATCGCCTATCTGAAGGAAGAGCTGCTGCTGGTGCTGGGGACGTCGTCGTCCGAGGCGGCCCTGCCCAGCCTGATGCAGAAGATGGAAGCGGCCGGTGCCACCAAGTCGGTGGTCGGACTGGTCGTGCCCACCGGCTATTCGTTCAATCTGGACGGCACCAACATCTATATGACCATGGCTGCTCTGTTCATTGCCCAGGCCATGAACATCGAGCTGACGCTGCAGGAACAGGTGCTGCTGCTGCTGGTCGCCATGCTGAGTTCCAAAGGCGCGGCCGGAATCACAGGCGCGGGCTTCATCACCCTGGCCGCGACCTTGGCCGTGGTGCCGACGGTGCCTGTGGCCGGCATGGCGCTGATCCTGGGCATCGACCGGTTCATGAGCGAGTGCCGGGCCCTGACCAACTTCATTGGAAACGCCGTGGCCACTCTGGTCGTGGCGCGCTGGGAGGGAGAGCTGGACCGCGACGCTCTGCATGCCGCGCTGGGCCGCGGGCCCAAAGGCCTGGCTGCACCGGTCGATCCGGCCGCCGGACCGGGGGACAAGGCCGTCGTAACGGCCGACTGACGACCAACAAGATCAAACGGCCGACCTGGATCGGCCGAGGGGAATAGAGGAGGGACGACGATGCGTTTCACACAAAGAGACCTGCTGTTTGGCGGCACGGCCTTGATGGCGGTCATGGCCGTGGCCGGATCGGCCCTGGCCCAGGAGGCGGTCATCACCGCCACGCCCCAGGATCCGGACGGCGAAGCCACGTCCGTGGACGAACTGGTTGTCGTCGGTTCGCAGATCCGCGGAGCGTCGACGACGGCGGCCCTTCCGGTCGTGGTGCTGGACGCCGAGCAGATTGCCGCCACGGGGGCGACCTCTGGCGACGACCTGTTCCGGTCGATCCCGCAGATGGGCGACGTCCTGTTCGACTCTGCCAACAACCCCCAGACCAGCAACTCGGCGCGTGGCGATGTGAACTCGGTCAATCTGCGCTCGCTCGGCGTCGGCAACACCCTGGTCCTTTTGAACGGTCGCCGCCTGGTTCAGCACCCGACCAGCCAGGGCACGTCGGACAGCGGGACCGTGCCGGTACTGAGCTACAACTCCAATGCCATTCCAGTATCGGGGCTGGAGCGACTGGAAGTTCTGCTGGACGGTGCCGCCGCCATCTATGGTGCCGACGCCGTGGCGGGTGTGGTCAACACCGTGCTGCGCGACGACATCGACGGCCTGACCATCAGCACTCAGTACGGCGGGGCTGAAGGCACCGAGTTTACCGAGTTTGAAACCAACATCTTCGCGGGTCGGGATTTCGATCGCGGCAATCTTTCGGTGTTCATCAACTACACCGATCGGTCCAAGCTGATGGCCGAGGATCAGGACTTCACCGCGACCGACGACCTGCGGTCGTTCTTCGCGCAGTATCCGGGCTTCGAGACGTCCAGTGTGCCGGACGGGCGGTCGTCGCACACGCCGTGGGGCACGATGACCCTGCCGGGATCGACCACGGCCCTGCGGCCGCGCTATTTCGGCACGGTCATTGCCACGGCGGCCGGCGCCTTCCGCATCCAGCCCGAAAGCTTCGGCTGTGACGGCGCGCCGCTGCCCGGAGACATCTGCCTGATTTCCGGTGCCCCGGCCTATAACAGCACCAACCGTGAAATGCGGTACGACACGCGCAACGGGACCACGGTCCGGTCGTCGATCGAGCGCGTCAATGTCTTTGTCAGCGGCCACTATGAGCTGACGTCTTCGATCGAGGCCTTCGGCGAGTTCGGCCTCTATGCCGCCGAAAGCCATGCCATCCAGCCGCCGGTGATCAATCTGAACGCCCTGTGGATTCCGGCCAGCAACTACTGGAATCCGTTCGGGCCGGTGACCTTTGCGGATGGATCGGTCAACCCGAACCGCCTGCCGGGTCTGACCAATGTGCCGGTCGGTGGCCTGCCTGTTCGACTGGGGAACTATCGCTTCGTCGATGCCGGCTTCCAGGACGTGATCGTCGAGAACTATCAGGCGCGCATCCTGGGGGGCCTGCGCGGTGAATGGCGCGGGTTCGATTGGGAAACGGCGCTGCTGTATTCCGAGGCTGAGGCCAAGGACACCTCGCCCAACATCAATATGACGGCGCTGCAGGCACAGCTGGCCCTGTCCACGCCTGATGCCTACAATCCGTTCAGCGGCGGCTGCATCGACACGCCCAGCTTTGGCGACTGCACGCCATCGTCCCAGGCGGCGATCGACGCCATCACCTTTGACCTGCAGCGGACATCGCGAACGACCCTGACCCTGGTCGATTTCAAGATGAGCCGGAACGATCTGTTTGTCCTTCCGGGTGGTCCGGTCGGGGTCGCTATGGGGGTGGAGTTCCGCCACGAAACCCAGTCTGACGACCGGGACGAAAACCTCGACGGTACCTTCACCTTCGTCGACATGGTGACCGGAGCGACCAATCTATCGAATACCGCCGCCGTCAGTCCCAATCCGGACACCGAAGGCGAGCGCGACGTCGCGGGAGCATTCGTCGAGTTCGCGGTGCCGCTCGTCTCGCCCGAGATGAACATTCCGCTGATCCGGAGCATCGACGTACAGCTGGCCGGACGGTTCGAGCACTATTCGGACTTCGGCTCTGTGGCCAAGCCCAAGATCGCCGTGGCCTGGGACGTGATCGACGGCCTGCGGATCCGGGGCTCCTATTCGGAGGGCTTCCGCGCGCCGAACCTGGAGCAGGTCAACGCCACCCAGTACGCGCGTCTGGCGACCAATCTGGACTATGTCCGTTGCGAAGCTGACCTGCGGGCCGGCCGGATCGCCAACTTCAGCGCCTGTACGCGAACGGCCAGTGCCTCTCTGCTCATCGCGGGCAATCCGGAACTGGAGCCGGAAGAAAGCACCAACCAGTCTTATGGTCTGGTGTTCCAGCCGACCTTCCTGCCGGAATCCTGGGGCGACTTCACGTTCACGGTCGATCGCTGGAAGATCGAGCAGGAGAAGATCGTCGGCCTGCTGGGTGCCCAGACGGCTCTTGCTCTGGACTATCTGAACCGGGTCAACGGCGGCTCGAACCCCAATGTCGTGCGCGAAGCTCCGAATGCGGACGACATTGCCTTCTTCGACGGTACGGGTCTGACCCCCGTCGGGGCAGTGGTGTCGATCAGCGACCGGTTCGTGAACCTGTTGCCCCAGACGGTCGAGGGGGTCGACTTCGGCTTCGCCTGGTCCAAGCGGCGGACCGAATGGGGCACGTTCAACGTGCGTCTGAATGCATCGCAGATGCTGGAGTATTCTCGCGCACCCGGCGACGTCGTCGACAGCCTGTATGCAGCGCGCGATGCCGGGACGATCAACGCCCTGACGCCGCTGCCGGACTCCAGACAATTGATCGCCCAGAACGGACGCCCCGAATGGCGGGTGCAGGCCAATATCAACTGGAGCATGGGCCCCTGGCGTGTCGGACTGACCGGCAACTACACCAGCGAGATCGAGCAGACCTCGCTGCTGAGCGACACCGGGCAGCCGTGGGTAGTCGAGGACCAGCTGGTCTGGAATCTGTATGGCCAGTACGAGTTCGAGGATGCCGGATGGGCCTCCGACACCCGGGTTCGCCTGGGCGTGCGCGACCTGACCGACGAAGGCCCGCCGCTGGCTGACGGCGGTTACCTGGGCTCCGTCTATCGCCCCTACGGCCGCTACTGGTACGCGGCGGTCACGCGGTCGTTCTGAGGCAGGGAGACGGGCGATGAGAAAAGCGGCGGCACCGGCCATCCTGACCTTGGCAGTCCTTGCGGCACCTGCCGTCGCTGCCCAGGAACCGGCACCGCTGCAGCCCATCGCCTGTCCCGACAGCGTCAGCGCGGGCACCCTCTGCCTGTCGGGTCAGGATGAAAATGGAGCGTGGTATGTCATCGCCATGCCCGCAAACTGGAACCGGCGGCTGGTCGTCCATGCCCATGGCGGGCCGCGCACCGGCACGCCGGAGGCCGCGGACCCTCTGGAGGATTTGGATCGTTTCGCGGTCATGGTCAGAGCCGGCTATGCCTGGATCGGATCGACCTATCGCCGCGGCGGCTATGGCGTGCGGATGGCAGCGGAGGACACGGACAACAGTCGTCAGGTCTTCTGGGCTCAGTTCGGACGCCCCGAGCGGACGATCCTGCATGGCCAGTCTTGGGGCGGGAACGTCGCGGCCAAGGCGGCGGAACTGTATGCCTTGGATATTGATGGGCAGCGCAACTACGACGGCGTGCTGATGACCAATGGCCTGCTGTTTGGCGGCACGCGCGCCTATGGGTTTCGGGCGGATCTGAGGGCCGTTTACAACTTCTATTGCCGCAATCATCCGGGTCCGGACGAAACGCCCTATCCGGTCTGGCAGGGGCTGCCGCTGGACAGCGACCTGAGCCGGGCCGACCTGAGGCGCAGGGTGGAAGCCTGCACAGGGATCGATCGCCCCGCCGCCCGGCGTACGTCTGAACAGGCGTCGCGCCTGAAGGACATCCTGGCCGTGACCGGTGTGGCGGAGGCGCAGTTGGTGGCCCACCTGTCGTGGGCGACCTTCCTGTTTCAGGACCTGGTGCAGCGCAGGCTGGGCGGCCGAAATCCTTTCGACAACAGCCAGACTGTTTACGTCGGATCCAGTGACGATGCGGCGCTGAACGCCGGCGTCGAGCGGTTCAGGGCCGATCCCCAGGCGGTGGCGCAGCTCGCCTATGACGCCGATCTGTCGGGGCTGATTGTGCTGCCGACCGTGACCATGCACGCCCTGTATGATCCGACCGTGGCCTTTGCGGCAGAGACCGCCTATGCCCGGACGGTCGAACAGGCGGGGCGCGGGCACCTGCTGGTGCAGGTGGCGACCGATGAGGCCGACCACAGTCGGCTGACCGACGCAGGATACATCACCAGCCTGAAAGCGCTGGAAGCGTGGATCGACACCGGCGTGGCCCCGCATCCCCACGTCTTCCAGCCCGCCTGTCTGGCTCTGAACCCGCCCGCAGGCCAGTGCCGGTTCGTGCCGGTACCTTCGCCGGTCAGCCCTTCAGGAGATCCAGGGCCCCCTGGATGAGGGCGCGGTGATTTAGACGGGCGGCATCGACATCACCGCTCAGAACCGCGTCGGCAACGGCCCGATGTTCAGCAACCGAGGCCAGCCTGACGCCCTTTCGCGCATTGGTCCGGCGGATGGAGAAGCGCAGCGCCGTCTCCACGAACTCGGTCAGCTGCTGGAAAAAGCGATTGTTGCTGGCGTCCAGTATGGCGACGTGAAAGGCGATATCGGACAGCAGGGGATCGTCTTCGCCACGTTCTGCGGCCTCCATCCGGGCGATCGCGTCGCGCAGGGCCTGCTGCTGGGCCGGACTGGCGTGAAGCGCGGCCATGGCGGCGGCTTCCGGCTCTATCCCAAGACGCATCTGGGTGAACTGGACCAGCAAACCGTTGTCGAACTTGCGCTCCAGCAGCCAGCCCAGCACATCCGGATCCAACATGTTCCAGCGCTCTTCCGACTGGATGTGGGTGCCGTGTCGCGGGCGGGCCGTCAGCAGGCCCTTGGCCGTCAGCATCTTGACCGCCTCGCGAAGCACCGGGCGGCTGACGCCATAGCGACGGCACAGCTCGCTCTCGACCGGGAAGGGGTTCTGCACACCATAGGCATGGGTCACGATCTGCCGACCCAGGTCCTGAACGAGGCTGTAGGTCAGGTTGCGCCCGGTATCGACCTGAAAGCCGTCGCCCCGTGGCCGTCCGCGACCGACCTTGCTGGCGGGCTTGCCGCTGATGGTGCCGGTCGCAGTGCCGGCGGGGCTTGCTCCCACAGGCAGGTCTGACGGCGTCGCGGTCATTGTGCAGCGTGCCACGCGGCGACGAAGGCTTCGGCCTGACGCGCAACGTCGACGGCAGCGCGGCCTGGCCTGTAGAGCGCCGATCCGATCCCGAACCCGTCCGCCCCGCCGGATCGCCATTGGGACAGGGTCCCCGGGTCCACCCCACCGACGGCATACAGGGGGACGTCACTGGGCAGCACGGCCTTCAGGGCCTTAAGGCCCGCAGGCCCGGCCACCTCGGCCGGAAACAGTTTCAGTCCGTCGGCACCGGCGGCGAGGGCGACGAAGGCTTCGGTGGGCGTGAACACGCCGGGCAGGCAGACCATGCCACGGGTCTTGGCATGGGCGATGACGGCGGGATCGGTATTGGGCGAGACGATCAGCCTGCCACCGGCCCGGGCCACGTCGTCGACGGCGTCGGTCGTCAGCACAGTGCCCGCCCCGACCAGCATCCGGTCGCCGAAGCGCTCGGCCAACAGAGCAATGCTGTCCAGAGGCTCAGGCGAGTTCAGCGGAACCTCCAGGCAACGAAAGCCGGAGTGGAACAAGGCCTCACCGATGGCCAGCGCTTCGTCAGGTTTCAGGCCGCGCAATATGGCGATGAGGGGCAGGGCGCTCAGGTGTGGGTCGATCATGGACGTGCGTTCCAGATGTGGGCCAGGCCGCGGCAGACGGCCTGATCGCCGTCGATGACCTCCACCGCCTGATACCCCGCCTGAGCCAGGGCCGAAGCATAGAGGGAGGTCAGTTCGGGATTACCGACCAGTCGAACCGGAGAAAAGCCGAAACGCGCCATGCCGGCGGCCACTTCGGCCCCGATCAAAAGTCCCGAAAGGCGCGAGGCGGCATCGATCGTGGCCAAGCGGCCGTCCAGGGACTGTACCCGCACTGAAAACAGCGCCTCTGCCAGGGGACGTCCCTGCAACATGTCCTCAACGCCTTGTCGAAATGCGTCACCCGGCTGGGCCTTCGAGCCGATCGCGTGGCGCAGAACCGACTGGGACGACAGCAGGCCGTACAGTTCGCCCGTCATGAAGGTCTGGAGGTCGAGGATGCGCGGCCCATCGGTGCGGATCCATTTGGAGTGCGTGCCCGGACAGACCAGCAGCCCGGGACCGGGCGCTGCGGCCCCGATCGCCTGAGTTTCTTCGCCGCGTGCGACATCTGCCAGACGGCCCTGCGGGTCACGGGCAGCAATACCCGGCACAATCAGGACCCTGCGGCTTGCCGGTGCCAGGATCAGCCTATCCCCCAGAGAAGGAGGGGCGGCGGGCAATGAGACGTAAGGAGCCTCGATCCAGCCTTGGCGCGCACCGACCATGCCACATGCCAGCACCGGCAGATCGGTCGGCCAACCCTGCAGGATGCCCTCCAGGGTGGATGCGAAGTCAGCGGGGTCCAGACCGCTCATACCACGGGCAGAACTGCGCGCTTCAAGGGACTGACCCTCCGCCGTCAGCAGCCAGGCACGCAGATTGGTGGTGCCCCAGTCAATGCCGATGAAGGCCGCTTCCATCGCCATTCGCCAATCCGCCCAAGCCCATGCCGGGACAATCTAGCAGCGACATTAATATGATAAAAGGATTGACCTGCTCGGGGAGCTGGCCCTAGCCTCGACCCAAGGATCGAGAGCGCCCGGTCAGGGGGCCCGAGGGGAGGCTGTGTTGGAACTGACCCGCAAGGCGATGTTGTCCGGGCTGCTGGCAGGTGCCGTCGCCGGCTGCGCGCGCTCCGCACCAGGGCTGAAGATCGGTTTCATCGTCAAAAACCCCGAAGAGCCCTGGTTTCAGGACGAGTGGCGGTTTGCCGACATGGCCGCGCGACAGAACGGCTTCACCGTCTTGAAGATCGGTGCCATGGACGGGGATCGTGTCCTGACCGCCATCGACAATCTGGCGGCCAAGAATGCCGCCGGCTTCATCATCTGTGCTCCGGATACCCGCTTGGGACCGGCGATTGAGCAGCGGGCGCGCGTCAACGATCTGAAGGTCATGTCGGTCGACGATCGGCTGGTTGATGCACGGGGCAGACCGATCGAGAACATTCCGCACGTCGGCATATCTGCCGCGGACATCGGTGCTCTGGCCGGTCGCATGGCGGTGGAGGAGGCGGTTCGCCGTGGCTGGCCCCTGTCGGAAACCGGCATACTCAGGGTGAGCTTCGACGGGCTGGAAACGGCGCGGGAGCGGACGTCAAACGGCCGAGATGCCGCCGTTGCGGCGGGCGTGCCTGTCGGCAATGTCCACGACGCGCCCCAGCGCACCACCGACACCGAGGGCGGGTTCAATGCTGCCAGTCCGGTGCTGACGCGCGCAGCAATGCTCAAGCGCTGGATCGTCCTGGGCATGAACGATGAATCGGTGCTGGGCGGGGTCCGGGCAGCCGAGCAGCTGGGCCTTCCGGCGCAGGATATCATCGGCATCGGCATCGGTGGGTCAGGGTCCGCAGAGGCGGAATTCTCAAAGCCCGCGCTGACCGGCTTCTACGGCTCTATCCTGCTGAGTCCTCGCCGGCACGGGTTCGACACCAGCCTGGCCATGTATCGCTGGGTGACCGAGGGGGTGCGGCCAGCGCCCGTCACCTTCACGGAAGGTCTACCTATGGAGCGGTCCAACTGGCGTACGCTGCTGGCAGCGCAAAAGGCATGAGCGCGCGGATTTCCTTCAGCCGGGTGGGCAAGCGGTTTCCAGGTGTGAAGGCCCTGGACGACGTGTCTTTCACAGTCGAGGCCGGAGAGATCCGGGCCCTGATGGGCGAGAATGGCGCGGGTAAGTCGACCCTGCTCAAGATCCTGGCCGGCGAACATCGACCGGACGCGGGCGATATCTGCATCGACGGGCAGCCGGTGGCATTGGGCTCGCCGCGCGCCTCGGCAGCAGCGGGCGTGGCGGTCATTCATCAGGAACTTCACCTCGCTCCTGACATGACGGTCGCCGAGAACCTGACCCTTGGCATCATGCCGTCGCGGGCGGGCCTCCTGGATCGCAAGTCCATGCGGGCCAGGGCACGCTCTGTGTTGGCCCGGCTGGGCGAGCCGATCGATCCCGATGCTCGCCTCGGCGACCTGTCGATCGGCAAGCGACAGGTGGTCGAGATCGGCAAGGCGCTGTTGCGCGACGCCCGGATCATCGCCTTTGACGAGCCGACCTCCAGCCTGTCCTCCCGTGAGACCGACGCCCTGCTGGCCGTTATCCGGGACCTGAAAAGCGAGGGCCGGGCAATCCTGTACGTCAGCCATCGCATGGAGGAGGTGTTCCGGCTGTGCGACAGCCTGACGGTGCTTCGTGATGGGCGCCTGGCCGGCGACCACGCCAGACTATCGGACGTGACCGAAGACGCCCTGATCCGCGAAATGGCCGGGCGGCGAATAGAGGACGTCTATGGTTACACGTCTCGGCCGCTGGGCGAGCCGGTGGTCCAGGTCGAGGGCCTGACTGGCAAGGGGCTATCGGCCCCCGTCAGCTTTACCGCGTACCGAGGCGAGATCCTGGGTTTCTTCGGCCTGATCGGAGCCGGACGGACGGATCTGCTGAAGCTGTTGTTTGGTGCCGTGCCGCGGACGGGCGGGCGGATCGCCATTCGCGGCCAGACCTGCAACTTCGATCATCCGCGCCGAGCCATCGCCGGAGGCTTGGCCCTGCTGCCAGAGGACCGCAAGGACGAGGGGATTGTGCCCCTGGCCTCGGTGCGGGAAAACATCGCCCTGGCATGGCGCAATCTGAGCCGCCGCAGCCCCGTGCTGGCCGCAGCGACCGAGGCCGAGGCGGCGCGCGATCACATCGCCTCACTGAGGATCAAGACCGCCTCACCCGAGATCGCTATCGCCACTCTGTCCGGGGGCAATCAGCAGAAAGCGATCCTGGCCCGGTGGCTGAGCGCCGATGCCGACATTTTCCTGATGGATGAGCCGACGCGCGGGATCGACATCGGTGCCCGAAGCGAAATCTATGCCTTGATGCATCGCCTGGCCCAGGCCGGAAAGACCCTGATCGTGGTGTCCAGCGACCTCCCCGAAGTGATGGGCGTGTCTGATCGGATTGTGGTGATGCGCGAAGGGGCCGTCGCCGGACTGTTCGACCGGGCCGAGGCCACGCCTGAAATACTGCTTCGCCACGCTCTGCCCGACGCCGGTCGGCGCGCGTCCTGACCTCAGCGAAAGTCTTCTCATGACCCATGCCGCCCCCGAGACAACCGACAGCCCATCCCGGTCGGGGCCTCGCCTGTCGCGTCTGATCGCTGCCGCCGGGCCGATGCTGGTCCTGCTGGCGCTGCTGTCGCTGCTCGCCGTGTTCGTCCCCGACTTTGCGGGCGTTCGGAATATTCGCGGACTGATCCTGTCTGTCAGTCTGGTGGGCATGATTGCGACCACCATGATGCTGGTGCTGGCCCTGCGCGAGGTCGATCTGTCGGTCGGATCCATCGTTGCCCTGTCCGGTGTGGTGGCCGCCACCGTCATCGCAGGCAGCGGCAGTGTCTGGCTGGGCGTGCTGGCCGGCCTGGGGGCAGGGCTCGCCGTTGGCGTGTTCAATGGGGTGGTGGTTGCCAAGCTGAAGGTCAACTCCCTGATCGCGACCCTGGCGACGATGGAAATCGTTCGCGGCCTGGCCTTTCTGACCTCTGAGGGGGAGGCCGTCTCGATCCCGCAGGAGCAGTTCTATGCTCTGGGATCGGGCGAGTTTCTGGGTCTGAACTGGCCGGTCTGGATCATGGTCGGCTGTTTCGTCGTCTTCGGTCTGGTGCTGAACTTCACCGTGTTCGGCAAGAACGTCCTGGCCATCGGCGGCAATCCGGAGGCGGCGCGGCTGGCAGGGGTGCCGGTCACGCGGGTCCGCATCATTGTTTTTGCCCTGCAAGGGCTGGTGGCGGGCCTGGCAGGCATCGTACTGGCCGCGCGGATCACCTCGGGCCAACCGAACACCTCACTGGGTCTGGAACTGGCCGTCATCTCGGCCTGTGTTCTGGGCGGGGTGTCGCTGTCCGGCGGCGTGGCCAGCATCCTCGGCGTGCTGATCGGCGTGCTGATCATGGGGGCCGCCCAGAATGCCCTCAACCTGTTGGATGTGCCGACCTTCTATCAATACGTGGTGCGCGGCGGAATCCTGCTGCTCGCCGTCATCGCGGACCGGTTGCGGCACTCGGGGACGCCGGCCTGGCTGAGCTTCGGCGGTCGTTGACCTGAAGCCGTCAAGTCCCCGCCAAGCTGAATCGCATCCTGCCGAAAATCGCTCTAGGGTCCGCCTGGAAGCGATGTCGGTCGCTGGTTCAGACAGGGAAGGCGCGAAGGCTTGACGGGATCACGACGCTCGGTGCCTGCCAGCCAGGACAAGGTTGCCACGATCAGCGATGTCGCCCGCCTGGCCGGGGTGTCGCCCATGACGGTGTCGCGGGTCGTCAACAATCAGGCCGGGGTCAAGGCCTCGACCCGAGAGGCGGTGACGGCGGCGGTGACGGCCCTGGGCTATTCGCCCAATGCGGCGGCACGCAGCCTGGCACGGGCAGGTGCCGGCCGTATCGGCCTGCTCTACTCAAACCCCAGCTCCGGCTATCTGGGCGAGATTCTGCTGGGCGCACTGGAAGGGGCGCACAAGTCGGGCGCTCAGCTGCTGATCGGCAAATGCGACAGCGATACCGCCAGCGAGCAGGCGGCGATCCAGCGGCTGATCAGCGAGGGGGCAGGTGGGGTGATCCTGCCGCCGCCGCACGGCGAATCCTGGACTGCCATCGCCGAGATCGAAGCGCATGGGGTGGAAGCCGTCGCGATCGCGGCGGGCCGGTTCAGATCGGTCGCGACCAGTATCCGGATCGACGATATGGCCGCTGCGGCCGAGATGACGCGATACCTGCTGTCGCTCGGGCATCGGCGCATCGGCTTCATCAAGGGGGCCCAGAACCAGAGCGCCAGTGCCGAACGCCTGATCGGATTCGAGACGGAACTGAGCCAGGCCGATCCGTCGGCGGAAGGGCTGATCGAAAGCGGCGAGTTCACCTATCGGTCCGGTTTTGAGGCAGCAGAACGGTTGCTGGGTGCGCGTCGGCCGCCGACAGCCATCTTTGCCTCAAACGACGAGATGGCGGTGGCTGCGATCGCGGCGGCGCGGCGCCGGGGGTTGGATGTTCCCCGCAATCTGACGGTGGTCGGCTTCGATGATACGCCCCTGGCAGCCACCATCTGGCCCGCGTTGACGACCGTGCGCCAGCCCATCGCCGAAATGGCAGAGGCGGCGGTCACCCGGCTCGTCCGTGGCGGCTCCGATGATGCGGAAGACCGTGACCGGGTCGTCGAACATGCCCTGGTTATCCGGGAATCCAGCGGTCCGCCCCAGACCTAAATTTCACTGGTGAAATTTCTTGACAATCTGCCCGCCGATGCGTTTGGTAGCGCTAACATAATCGGCACAAGGATCGGGGAAGCCGGTCCGGCGGGGGAAATTTGAATATCGTCGAAAGCCTTCCCGAGGACTGGCGCGAGGCCCTGCTTATCGGGCGCGTCGCGGGGTCTGACGGTCCCATTCCCATCCTGGTCCGTAACGGCCGCGTGCTGGACGTTTCGGCCCGCGCACCGACAACGGCCGAGGCCTTGGCCAGGGATGATCTGGCCACGATGGACGGCGTCGACCTGGGGGCGATCGACACCCTGACCTTCAGGACGGACTGGTCCGAGGAGGAGGGGTTCCATCTTCTGTCGCCGCTCGATCTTCAGTGCATCAAGGCCTCTGGCGTTACTTTCGCGGTGTCGGCCCTGGAGCGAGTGATCGAAGAGCGGGCCCGCGGCGACGCAGAGGCGGCCAATCTGATCCGCGAGGGGCTGAAGGCCCGTATCGGTGGCGATCTGAAAGATCTCCGGCCGGGGTCAGAGCAAGCCGAGGCGGTCAAGGCGACCCTCATCGCGGACGGGCTCTGGTCCCAGTATCTGGAAGTCGCGATCGGCCCCTATGCGGAGATCTTCACCAAGGCCCCTGTCATGGCCTCGGTCGGGTGGGGCGCGGCGGTGGGGGTTCGGGCCGACTCGGCCTGGAACAACCCCGAACCTGAAGTGGTGGTGATCTGCGATCCCAGGGGGCGTGCCGTGGGCGCGGCCCTGGGCAACGACGTCAACCTGCGTGACATCGAGGGGCGATCGGCCCTGCTGCTGGGCAAGGCCAAGGACAACAATGCCTCGGCGGCGATCGGGCCGTTCATCCGCCTGTTCGATGCCGGTTTCGGCATGGACGACGTGCGCCGGGCGAAGGTGAAGCTGGTGGTCGAGGGTGAGGACGGCTTCCGGCTGGAGGGCGAAAGCTCGATGTCGCTGATCAGCCGTGACCCGGAAGACCTGATCGCCCAGACCCTGAGCGGGCATCAGTATCCCGACGGCTTCGCCCTTTATCTCGGCACAATGTTCGCTCCGGTCGAGGATCGTGACGCTCCCGGCAAGGGGTTCACTCACAAGCTCGGCGACAGGGTTCGGGTGTCATCCGAGCGTCTGGGCGTGCTGGACAATATCGTCACCACCTGCGACCGCGCCGCGCCCTGGACCATGGGCGTGGGTGAGCTGATGCGTAATCTGGCCGCGCGCGGCCTGCTCGGAGTACCCGCATGACCGATGCGATCTATCCTTCGCTGAAAGGGCGTCTGGTCGTGGTTACGGGGGGTGGATCGGGCATCGGCGCGGGCATCGTCGAGGCGTTTGCCCGTCAGGGCGCGCGGGTGGTCTTCTTTGATGTGGCGACCGAGGACTCGGAAGCCCTGGCGGCTTCATTGTCCGACCTCGACCCGGCCCCCCTGTTCCACTGGTGCGACCTGACCGGCGTGGAGTCGTTGCAGGCGTGTCTGGCCGATGTGATTGCCAGCCATGGCCCGATCGACGTGCTGATCAACAATGCCGCAAATGACGACCGCCACAGCCTGGCCGAGGTCACGCCGGACTATTGGGACGACCGGATCGCGGTCAACCTGCGTCACCTCTACTTTGCGGCACAGTCCGTTGCCCCTGCCATGCGCCTCCAGGGCCGCGGGGTCATCCTGAACCTCGGGTCGATCAGCTGGCACCTGGGACTGCCGGACCTGTCGCTTTATGAAACGGCCAAGGCCGGAATCGAGGGGATGACGCGGGCGCTGGCGCGCGAACTGGGAGCCGATGGCGTCAGGGTGGCGTGCATCGTGCCGGGCAATGTGAAGACCCCACGCCAGATGAAGTGGTACACGCCAGAAGGCGAGGCCGAGATTGTCGATGCGCAATGCCTGAAGGGCCGAATCGAGCCTCGGGACGTCGCCGCCCTGGCGCTGTTCCTGGCCTCGGACGATGCGCGCTTCATCACCGGACATGAGTATTTCGTGGACGCCGGCTGGCGATAGGCGAAAACGACAGATCAAACTGCTCGCGTCAGACGGGCTGGAAACGAGGGAAGAAAACGAGATGGCAGGACCGACGGGGGGCTCCGGCCCGGATATCGCGGGCACCGACCGCGTAAATATGGCGTTCATCGCCCTGATCGTGGCCGTGGCCACTATTGGCGGCTTCATGTTCGGATATGATTCCGGCGTGATCAACGGGACGCAGGACGGGCTGGAACAAGCCTTCAACCTGTCGGCCCTGGGCACCGGGTTCAACGTGGGGGCGATCCTGCTGGGCTGTGCCTTCGGGGCCTTCGCTGCGGGCCGTCTGGCGGATGCGATCGGCCGCCGCACGGTCATGCAGATCTCGGCCATCCTGTTCATCGTCTCGGCGGTTTGGGCGGGAGCGGCAGACAGCTCGGCTCACTTCATCATCGCGCGCTTCATCGGCGGCCTGGGTGTCGGAGCGGCCTCGGTGCTGTCGCCGGCCTATATTTCGGAAGTCACTCCGGCTTCGATCCGGGGCCGACTGTCCAGCGTTCAGCAGATCATGATCATCACCGGCCTGACGGGGGCGTTCGTCGCCAACTACTGGCTGGCCAGTACCGCTGGCGGGTCGACCGCCGAGTTCTGGATGGGCTTTCCTGCCTGGCGCTGGATGTTCTGGCTACAGGTTGTCCCGGCCGCCATCTATCTGTTGGCCCTGCTGGTGATCCCTGAAAGCCCACGGTATCTGGTGGTCAAGAAGAAGGACGCGGCGGCCCAGGCCGTGCTGTCCAAACTGTTCGGCGCTACCGCCGGTGCTCGCAAGGTCGATGAGATCCGCGCCTCTCTAGCCTCGGACCACAAGCCCAAATTCTCTGACCTTCTGGACCCGATCACCAAGAAGGTTCGGCCCATCGTCTGGGCGGGTCTGATCCTGGCCGTGTTCCAGCAACTGGTCGGCATCAACATCGTCTTCTACTACGGTGCCGTGCTGTGGCAGTCGGTCGGCTTCTCCGAGAACGACGCGTTGCAGATCAATATCCTGTCGGGCGTGCTGTCGATCGTGGCCTGCCTGGGTGCCATCTCGGTCATCGACAAGATCGGCCGCAAGCCGCTGCTGCTGATCGGCTCGGCGGGCATGTTCGTGACACTGGCTGTTGTGGCCTGGTGCTTCTCTCGCGCGGCGCTGGTGGATGGCAACTTGCAGCTGGACGACCAGACCGGCCTGATCGCCCTGATCTCGGCCAACGCCTATGTGGTCTTCTTCAACCTCAGCTGGGGCCCGGTGATGTGGGTCATGCTGGGCGAGATGTTCCCCAACCAGATGCGGGGTTCGGCCCTGGCGGTGGCCGGTTTCGCCCAGTGGATCGCCAACTTTGCCATTTCGGTCAGCTTCCCCTGGATGGCAGCGACCCTCGGTCTTGTGGTGACCTACGGCTTCTATGCGGTCAGCGCCCTGATCTCCTATTTCCTGGTTCAGGCCTGGGTGAAGGAAACGCGGGGCCGCGAACTGGAAGACATGACCGGCTGATTTCTCGACCGGTCGACCCCATATGCCCAGAACGGGCGGCGCTCCCCCGCCGCCCGTTCATTTCATGACGAAGGACGCGCACCATGACGGACACCCTGGAACTGTCGCACTGGATCGGCGGCGAAAAGGTGGGCGGCGATCGCCCAGGACGCAGCCTCAATCCGTCCGACACGCGCGACGTCGTGGCCCATTCGCCCGAGGGCGGAGCCGCCGAGGTTGATCAGGCTGTCTCGGCCGCTCGGGATGCCTTCACAGGCTGGTCCGAAGCCTCGCCCGAAGTTCGGTTCGATGTGCTGGACAAGGCGGGCTCGCTGATCATGGAGCGCCGCGAGCAGATCGGTCGTCTGCTGTCGCGCGAAGAGGGCAAGACCCTGCCTGAGGGCATCGGCGAGACGGTGCGCGCCGCCCGCATCCTGAAGTATTTCGCGGGCGAGGCTCTGCGGCTGCATGGCCAGAACCTGACCTCGACGCGTCCCGGGGTAGAGGTGCAGACCTATCGCCAGCCCGTCGGCGTGTTTGGCCTGATCACCCCCTGGAACTTCCCCATCGCCATTCCGGCCTGGAAGATCGCCCCGGCCATTGCGTTCGGAAACACCGTGGTCATCAAGCCCGCCGGCCCGACCCCGGCCACGGCCGAGGCGCTGATTGCGGTCCTGCATGAGGCGGGACTGCCGGCGGGTGTCGTGAACATGATCATCGGCGACGGCGACGTCGGCCGGGCCATCGTGGCGCACAAGGATATCGTGGGCATCAGCTTCACCGGCTCGCAGGGCGTCGGTGCGGGCGTGGCCGAGGGGGCGATGAAGCGCCAGGCGCGCGTGCAGCTGGAAATGGGCGGCAAGAACCCGCTGATCGTGCTGGACGACGCCGACCTGGACCGGGCGGTTCAGATCGCCCTGGACGGCTCCTTCTTTGCGACCGGCCAGCGGTGCACCGCCTCCAGCCGCCTGATCGTTCAGGACGGCATTCATGACCGCTTCGTCGCGGCCCTGGGCGAGAAGGTGGCGGCGCTGCGCGTCGGCGACGCCCTGGACCCTAATACCCAGATGGGTCCGGCGGTCAGCGAGAGCCAGCGCGAAACCTCCTATGACTATATCGCCATCGCGCGCGAAGCCGGGGGCCGGGTGGTCACCGGCGGCGAGCGCCTGACGCTGGACAAGCCGGGCTGGTACGTCCAGCCGACCCTGATCGCGGACACTCTGCCGGACGCGCGGATCAACAATGAAGAGGTCTTCGGGCCCGTCGCCTCGACCCTGCGGGTCAAGTCGTACGAGGAGGCACTGGAGATCGCCAACGGAGTGGAGTTCGGCCTGTCGGCGGGCATTGTGACCCAGTCCCTGAAGCACGCGCGAGACTTCCAGCGCCGGGCGAAAGCCGGGATGACCATGGTCAACCTGCCGACGGCGGGCGTGGACTATCACGTGCCCTTCGGAGGGTCGAAAAAGTCCAGCTATGGCCCGCGCGAGCAGGGCTTTGCGGCGGCCGACTTCTATACGCAGATCAAGACCAGCTATTCGGCGGGGTAGGATGACCGAACCGGTTCTCATCTGGGACCTGCAGGCCGAGCTGGGCGAAGGGCCGGTCTGGGATGCGGCGCGTTCCTGTGTCTGGTTCGTCGACATCAAGGGGCGGCGGCTGCACCGCTATGTGCCCGCCAGCGGCGAGAAGACCTCCTGGGACGCACCGGACCAGATCGGCTTTGCCCTGCCGGCCGAGGACGGCTCGCTGATCTGCGGCGTGCGCGGGGGTCTTCATCGGTTCGACGTCGAGGCCGGTGATTTCTCCCTGTTTCACCCGGTGGAGGTGGACCGTCCGCAGAACCGGCTGAACGACGGCTTCGTCTCGCCGGACGGTGCGCTTTGGTTCGGGTCGATGGACGACAGCGAGACAGAGACGTCCGGAGCCCTGTATCGCTGGTTCAGGGGCGAGCTGGAGCGGCACGACGACGGCTATGGCGTCACCAACGGCCCCTGCCTCAGCCCCGATGGCCGGACGTTGTATCACCACGACACCCTGGCCAAGACGATCCTGGCTTTCGACCATTCAGACGGGGTGCTGTCCAATCGGCGCGTCTTTGCCGTCACCGAAGATGGCTATGCCGACGGCCCCAGCATGGATGCCGAGGGCGTGCTGCATGTTGGCCTGTTTAGCGGCTGGGGCGTGGCGCGTTTTGCGCCGTCGGGCCAACGGATCGGCACGATCAGACTGCCGGTCCAGACGGTGACCAAGGCGGCGTTCGGCGGGCCGGATCTGCGGGACCTGTACTGCACTACAGCCTGGCTGGGGAATGCCGACAAGCGGATCGAGCAGCCGACCCTGGGCGGGCTGTATCATGTTCGGGTCCAGACGCCGGGACTGCCCCAGAGCCTGATCCGCCTGTGATCACGCTGCGGGCCGGGTCATGGATGGCGACCGTCTCTCCCGAACTGGGCGGGGCGATCCTGAGCCTCGATAACGCCGGGGTGGCGGTCTTCCGGCCGACACCGGACGGAACGGGTGAGGTGCTGCAAACGGCGTGCTTCCCCCTGGTGCCCTATGTCAACCGGATCGCCGATGCCCGGTTCAGTCATGGCGGATGCGATGTCACCCTGCCGACCTTGGCGCAGTTCGCACCGCATGCCCTGCACGGCGACGGCTGGCTGCGGGCATGGTCGGTCGATACGGTCGAGGCGGCTCGTGTCGTGCTGACGCTTGAAGGCGGCGAAGACCACTGGCCCTGGGCCTGGACCGCCGTCCAGACCATTGAACTGACGGGTGACGGGCTCCGCATCGATCTGTCCATGACCAACCGGGCTCAGACGGACGCTCCCGCAGGCCTTGGGCTCCACCCCTATTTCGTCAGGGGTCGAGATACGCGGCTCTCGTTCCGCGCCGACGCGGTCTGGCTGGCCGATGCGCGCGAAATCCCTGAGCGACTGGCCCCGGCCGATGCGGTGATGGACTGGTCGGGCGGACCCAAGGTTTCGGACGCCCCCTTCGTCGATCACGCCTATGCAGGCTGGGACGGGCAGGCCGTCGTGGGCGACGGTGACCGGCGCATCGTGATGATTGCCTCTGACAACTGTCGCTGGGCCCAGGTCTATGCCCCCACGGGCGAGGACTTTGTCTGCGTGGAGCCGATGTCTCATCGCCCCGATGCAGTGCATGCGCCGGCCGGGGAGGACCCGGGCCTCGCCGTGCTGAAGCCGGGCGAGACCCTGTCGATCTGGATGACGGTCGGGATCGAGGGCTGACGGCCCGCCTCAGTGGTTGTCGCGAGGCAGTCCCAGGGTGTCGACGATCCGGTGGTATTTGACGGCGGGTTCCAGCGCGGCGCCGGTTTCCAGTTCACCGACCATCGAGCGTTGCACCTCCTGCCAGGGCGTCTGCGAGGCCGGATAGCGGTAGCCTCCTGCCGCCTCAAAGACCGCGCGGCGACGGGCCATCTCGGCCTCGTCGATCAAAACATCGACCCGGCGTGTGTTCAGGTCGATCCGCATCCGATCGCCCGTCTGCAACAGGGCGATGTTGCCCCCCGTGGCCGCTTCGGGAGAGGCATTGAGGATAGACGGCGAGCCCGACGTGCCGGACTGGCGGCCGTCACCGATGCAGGGCAGGGCCAGCACGCCCTGTTTGATCAGATAGGCCGGCGGTCGCATGTTGACGACCTCCGCAGCCCCGGGATGCCCCACCGGCCCGGCGCCTCGCATCACCAGGATACTGTCAGGCGTGATTTTCTGGGACGGGTCGTCGATCCGGTGGTGATAGTCCTCCGGTCCGTCAAACACGACGACGTTGCCGGTGAAGGCATCCGGGCTGGCCGGGTCGGACAGATAGCGGTCGCGGAACTCGGTCGAGATCACGCTGGTCTTCATCACCGCGCTGTCGAAGACATTGCCCGACAGGATTAGGAAGCCGGCATCCTCGACTAAGGCGGTCTCAAAGCTGCGAATGACGTCAGGCAAGACAGCGGTGGCGTCGCGGCAGTTGTCGCCCATGGTCCGGCCGTTGACGGTCAGGGCATCCTCATGGATCAGGCCGTGGCGCATCAGTTCGGCGACCACCACCGGCACGCCCCCGGCCTGATGGAAGTCTTCGCCCAGATAGGTGCCTGCGGGCTGGAGGTTCACCAGCAAGGGGACCTTGTGGCCCACCTCTTCCCAGACCTGCAGCGGCAGATCGACACCCGAATGACGCGCCAGGGCGGTCAGGTGCACAGGGGCGTTGGTCGAGCCGCCGATCGCGGAGTTGACGACGATGGCGTTCTCGAACGCCTGACGGGTCAGGATGCGCGACGGCTTGAGGTCCTCATGCACCATTTCCACGATCCGCTTGCCGGTCAGATAGGCGATCTGCGGGCGTTCGCGATACGGCGCGGGAATGGAGGCCGAGCCGGGCAGGGACATGCCCAGGGCCTCGGCAAGGCTGTTCATCGTGGTGGCCGTGCCCATGGTGTTGCAGTAGCCGACCGAGGGGGCCGAGGTGGCGACCAGGTCGATGAACTGCTCATAGTCGATCTCTCCGGCGGCCATCATCTCGCGCGCCTTCCAGATGATGGTGCCCGAACCGACGCGTTCTCCCTTGTGCCAGCCGTTCAGCATCGGTCCCACGGACAGGGCGATGGCGGGAATGTCCACGGTCGCGGCCGCCATCAGGCAGGCGGGCGTGGTCTTGTCGCAGCCAATGGTCAGCACCACCCCGTCCAGCGGATAGCCGTACAGAAGCTCGACCAGACCCATATAGGCCAGGTTCCGGTCCAGACCGGCGGTCGGACGCTTGCCGGTTTCCTGGATCGGATGGACTGGAAACTCCAGGCAGATGCCGCCAGCCTCGCGGATGCCCTCGCGCAC
Source organism: Brevundimonas vitisensis (assembly GCF_016656965.1). Lineage (NCBI taxonomy): Bacteria > Pseudomonadati > Pseudomonadota > Alphaproteobacteria > Caulobacterales > Caulobacteraceae > Brevundimonas > Brevundimonas vitis. Next base: position 260,613 of record NZ_CP067977.1, read on the forward strand.
ACGCTTGGCCAGCTCGATGTGGTGGCGATTACAGGGAGCCAGGTCGGACCCAGTCTGGGCGATGCCGATGATCGGGCGGCCCGAGCGCAACTCGTCCAGGGTCAGCCCGTAGTTGAGATAGCGCTCCAGATAGAGGGCGGTCATGTCCGGATTGTCCGGATTGTCGAACCAGGCGCGCGACCGCAGGCTCTGTTTGGGTTTGTCCGTCATCAGTTCCAGCCGCCGTCCACGATATAGTGTTGATTGGTGATGGCCGAGGCATCTTCCGAACACAGGAAGACGACCACGCGGGCCACGTCGTCGGGGACCAGGGGCCGTTTCAGGCACTGGTTCTCATTGATGCTTTTCTCGCTGTCGGGCGTGACCCACAGGGCCAACTGCCGTTCGGTCATGATCCAGCCGGGGGCAACGGCATTGACCCGCACCCCATGCTCACCGAAGTCGCGCGCCAGCGATCGCGTCAGCCCCAGCACGGCCGACTTTGAGGCCGTATAGGCGGCCATGCCTCCCTGGCCGATGACCCAGGAGCAGGAACCCAGGTTCACGATCGAACCGGCACCCTTGGCCATCATGTCCGGCAGTACGGCCTGGGACGCAAAGAACTGATGTTTCAGGTTCACCGCGATGCGGCCATCCCAATAGTCCTCGGTGACGTCCAGGGTCTGGTGCCGCTCGTCGTGCGCGGCATTGTTGATGAGAGCATCGATCGGGCCGTGGGCCTCCCGCACCGCCTGAATGGCCGCCTTCAGAGCCGGGATGTCGGTCACGTCGCAGGCGACGAAGTGGACCGAAGGGCCGAGTTCGCGCTGGAGGTCCTTGCCTCGCTGTGTGTCGAGATCCAGGACGCCCACTCGCGCGCCCTGCCGCGCAAATCCGCGGACGATCGCCTCGCCGATCCCGCCCGCGCCGCCCGTAACGACCACCACCTGGTCGGCGAGGTCCGGATAGATTGCCATGTGAAATCCGTGAGAAGGGGAGAGAGGCGGAGATCAAGCCTGAGAGACGGCCGCCATCTCCGCTGAGATGGCCTGAGCCGTAGCCTGGAGGTGGGAGAGGGCCGTATCGACGTCGCACACCGGCGGTGTGCGTTGAATGTAGGGGGTGATCAGGGTGGCCAGGATGCCGTCTGACCCCATGATCGGAGCGACCAGGTCGGTCACGCCCTTCACGAAGTCACTTTCGCGCCGAACGTAGCCCTGGCGGGCCGCCTGTTCGGCAGCCGCGATATAGTTCGAGACCCGCGCCTGCCCGTGGGCCGTGGTCAGCCGGGCCGCCAGCCGTGCCCGGGTCTGCTCGGACGCACAGCCATAGAACATCAGGCCCGAACTGGCGTCGATGATGTTTCGCCGGTAGCCGAGCCGGACCGAGTATCCCAGGTCGCCAGGCCCCTCGATTCGAGCGATCACGACGATCTGGTCCTCGGTCGGTACAACCAGATGACACGACTGCACCGTCAGTTCCGACAGGGTGCGCATCGCAGGCAGGGCGACTTCCGACAGTGACTTAACCGGTGCCTGAGCCAGGCCCAGGGTGAACAGGCGGTTGGTCAGCCGATATCCCTGGGGCGTCAGCTCGATATAGCCGCGAAACTCCAGCACTTGGATCATGCGGAAGAGTTCGCTGACGGAGCGGCCCAGTTCGGCAGACATCTGCGATGGGGTCAGTACCGGTCCCTGGGCGGCCAGAAGCTCGAGGACATCCAAGCCTTTTTCCAGCGCAGGCGCGCGGTACTTTCTGTCGTCCTGATCGTCTTGAACCGACACAGCCTTTCCTTTCCCGGCGGTGCCGCTGCTGGCGGCCTGCCCCTGCGCCCGAATATCACAGGCAAAAGCACTCTTACATATAAATGTCAGCGGATCGGCGGAGCCTTGCAGTGTGCGGCAATGAAGTCCTCATGCGTGGGCATCCGTTCGACCCCCTGTCGGATTGCGATGCGCAGCCCGTGAAGATGCCGACGCGTGACCTCCAGGGGCACCACTTCGGTGATGGGGTCCGGGCGCTCGGGGCGGACACCCTGGCCCAGCAGCACCGCGACCCAGCTGGCTTCCTGGAACAGTTCGTCGTCGAACCGGAAGACCCGGCCCCGGCTGCGGAACTGATCCATCTTTGCCTGCAGGGTGTCGGGAATATCCATGGCCGCCACCTGTCGCCAGAGCGGCGCGTCGTCCCGCTCGGTCGCGTGATAGTGCAGAACAACGAAGTCCCTGACCCGCTCGAACTCCAGCTGCATCAGCCGGTTGTAGGTGTCGATGTCCGGCTGCGCGAAGCCGGTGTCAGGGAAGCTGAGCAGCAGTTTGGTGATGCCGGTCTGGATCAGATGGATGCTGGTCGACTCCAGCGGCTCCAGAAAGCCCGCTGAAAGGCCGATCGCCAGGCAGTTGCGATTCCAGGTCTTGTTCCGGCGGCCCGTGGTGAACCGAAGGAAGTTGGGGTCGGCCATGGCCGGCGCATCCAGGCCGCTACGAAGCCGCTGGACGGCTTCGTCATCGCTGATGTGCTCGCTGCAATAGACATATCCGTTGCCGGTGCGGTGCTGCAGCGGGATGCGCCACTGCCACCCGGCCTCTAACGCCGTGGATCGGGTATAGGGCGTGGGGTCCTGCACACGCGCGCAGGGCATGGCCACGGCCCGGTCGCACGGCAGCCAGTGGGTCCAGTCCTCGTAACCGGTCTTGAGCGCGCCTTCGATCAACAGGCCCCGGAAGCCTGAGCAGTCGATGAAGAAGTCCGCCGACAGTGTCCGTTGGTCGTCGAGGACGACCGCATCGATGAAGCCGTTGTCCCGAAGACGAACGTCAGCGATCCGGCCCTCATGACGAACGACACCTGCCGCCTCGGCCCGCTGGCGCAGGAACCTGGCATAGAGGGACGCATCGAAATGGAAGGCGTGCGTCATCTGGGACAGTATGGATCGCGGGTCGCGCTCCGGCCGAGCGAACCGGCCCATACGGGCCGCCACCGTCGTGACCGAATAGTCGTCCAGACTGTCGTCCAGACCCGCCTGATTCAATCGCAGCCAGTACTGGTGGAACGGAGCCGCATCCACCCGCGTGCCATAGTGGCCGAAGGGGTGGAAATACTCATGACCCTTCCTGAACCAGTCGCGGAACTGGATGCCCAGCTTGTAGGTGGCCTGCGTCTCTCGGACGAACTCGTCCTCATCAATCCCCAGCAGGGCGTTGAACAACAGGATGGGCGGGATGGTCGCTTCGCCCACACCGACGGTGCCGATGGCCTCGGACTCGACCAGTTCAATCTTCACCGTGCCGCGCAGGACATGAGCCAGTGCTGCGGCGGTCATCCAACCGGCGGTCCCGCCGCCCACAATCAGAATGCGCTGAATAGGGGCGGGGGTCATGCGGCGGCTCCCATCGCTGAGCGGCGACGTGCATCCAGATAGGCAGCGTGATCGGGCAGGGAGGCGGCGGCGCGGCCGATCAAGTCCGCCAGCCGCCCTGCCTGGGCCTGCACCTGATCCAGGTCCAGTCGCTGTACGAGGGGGGAGACACGGCGCGGCCAGACGCCCAGGCCGGTCAGCACGGCAGCCCAGCTGTCTTCGCGAAAAGACTCATCCTCCAGCAGCGAGACCTCGCCCCGGGCGCGGAACAGCTCCAGTTTCGCGGCCAGGGTGTCGGGCGGCGCGTTGTCGCGACAGTGCCGCCACAGCTCGCCCTCGCTGCGTCCCGCCAGATGGTAATGGGCGATGATGAAGTCGCGGACGCGTTCGAATTCCTGGGCCGTGCGTCGATTGTACTCGGTCAACAGGGCTGGATCGAAGTCCCGGTCGGGAAACAGTTCCAGCAGTCGGCCGATTCCGGTCTGGATCAGATTGATGCTGGTGGACTCCAGCGGTTCCAGGAAGCCCGAGGCCAGTCCCACCGCTACGACATTGCCCTTCCAGGCCATGCGACGGCGGCCTGTGACAAACCGCAGCCGATTGGGTTCGGCGACCGGTGCTGCCTCCAGTCCCTGCAACAGCTCATCCAGCGCGGCCTGATCATCGATAAAGGCGCTGGAATAGACATAGCCGTTGCCCACGCGATGCTGCAGCGGGATGCGCCATCGCCATCCTGCGGACAGGGCCGTCGCAGCTGTGTAGGGAACAGGGGCACGGGTGGCGGGGCAGGGCAGGGCGACGGCCCGGTCGCAGGGCAGCCAGCGGGTCCAGTCCTCGTAGCCAGCCTTCAAGGCTCCCTCGATCAACAGGCCGCGAAAGCCCGAGCAGTCGATGAAGAGATCGGACTCGACGCGGCGGCCGTCCTCCAGCACGACGGCCTGGACGCGGTCGGCATCCACGGTCACATCGACGATCCGGCCTTCCAGCCGTACCGTTCCAGCCGCCTCGGCCAGGGCGCGCAGGCGACGGGCGAACAGGCCGGCATCGAAGTGATAGGCGTAGGAATAGGCCGAAAGGACCGATCTCGGGTCGTCGGAGGGCGGCGCGAATCGACCCTTCGCCGCCATGACGCTAGGCAGGGACCAAGCCTCCAGGCTGTCGATCCGGCCCTCGGCATGCAGCCGGAAAAGATGCTGGCGATAGGCCTGGCCGCGCACTTCGGGACCGAAGTCGCCGAAGCCGTGGAAATAGCGTGAGCCAGGTGCGGACCAGTCGTGGAACGCTATGCCCAGCTTTACCGTCGCGCCGGTGGCGGCCATGAAGTCGGCTTCATCAAGGCCGATCATGCTGTTGAATTGGCGGATGGGCGGAATGGTCGCCTCGCCGACGCCGACGGTGCCGATAGTCTCGGATTCGATGACCGTGATGGTCGGGCCGGCAGAGCCCCCCGGCGCGGCAAAGGCCTTGGCCATCGCGCTGGCCGCCATCCAGCCCGCAGTACCGCCGCCCACGATTGCGACGCTTCGGATCTTCCGATCGTCCTGCATCCTCAGTCCTCCCCGGCCGATCTGGTGCCGACCTGATATCCCGACGTTCGCCCGGCTGTGACCCTAGAGCGACGGTCTGGGTGTGCAAATGATAGCGCTAACAGAAATCGCTTTTCAACGCATGAAACATTGTGCATCCTTGAAATGTCGGGGGTCGTCAAACCGTGTTTGCGGCGTCCGGATAGGGAGGATCGCGTCCAAGATCGCACAAGCGGCGGACGCATGCAGGAAGGACGACAGTCTTGTCTCACTTGAAGCGAAATAGCCGTGTCGCCTTGCTGTGCGGGGCGTCCCTGGTCAGCCTGGTTGCGCTGGCCCCGATGTCGGCCATGGCCCAGAGCGCTTCGGCCGCTCAGGACCCGGAGGCCACCGACGTCGACGAGCTTGTGGTCACCGGGATCAGGGCGCAGCTGCGCTCGGCCCAGGCGATCAAGCAGGATTCCGAGGTCATCGTCGATTCGGTGACCGCCGTGGATATCGGCGCCTTGCCCGATCGATCCGTGTCCGAAGCGCTGCAGCGCATCCCGGGCATCACCCTCCAGCGTACCAATGCGGCCCGTGACCCGGCCCGTCTGGCGGCCGAAGGCGGTGGCGTCTTTGTTCGCGGCCTGTCGTGGGTCCGTTCGGAGACCAATGGTCGCGATATCTTCTCGGCTTCGAACGGTCGCGGTCTGAGCTTCGAGGACGTCTCGGCCGACCTGCTGGCCGGTGTCGACGTCTACAAGAACGTCGCTGCCAACATGATCGAGGGCGGGATTGCCGGTACGGTCAACCTGCGCACCCGCGTGCCGTTCGACAACAGCGAGCCGCTGGTCGCGTTCAACGCGGACTATAACTACGGCGACCTGTCCGAGCGCGGTTACTGGTCGGGCAGCTTCATCGCCAGCGATCGCTGGGACACCGGCATGGGCGAGTTCGGCCTGCTGGCGAACATCAGCGTTTCGAACGTCGGCAACCGCACGGACTCTATCTCGGTCGACCGCTATGATCCGGTCGTTCTGAATGCGGGCAATGCCCCGACCGACGGCTCGGCCGCAGCGGGCGATACGGTCTATATTCCGAAGTATCTCGGCTGGCGGACCATTGACTGGGAGCAGGAGCGTACGGCCGTCGCCCTGGCCGCCCAGTGGCGCCCGAATGACGATCTGCTGTTCACCTTCCAGGCTCTGACGTCCCAGGCCGATGCCTACAATATCGAGCGGGCGCTGGGCACGGAAAGCATCCTGAACCCCAACGCGACCTACAGCTACAACGACGACAATGTGTTCGTGGGCGGCAACGTCCCTCAGGCGAACTACAACACCGACACCCGCGTCGGCGACGACACCAAGCGGACGACCGACCTGGCGCTGAGCTTCCGCTATGCGCCCAACTCGCCCTGGTCCTTCAGCGGTGATCTGCAGTACGTGAAGTCCACTGCCGAAATCTATTCGATGACGGTCTTCACCCAGCTGGAGAACCGTCCTGATCTGAACATCCAGATCGGCGGCGACCTGCCCGTCCTCACCTCGTCGGGCGGCACCCCTGAGGACCGCTCCGCCTATTGGTGGGCGGCGGCCATGGACCATATCGAGGACAACGAGGCCGACGAACTGGCCGGGCGCCTCGATGCGACCTATGACTTCGACGAGGGCAGCTTCTTCCGCTCGGTCGCGGTAGGCGTGCGGGCGACCGAGAAGAACTACACAAACCGTCAGACCGGCTACAACTGGGGTCTGTTGTCCAACCAGTACTGGGGCAACGGCGGCGGTGCGATCGTCTATCTGGACGACACCGGCTTCCCGGGTGGCACCCAGGATCCGCGCCTGCTGGATTCATCGGAGCTGTTCACCTTCGACAACTTCTTCCGGGGTGATGCGCCGGTTCCGGGCGTCGCCTGGTTCCCCACCGCAGGCCTGGTCAACCAGGGTACGGCCTATGCCTATGACATCCTGCGCAACACTCTGAGCTCGGGCTGGGGCTGGACCCCGCTGTCGGACGACTATGAGAGCTATCGCCTCGGCGGCGGCAACGGCGGCATCACCGAACTGACCGAAGAGACGCAGGCGGCCTACATCTATGCGCGCTTCGGTGCCGAGAACGCCCTGTTCGGCAAGACCTTCGATGGCAATATCGGTGTCCGTATCATCGAGACGGAAACCAGCGCCCAGTCGGTCACCACCCTGCCGGTCATCACCGGGACCTGCCCGCCTCCCGGCGCGCCTGCCGCCGACTGTACGGCCTTCAACCGGGCCGTCACCTTCTCGACGGGTGGATCTCTGGACGGTCAGCCGATCAGCAACAGCTATACCGATGTGCTGCCGAGCCTGAATCTGCGTGTTTTCCTGGCCGATGGACTGCAGGCCCGCTTCGCGGTCTCGCGCGCCATGGTTCGCCCGGAGATGTATCAGCTCCAGCCGTTCACCAACCTGTCGATCAACTTCGAGGCCGACGGCTATACACTGGATGATGTCGCGCCCTTTACCGGCATCGGCGGCAACCCCGGCCTCGATCCGATCAAGGCGACCAACTACGACGCCAGCCTCGAATGGTATTTCGCCCCGACCGGCAGTGTGACTCTGGCGGTGTTCCATAAGGACATCACCGACTACATCTTCACGGGCACGGAGACGGAAACCTTCACGAACGGCGGCGTGACCTACGACTTCCTGATGACGCGCTACGTCAATGGGGACGAGGGTACCGTCGACGGGTTCGAGCTGGCCTATCAGCAGTTCTACGACTTCCTGCCGGGCTGGCTCAGCGGTTTCGGCGTCCAGGGCAACTTCACCTTCATCGACAGCTCCGGCGGTCGCAACACCAGCCAGAACATTCTGGACCCGCTGCAGAATACGGCGTCGGGCGAGGCGCTGCCGCTGGAGGGGATGTCGCGAACCAGCTACAACGCGGCCCTGCTGTACGAGAACTATGGCATCTCGGCTCGCCTCGCCTACAACTGGCGCGAAGAGTATCTGCTTACCACCTCGGCGGCGAACATCAACGCCCCGGTCTGGGCCAGCGACTATGGACAGCTGGACGGCTCGGTCTTCTACAGCCTGACCGACGATGTGAAGATCGGCATCCAGTCGACCAACATCCTGAACGAGCGCACGGTGCTGAAGGTGGGTAACGAAACCCGCAAGCCGCCGTACAACTGGGTCGATACCGATCGCCGCGTTTCGATCGTGCTGCGCGCAGCATTCTGACCTGACGTGACAAGGGGGCGGTCCTGACGGATCGTCCCCTTTGCTTTGAGTGGCATTGGAGGAAGACGATGCGCCTGTCGCACATCGCCAAGTCGTGGCTGGCTGGCATCTCGGCGGCAATGGCCGTGACGGTTGCGACCGCTCCGGCGGTTGCCCAGGCCCCGATCCCGCAGATCGTGCATCAGGATGGCCGTCACGCCCTGATGGTCGACGGCGCGCCCTTCCTCATTCTTGGCGGGCAGGTCAACAACTCGTCCAACTATCCTGGCCCTCTGGCCCAGGCCTGGCCTGCGCTCAAGTTCATCGGGGCCAACACGGTCCAGATTCCCATCGCCTGGGAGCAGATCGAGCCGGAGGAGGGGCGCTTCGACTTCTCCTTTGTCGATCATGCGATCGAACAGGCGCGTGCGAACGATATGCGGGTCGTCTTCCTGTGGTTCGCCACCTGGAAGAACACCGCGCCCAAATATGCTCCGGCCTGGGTCAAGCTGAACCCCGAGCGGTTTCCTCTGCTGATCAAGGCTGATGGGACCGAAAGTTATGCCCTGTCGCCCTATGGCACCGAGACGCTGGCGGCGGATGCGCGGGCCTTTGCGGCTCTGATGCGTCACATCCGCCAGGTCGACGAACGCCAGCGCACCGTCATCATGATGCAGCCGCAGAATGAGGTGGGGACCTATGGCTCTGTGCGGGATTACTCACCCGCTGCACAGGCCGCCTTCGAGGGCCCTGTGCCCCAGGCTCTGCTGGACCGTGTCGGCAGGCCGGCCGGCAGCTGGAGCCAGGTCTTCGGTGCTGAAGCGGACGAGTTCTTCCACGCCTGGTCGATCGCCGCCTATGTCAATGCGGTGGCCGAGGCGGGTATTCGAGAGTACCCGCTGCCGATGTATGTGAACGCGGCCCTGCCTTCCCCGCATGAGCGTCCGGACCCGGCGTCCTATGCGTCGGGCGGGCCGGTCTGGCCTGTGTTCGACGCCTGGATGGCGGCCGCCCCGGCCATCGATTTCCTGAGCCCCGACATCTACAACCGGGACTCCCACACCTATGAGGGCCACCTCGACCGCTATGCGCGGCCCGACAATGCGCTGTTCGTTGCCGAGACGGGCAACGACGTCATGTATGCCCGCTATCTGTTCAGCGTCCTGGGCCGTGGTGGCATCGGCTATTCGCCGTTCGGCATCGATTACACCGGCTACGCCAACTACCCGCTGGGTGCGCCCAAGATCGATGAAGAGGCCCTGGTTCCCCTGCGGGATCTCTATCGGCTGATCGCACCCTGGCAGCGGACATGGGCGCGTCTGGCCTATGAGGGCAAGGTGCGTGGTGTGGCCGAGCCCGACGACCGTGCCTCCCAGACCATCGACTTCCCCGAATGGACCGTGACCGTCGGCTATCGCCGCTGGCAGTTCGGACAGCCGGAGTGGACCTGGCTTGGCCCCCTGGCGGACGTGCCGGGTACTGAAACGCCCAATGGGGGCGCCATTGTTGCCGAGATCGCGCCGGGCGAGTTTATCGTCACGGCCTATCGCGCCCGCGTCGAGTTTGCGGCCAAGCCCTCTACCGACGGCCGCCGCCGCATGGTTGTCCGCTACGAGGAAGGCCACTTCGACGACGAAGGCCGCTGGGTCTTCGAGCGGATCTGGAATGGCGACCAGACTGACTATGGCCTGAACTTCACCGATCGACCGCAACTGCTGCGCGTCGTCACCGCCGCCTACTGAATTTTCCGAAGCTTTAGCGAGTGCCCCCCATGTCCCCGACCCTCGCCCGTCGTCTCTTTCTGGTCGTTCTGGCCGTCGCACCGCTGGGGGCCTGTTCGGGCCTGATGCAGGGCGCTTCGCCGGGCGTCGTCCAGCAGGCGGCGTTCGAGCGTCTGCCAACCGGCATTGTGGTAACGCCTCAGGAGGGCGCAGCCCGCCGTGTCCGGTTGGAGGTCTATGGGCCCGAGACGATCCGCGTCACGGCGACGGAAGATGCCGACCTGGACCTGCCGGAAAGCCTGATGGTCACCGCCGAGGCCTCGACCACTACCCCCTTTGAGGTCGAGACCCGCGGCGATCTCGTTGTGCTCAGCACAGCCGAGGCCTCAGCGACGGTTTCGACGGTCACCGGTGCCGTGACCTTTCTGGACGAGGACGGCCAGCCTGTGCTGGCCGAGCGGCCCGGCAGCCGCGAGCTGAAGCCCGTCACGGTCGAAGACCAGGACGGCGATCATCGCTTTCTGGCCACCCGGCAGATCTGGGAAAGCCCGGAGGATGAGTCCTTCTATGGCCTTGGTCAGCACCAGCAGGGGCTGATGGATCACAAGGGTCACGACGTGACCCTGGCTCAGCACAATATGGACGTCGGCATCCCGTTCGTGGTGTCCAGCCGCAACTATGGGCTGCTGTGGGAAACCAACGCGATCACGCGCTTCGGCGACCCGCGGCCTTACGGCATGCTTGGCGACCGTCTGACCCTGCGCGATGCCACGGGGCGTTTCGGCGGCCTGACCGCCAGCTATTACCAGGGCGACGAACTGGTGGTTCAGCGCCAGGAGACCGAGGTGAACTATGAGTTCATCCGCGAGTGGTCGCGCTGGCCGCAGGGGTTCAAATCCCAGCCCGGCCAGCCGGTGCAGACCGGCGACATGGGCAAGCCCGGTCAGGCCGGCGTCCGCGTCGTCTGGGAAGGCACGATGGAGACGGCGACTGCCGGCGAGCACAAGTTCCGCCTTTATTCATCGGGTTACGTCAAGGTCTGGATCAACGGTGAGATGGTCGAAGACAATTGGCGCCAGAACTGGAACCCCTTCGACCACGACTTCCAGGTTCAGCTGCCGGCCAATGAGCAGGTCTCGATCCGTATCGAGTGGACTCCCGAGGACGGCTATCTGGCCCTGCGCCACATGGACCCGCTGCCGGCGGCAGAACAGGGTGCGCTGAGCCTGTCGTCGGAAGTCGGCAATGCGATCGACTACTACTATATCGGCGGCGACAATCTGGACGAGGTCATCTCGGGCTACCGTGGTCTGACCGGTCGGTCGGTTATGCTGCCACGCTGGGCCTATGGCTTCTGGCAGAGCCGCCAGCGCTACAATACCCAGGCGGAGGTGGTGGACACGGTGCGCCGCTATCGCGAGCTGCGCCTGCCGATCGACAATGTGGTGCAGGACTGGTTCTACTGGCCCGAGAATGCGTGGGGCTCGCACGAGTTCGACCCGGCCCGCTTCCCCGATCCGGCCCAGATGGTGAAGGACGTTCACGACATGAACGCCAACATCATCATCTCCGTCTGGCCGAAATTCTATCCGACGACCGATCATTACAAGGAGCTGGATGCGATCGGCGGCATGTACACGCGCAACGTCGAGGTGGGCGCGCGCGACTGGGTCGGGCCCGGCTATGCCAACAGCTTCTATGACCCCTATCTGCCCGCAGCGCGCGACCTCTACTGGCAGCAGATGTCGGACAGCTTCAAGGGAATGGATTTCGACGGCTGGTGGCTGGATTCGGTCGAGCCGGACATGCACTCCAACCTGGACATCCCCGAGCGGACCCTGCGGATGGGACCGACGGCGGCGGGGCCGGGTGCCTATGTGTTCAACTCCTATCCGCTGGTGAATGCCGAGAACGTCTATCGCCGGTTCCGCGAGGAGAAGGGCGACGAGCGAACCTATATCCTGACCCGCTCGGCCTGGGGCGGCCTGCAACGTACTGGCTCCACCCTGTGGTCCGGCGACGTCGTCGCCCGCTGGGACAATCTGAAAGATCAGATCTCGGCCGGGGTGAACACGGGCCTGTCGGGCATCCCGAACTGGACGCACGACATCGGCGGCTTCTCGGTCGAGGCGCGCTATTCCAACCCGCAGGGCATGACGGCCGAGAACAAGGCCGAGTGGGACGAGCTGAACCTGCGCTGGTTCCAGTTCGGTGCCTGGTCGCCGATCTTCCGCTCCCACGGCGAGTTTCCGACGCGCGAGGTCTACAATCTGGCTGAGCCTGGAACCCCGCTCTATGACGCCTTCGCCGATGCGCTGAAGGTTCGCTATCGGCTGATGCCCTATATCTACAGCCTGGCGGGCGACACCTATCATCGCGATGGCACGATCATGCGCGGGCTGGTCATGGACTTTGCCGATGATCGGCGTGCCCGGGACATCAACGACCAGTATATGTTCGGTCCGGCGCTGCTGGTGGCACCGGTCACCGAGTACCGGGCGCGCGAGCGCACCGTCTATTTCCCCGGCAATGCGACCTGGTACGATCTGCGCTCCGGCCAGTCCTATCGCGGTGGCACCGAGGCGTCGGTCGCGGCCCCGCTGGACAAGATCCCCGTCTTCGTTCGGGCCGGATCGATCGTGCCGACCGGGCCTGAGATCCAGTATACGAGCGAGAAGCTGGACGCCCCGATCACCCTGGTCGTCTATACGGGCGCGGACGGATCGTTCGCCTTCTATGAGGATGGCGGCCTGTCCTATGGCTATGAGCGGGGCGAGTTCTCGACCATTCCGATGGCCTGGAATGAGGCGACGGGTGTGCTGACCTTGGGGGCACGCACCGGTCAGTATCCGGGAATGAGCCAGTCGCGGACCTTCCACGTCCGCTTCGTCAGCGGCCCTGGCGAAGTGGGGTTCGATGCCCCGGTCGCGCGTACGGTTCAGTATGACGGCGCGGCCATTGAGGTTCGCCGCTGATGCGCCTGTCCCACCTGTTTGCGCTTTCGGTTTTGACGTCGGTGCCAGCAGGCGGGGCCTTGGCCCAGTCTGCTGCGCCGTCGCTGGCGCTGGATCCCATGTTCCAGGACGGAGCCGTTATCCAGCGCGATCGTCCTGTCCCTGTGTGGGGCATGGCGGCACCCGGCGCGACGGTGCAGGCGACGCTGGCGGGTCAATCAGCCAGTGCTCTGTCCGGCGCTGATGGCCGCTGGCGGACCACCCTGCCTGCCATGCCGGCGGGTCGTGGTCACACTCTGAGCGTGCGTGTGCAGGATGGGGCAGAGGCCACGGTCTCGAACCTGGCGTCGGGCGACGTCTTCCTGTGTTCGGGTCAGTCGAACATGGAGTTCGAGGTCCGTCAGGTCACCAATGCCGATACCGAGATCGCCCAGGCCAATGACCAGGATCTGCGACTGTTGCTGGTTGCGCGGTCCAGTCTGCCGGGCCCGTCGGCTCAGGTCGCGCGCGTCGGAAGTTGGGCCTCGACCACGCCGCAGAGCGTCCGAAGCTTTTCGGCTGCGTGCTATTTCATGGGCCGCGAGTTGCGCCGGGCCCATCCCGATGTGCCGGTTGGCCTGATTGCGGCCTCCTGGGGCGGATCGATCATCGAGGACTGGCTGGACGAGCCGTCGCTGCGGGGGCTGGGGGGCCGCGAGGTCGCGCTGGATGCCCTGGCTGTCTATGCCCGAGACCCTGTTGAAGGCCAGCGCCAGTGGCGCGACGTGTCGTCCCGCTGGTGGCGGGATAACGATCCCGGCCTCGGCCAGGGCTGGAACGACGCAGCGTTCGACGACCGCGCCTGGCCGACCATGCCGACCGAAGGCTTCTGGGAGGCAACGGTCCCGCAACTGGCAACCTTTGACGGCACGGTCTGGGTTCGCACCCATGTGACCCTGACGCGTGCACAGGCACGGCAAGCGGCAACGCTGTCGCTGGGGCCCATCGACGATGCCGACAGCACCTGGGTCAATGGCCGCTTCGTCGGCGACAGTCAGGGCTGGGACACGCCTCGCAGCTATCGCATTGCGCCGGGCGGGCTGAAGGCCGGAGACAATGTCATCGCCATCGGCATGCTGGACACCGGCGGCGGCGGCGGAGCTTGGGGGCCGGCGGCGGACAAGGCGTTGGTGCTGGAAGACGGCACGCGCATCCCTCTGAACCAGGGCTGGCGGTATCAGGTCGCGGCCCCGCTATGGGAGCTGGTCAATCTGCCGCGCACGCCCTGGATCGGCGGCAGCGGCCTGACCACGCTTTACAATGGCATGATCTCACCCCTCGGGCCGTGGGGCCTGGCCGGTGTGGCCTGGTACCAGGGCGAATCCAACGTCAGTGCGCCCGAAGAATACGCCGTCCTGCTGCCAGCCCTGATGGCCAACTGGCGGGCGCGGTTCGAGCGGGCTGATCTGCCGTTCCTGATCGTTCAACTGGCCGACTTCGGTCTGCGACGGGGTTCGCCGGGGCCCTCAGCCTGGGCGAGGTTGCGTGAGGTCCAGCGTCAGGTCGTCAATGCCGATCCGCGCGCGGGCCTGGCCGTCGCCATCGATATCGGCGACCGTTACGACATCCACCCGACCAACAAGCAGCAGGTCGGGCGGCGCCTGGGTCTGGAGGCCCGCCGGCTTGTGCATGGCGATACGGTCGCGGTGTCGCCGCAGCCGGTCTCAGCGCAACGGGACGGGGAGGCAATCCGGATCGCCTATCCGGCCAACACCGCCCTTTGGATCCAGGAAGGCGGCAGCGTGACGGGGCTCCAGCTTTGCGATGCTCAGGATGGCTGCGTCTGGGCCGAGGGGCGGCTTGCGCCGGGAGGCATCCAAGTCACATCCCCGGCCGCCGCCACGGCCGCGCTGGTCCGGTACTGCTGGGCCGACAGCCCCATCTGCAACCTTTACGGGCCGGACGACCTGCCTGCGACGCCGTTCGAACTGGCGATCGACTAGCGGGGGTCGTCCTAACCTGGCTGTGTCAGCGCGTGAGGCCCTGGCCATGCAGGGCCAGGGCGGGGACGAAGGCGGTGGGACGGGTCTGCCCCAGGGTGACGATCAGAGCGTCGGCCGTCTGGCGGAAGGGCAGGGAGCTCCCGCCCAGCAGGTCGACGCGTTCGATGCGCGGGGCGTCGGCGGTGCCGAGACCCAGCGACCGGATGACAACCTGTCCGTCCTGCGGCCAGTCCAGGGCGAACGCATAAAGGGTCTGGCCGCGCGTGGTGAAGCGGATGTCCTGAGCCGTCCAGGGCCGCGCCTGGCCTTCGCCATGCATGCCACCCTGAACCTCGGTCGGACCCTCGCCATAGATGCGCCAGGGACGGGTCTCGAAAATCGCGGGACCATTGACCGCCATCCAGGCCGCGATATCGGTCAGGATCGCCCGTTCATCGGAATCGATTGAGCCGTCTCCGCGCTGGGGAATGCTCAGCAGCAGGTTGCCATTCTTGGACACCACATCCACCAAACGCTGAATCACACTGGCGGCCGGGACGTAATAGTGGCCGGTGAACCGGGCGCGGTTGTAGTGCCAGTCGCCGATGCAGGTGTCGGTCTGCCACGGCTCGGGCCGCAGGGAATCCGAAAAGCCCCGCTCCACCGTCTCGGTGATGCCCCGCCGCTGATCGGGCTCCAGCCGCTTTCCGTTGACGACTGGCAACTCGCCCCGCCAGCCCAGCGAGGCATTGTAGTACTCGGCCGTCGCCTCCAGCCCGTAGCGTCCGAGGGGCAGGCCATAGTTGTCGAAATAGACCATGTCGGGTCGGTATTTCGTGATCAGATCCCGCTGGCGGGCGACCCAGGAGCGCACGAAGGCCGGGTTGTCGGCGGGCGGATCCTCGATCCACTGACCATCGCGGGCATCGTGCCAGGCGTTCATCTCTGCGATGGAGCCGATGCCGTCCGGCGGGGCGAAGGTCGGGCCGGTGTAGAGTTCCTGCGGATCAAGTCCCTCCCACCAGGTGCCGACGCCGTCGACACGGGTCAGCCGGGCCGCGTCATAGCGCACACCCGTCAGCGGACCTTCGGCGTCATACCCATAGGCCGTCTGCCACCAGTGCCAGGCATGGGCTGCGTGGTTGGATACCCCGAACCGCAGGCCACGCGCCCGGACAGCCTTTTCCCAGGTGCCGACAATGTCGCGTTTGGGGCCCACCCGCATGGTGTTCCAGGCGTGATGGGCGCTGTCGAACAGGTCGAGATTGTCGTGATGGTTGGCCATCGA
Source organism: Brevundimonas vitisensis (assembly GCF_016656965.1). Lineage (NCBI taxonomy): Bacteria > Pseudomonadati > Pseudomonadota > Alphaproteobacteria > Caulobacterales > Caulobacteraceae > Brevundimonas > Brevundimonas vitis. The sequence goes on from NZ_CP067977.1 coordinate 276,585, forward strand.
CACGACATAGCGGGCGCCTGCGGCCTGATAGAGGTCCAGCAAGCTCTCGGGGTCCCACTGATCGCCCTTCCACCGGTCGATGAACTCCATGAACCCATACCGCGAAGGGTGGCCATAGGTCGCGACGTGGTGCTCGTAGAAGGGATTGCCCTGGATATACATCTGGCGGCCATACCAGTCGCCGAACTCGGGCACGCACTGGGGCCCCCAATGGGACCAGATTCCGAACTTGGCATCCCGGAACCAGTCGGGTGTCCGATAGCCTTCGATCAGGCTGTCCCAGCTTGGGCGAAAAGGGCCGCTGGCGGTCACGCCGCCCGGTGATGTGGCACAGGCGCTCAGCAGCGGCGTCGCCGCGCCTGCACCGATCAGTCCGCGCCGCGACAGGTTCATACCGGGTCTCCATAGACGATGCCGCGACCGTCGGTCGCCAGATAGACACGCCCCGCCATGCGAGGATCGCCGGCGATAGCGCGGAAACGTCGGCCAAATTCGGTCCGCTCGTCATTGACCCGAACCCATGACTGACCGCGGTCGGCGGAGCGGAAGACCCCGCGCACATCGCCGCGTCGTCCGATGGCAAACAGCATGGGATAGGTTGACCCATCTGGGGCCTTGCCGAAGTCCATCGCCTCAACCGCCAGACCGCCGTCCACACGAGCGAAGCGCTGGCCGCCGTCGCGACTGTTGTAAAGGCCAGCGCGCGAGACCAGCCACAGGTCGCCATCGAAACCGGGTGTCGCCTTCAAGGGAAAGGCTGTCTCGCGCCATGTCGGCCGGTCCTCGGCCACGTCCGGCAGGCCACGGCTGGCGACCGAGGCGAAGCTTTCCGCCCCGTCCACGCTGACGAACCAGCGTCCCGTCTCGAAATCCAGGGCATAGAAAAGCTGCGGGTCGCGGCGGTCGGCGACCGGTCGCAGGCGCGGGGGCAGTCCGGATACCGGTCGCCAACTGGCCCCTCGATCACGCGAGAACATGACCTGTGGTGTCATCAGGACGAAGGTCGATCCATCGGCCGACACCGTGATCGGCGCATCGCGATACAGGTCCATCCGGGGGTGGTCGGGAGATGGAGCATCGCCACCGGACGCGGGTCGTGGTCGCCCCAGCGGCTTCCAGCTCAGGCCCGCATCATCCGACCAGGCCAGGGTCGAGCCATCGTGACCCTCAGACGCCACGCCCTCGTGCGGGGTTCCGCTGCGCACGACGATGTTGGGCGCGGCTCCGGCCCAGTCGATCTGGTTCGTATTGGCAAAGACGGGCGTAGTGAACTGCCGCACCGGCGATACGCCCAGGTCTTCGTGCGCGAAGCCGGAAATGTCGCCGAAGCCGCTGAGAAGATGCGGGCCTGCCGCCGGACTGGTCAGGGTGATGACCGCGGTCTGCTCGATCCCCTCGACCCAGGGCTTCCACAGGGTGCCGCCATTCGCATCCGGCACGGACACATCGTCAGTCGCATAGATTGTCGCGCCGGTCGCATAGACGGCTCGACGCCCGTCGAACGGATCAAGCGCCAGGGCGGCGATCCACCAGCCGAAGTCCGGCTCGGGATTGCCCCAGTACAGGAAGGGCGTGGCCGAGACGTCGCGGCGGGACTTTTCGCGCAAACTGGTCCAGCGGCGACCGTCGTCGGTGGAGCGCCACAGGGTGTCGCCCGGATTCCAGCGGTTCATACTGGACACCAGTACCGTGCCGGGGTTCTGGCGATCGACGGCCACCCCCATGAAGCCACCGCCGCGATCATTGTCCGGGCGGGGAGGGGAGACATCGACCAGGGCAGCGTCCGAGCGCGTTTCCAGCCGCGTCACGGCGCCGCCGGTGACGCCGTTCGGGCCCATGCCCCGGCACCAGGTGGTGAACAGCACACCGCGATCGTCGATCTCTGCCTTCACCGGCGACAGGCCCTCGGGAGCCCCCTCGATTTTGCGCCAGGTGCGGCCGGCATCGTCGGATCGGTACAGACCCTGACCGTCAGCATCGGCGACCCCTACGAACAGGCTCTGCGTCAGGCTGCCCCGCTGACCGGTGGTCGGGTCGAAAACGACAAAGGCCAGACCCGCGTTCGTGGGGTGGTCGCGGCGCATCCCCAGACCCGACCACGGGAAGCTGCGGACCTTCTGCCATGTGCGGCCCCTGTCCTGCGACCGTTGCAGGCCGTCGTGCCGCGATCCGAAAAACAGGACGCGAGTGTCGTTGGGGTCAACGGCCAGCCGTTCGCCCAGGCCGCGGCCGTCTTCATTTCCGCCCATGGCGAAGTCGACGGGCACGGTCGTCCAGGTGTCGCCCCGGTCGGCCGACCGCAGGATGGCCGCTTCGCCGCCACTGTGCATGCCCACGGCGGCGTAGACGACATCGGCATCCTGCGGATCCGGTGCGATGCTTTCGACGCCCATGTAGCTGGAGACTGGATTGGCATCCTGAAGCGGAATCCAGCGGGCCAGGGGGTGGTCCCATCGGTAGGCGCCGCCCATGTCGGAGCGAAGATAGGCCAGGTTCCGCTCTGCCCGGCTGAAGACGATGCCGGGGACAAATCCTCCGCCTCCAACCACGACGTTTCGCCAGCGGTAGGGCGCGGCCTGGGCTTCAGTATTGGCCATATTCGGCGCGACAGCGGCCAGGCCCGATGCAGCGGCAGTGAAGCCCACGCCCCGTCTAGTCAATGTTTCCAGCACGCGGTTTCCTCCTGGGGCGCGACGGTTGGCCGTCGGCTGGTAGCGCTAACATTATTGTTGACATGATTGCCGCTGGTGGATCAAGTTGCATAGGTGAAATGACGCGCTCACCCCTCCTCCCCGGAGTGACTTGACGTTTCGCGACACCCTGAACGAACTGTCGGAGCGTCCTTCCCGGCCGCTCCGACCTTTTCGTCGATCGTGCCGGGAGGAGAGCCCGAATGACCCAGAAGCGTCGCATTGTCGCCGCCACAGCCATGGTGTGCCCCTTGGTTTCGCTTCTTGCCGCCTGTGCCCTGATGCCGGACAGATCGCTGTCGGATCGGCCCCAGCCTGTGAACTATGTGTCGTCGCAGGACTCCATCGTCACCGAGGCTGCGCGCGCGCATCCGGAAAAGTGGCCCGAGGCTGGGTCGCCCTCGGCCATGACGGATGCCCAGACGGAGGCCTTCATCACCGAGCTGATGGGCCGCATGACGCTGGAGGAAAAGGTCGGGCAGACGATCCAGGCCGATATCAGCGCCATCAAGCCCGAGGACCTTCTGACCTATCCGCTCGGCTCGATCCTGGCCGGCGGCAATTCTTCGCCGGGCGGAAATGAAAGGGCCAGCGCTCAGGAATGGGTCCAGCTGGCCAGGGATTTCCGCGCGGCGGCCGAGGCGCGCCCGGGGGCTCGTGTGCCGCTGATCTATGGCATCGATGCGGTGCACGGGCATAACAACGTCGTCGGCGCGACCATCTTTCCCCACAACATCGGCCTGGGGGCCGCGCGCAACCCGGAACTGATCCGTCAGATCGGTGAAGCCACAGCCATCGAAGTGGCGGTGACGGGCGCCGACTGGACTTTCGGGCCGACCCTGGCCGTCCCGCGCGATGACCGTTGGGGGCGCGCCTATGAAGGTTATGGAGAAGATCCAGAGATTGCTCAGAGTTACGCTGGCCCGATGACCCTGGGCCTTCAAGGCGAGCTGCGGAGCGGACAGCGCATTCAGCCGGGCCGTATCGCAGGTTCGGCCAAACATTTCCTGGCCGATGGAGGAACGACGGGTGGCAAGGACCAGGGTGATTTCGCCGGCACCGAGCGTGAGCTGATCGAAACCCATCTGTCCGGTTATCCGGAGGCCATCGACGCCGGGGTGCTGTCGATCATGGCCAGCTTCTCCAGCTGGAACGGGATCAAGCATTCCGGCAACGAGACGATCCTGACGGGCGTGCTGCGAGGGCCGCTGGGCTTCAACGGCTTTGTCGTTTCCGACTGGAACGCTCACGGTCAGCTGCCCGGCTGCTCGAACGAGAGCTGCCCTTTGGCCTTCAATGCCGGCATCGATATGCTGATGGCGCCGGACAGCTGGAAGCCGCTGTACGAGAACACCCTGGCCCAGGTGCGGTCAGGCGAAATCCCGATGGCACGCCTGGACGAGGCCGTCCGGCGCATCCTGCGGGTCAAGGTCAAGACGGGCCTGTTCGACGACGACCGCACCTATGAAGGCCGTGTGGAACTGCTGGGTTCGCCCGAGCATCGCGCCCTGGCGCGGCGTGCGGTGCGTGAATCGCTGGTCTTGCTGAAGAACGAGGGCTCGGTGCTGCCAATCCGGGCCGGCGCGCGAATCCTGGTGGCAGGGGCGGCCGATGATATCGGTCAGGCCTCGGGCGGGTGGACGATCACCTGGCAGGGCACGGGCAACAGCCGGGCTGACTTTCCCAACGGCCAGTCTATTTGGGAAGGCCTCAAGGAAGCAGTGGAAGCCGGTGGGGGCCAGGCGACCTTCAGCGCCGACGGCAGCTATACGGACCGTCCCGATGTGGCCATCGTCGTGTTCGGCGAGACCCCTTATGCCGAGTTTCAGGGCGACATCGAAACCCTGGACTTCGGGCCGCAAGAGCCGCTTGAGATGCTGCGCCGGTTCAAGGCGGCCGGCATTCCGACGGTGGCTGTCTTTCTGTCGGGTCGACCGCTTTGGACCAATCCGGAGATCAACGCCTCCGACGCCTTCGTCGCGGCATGGCTGCCCGGCACCGAAGGCGGCGGCATTGCGGACGTCCTGATCGGCGATGTTGAGGGACGCCCGCGCCACGACTTCCGCGGCACCCTGTCCTTCAGCTGGCCCAAGACCGCTGTGGGAGAGCCGCTGAACCGCGGCCAGCCCGGATACGATCCTCAGTTCGCTTACGGCTATGGGCTGTCCTACGCACGACCGGCCTCAGTCGGGACGCTGTCGGAAGTCAGCGGTGTGGCCGAGGTGGTGTCAAGCATCGATCGCTATTTCGTCGATGGTCGTTTCGTTGCGCCCTGGTCGCTGATGCTGCGTGACGACGGAGGCGAGTTCCGTCTGGGCCTGGAATCGCAGGGGCGTTCGCCGCGCGGTGCCGTCTCCGCCCGATCCGGCGACGGTCAGGCTCAAGAGTCGGCTCGCATCCTCTCCTTCGATGTGCCGTCCGGCCAGACCGCACACGCCCTGATCGCAGCCGCACCAGTGGACCTGACGCGGCAGGCGAACGGAGAGATGGCGATCGCCTTCCGCTATCGCGTCGATGCGCGGCCGACCGGCACTGTGCGCCTGACTCTCGGCGACGGATCGGTGGACATAACCTCGATCCTTGGATCGGCACCTGTCGGAGAGTGGCGCGTCGTCAAAGTCCGGTTGTCGTGTCTGCGGGACTCCGGGGCGGCCATTGCCGCGGTCGATCGGCCCTGGGGGCTTCAGGTCTCAGGCTCCATGACCGTGGCGGTGGAGGATGTCCGTCTGGCTTCCAACGAAGGTGACGCCGTCTGCCCCGGCGCATAGGGGCGAGGATCGGCTTTTTTCCAACTTGATGAGGCGTCGATGACGTTCACGCGGCTGCTCATATCCGGCTCGGCTCTGGCGGCTGCGCTTCTCGGGTCATCCCTGCCGGCTTGGGGCCAGACGGTCGATGCCACGGCCACGTTGAACCTTGAGCAGCCCGGAGCCGTCATCGCGCCGGAAATCTATGGCCAGTTCATGGAGCAGTTGGTAACGGGCATCGACGGTGGCGTCTGGGTCGGGCCGGAGTCCGACATCCCCAACACGCGCGGCTTTCGAAACGACGTGGTGGGTGCGCTGAAAGCCCTGGACGTGCCGGTCGTGCGCTGGCCGGGCGGATGTTATGCCGACATCTACCACTGGCGGGACGGGATCGGGCCGCGCGATCAGCGCCCCGTCACCCTCAATCGATGGTGGGGTGGGGACGAGGTGACCAACGGGTTTGGTACGCATGAGTTCTTCGACTTCGCCGAGCTGATCGGAGCCCGGACCTATCTGAGCGTCAACATGGGGTCAGGAACCGTGGCCGAGGCCTCGGACTGGGTCGAATATATATCGTCGCCAACGCATTCGACCTTGGCTCAAGCGCGCCGGGCAAATGGGCGAGATGAACCCTGGCGGATCGACTATGTCGGCCTGGGAAATGAGCCCTGGGGCTGTGGCGGCCGGATGAGAGCGGCCTATTACGGTGACCTGATGCGGCAGTTCGTCGGCTTCGTGGCGCCGTATGGCCAGAAGGCCCAGATGGTGGCGGCCGGGCCCAATGCCGTCGATTACGACTGGATGCGGACCCTGATGGCCAATCCAGCCGATTTCGACGCGCTCTCGCTTCACTACTACACCTTGCCGACGGGCGACTGGGCGGCCAAGGGGCCGGCCCTGGGGTTTGATGAGGGCCAATGGGCCGCCACCTTCGTCCAGACCTACAAGATCGAGGAGATGATCGTCCGCCATGACGCGATCATGGATCAGACGGATCCGGACGCCCGGGTCGCGTTGGCGGTCGACGAATGGGGCACCTGGTACGATCCGACGCCGGGGTCTCAGGCCGGGCACCTGCAACAGCAGAACAGCCTGCGTGATGCCCTGCTGGCGGCCGTGAACTTCAACATCTTCCACCGGCACGCAGACCGGGTGCGGATGGCCAATGTCGCTCAGATGGTCAATGTTCTTCAGGCCGTCATCCTGACGGATGGGCCGCGTATGGTCCTGACCCCCACCTATCATGCGTTCGAGATGTATCGCCCCTTCCAGGGGGCCACGGTGCTGCCCTTGGCCATTCGCGCGCCGGAGTATGTGGAGGGGGATGCTCGCCTGGCCATGCTCGATGGTACGGCGGCGCGCGGGCTGGACGGCCGCGTGCACGTCGCGCTGGTCAATCTTGATCCGCGCCGCGAGGTGACCGTCACGGTCGACATCACAGGACCACGGGCACAGGCCGTTTCCGGGCGGATACTGACGGCCGATGTGATGGATGCGCACAACAACTTCGATGCCCCCGATACGGTGCGCCCTGTCGCGTTTCACGGCGCAGCCGTGTCCGGGCAGGGACTTGTCGTCAGAATGCCGGCCAAATCCCTGGTCGTACTGGCAATCGACCCGGCGACCTGAGCGGGCTGGCAGGGGTTCAGTCGAACAGCTCCATCTGGGTGCGGGCGTCGCGCGGTACGCGGAAGCGACTGACGTCCAGGACGTGGCGCTCGCCCTCCAGCCCATAGCGTTTCACCGCGGCCTTGAACCGCGTGGCAATCAGCTCTGCGACCGGACCTGTGCCCTTCATGCGCTGGGTCCAGTCGGCATCATAGTCACGGCCCCCGCGCGTCTGGCGGATCAGGGACATGACCCGGGCCGCGCGCTCCGGACGGGCATCGGCCAACCATTCTCGGAACAGGTCCTTGATCTCGAGCGGCAGACGCAGCGTCACATACATGGCTGTTGTGGCCCCGGCCTTGGCCGCCGCTTCCAGAATCGATTCCATCTCGTGGTCGTTCAGCCCTGGGATGATCGGTGCCACGCCGACCCCGACAGGAACGCCGGCCTCCGCAAGCGCCCTGATGGCATCCAGGCGGCGGGCAGGGGTGGAGGCCCGCGGCTCCATCGCTCGGGCCAGGCCGCGATCCAGGGTGGTGATGGAGACGAAGGCCGTGGCCAGGCCATCGCGCCCCATGGGGCCCAGGATATCCAGGTCGCGCGTGATCAGCCCTGACTTGGTGATGATGCTGAACGGCTGGTTGAACCTCTGCATGACCTCCAGGATGCCGCGCGTGATCTTCTGATCGCGTTCGACCGGCTGATAGGGGTCGGTGTTGCCCCCTATGTGGATGCGCTTGCAGACGTATCGACGCGCAGAGAGCTCCTGTTCCAGCAGACGTGCCGCTTCGGGCTTGAAGAAGATCCGGCTCTCGAAATCCAGGCCCGGGGATAGGCCCATCCAGGCATGGGACGGACGGGCGTAGCAGTAGATGCAGCCATGTTCGCAGCCCTTGTAGGGGTTGATGGATCGGTCGAACCCCACGTCGGGGCTGGTGTTCTTGGTGATGAGCGCGCGTGCGCGCTCTGGCGTCAGCGTGGTTCGGAGCGGCGGCGGGCTGGCGTCCTCGGGGGTCCAGCCGTCATCGAACGCCTCGACCGCGTTTGCCTCATACCGTCCGGTCGCGTTCGTCCGCGCCCCTCTTCCTTTTGCCGCTTCGGCCATAGGGAGAGGATAAAGGCAGAATGGAACAAAGCAAGAACAAAAAAGTCAGCGATAATGGCGTGGCCAAACCACGCCCGCTGTTCAACAAAAGGGAAGGGGGGGACGCGCCATTCTTTCAGACCGACTGAAAGAATGGCGCGAGTGACGGGGCTCGAACCCGCGACCTCCGGCGTGACAGGCCGGCACTCTAACCAACTGAGCTACACCCGCGTTGCCCGCTCACAACGTGTTTGCGTCGCGGCGAGGGGCGTCGTTTAGGCGGCGACACGTCGGGGTGTCAAGCGCACTGATGACAGTTTATCGGATCATTTTGTGGAGACCCCCGTACCGGCCACGACGGCGGGCTCCGCCGGGCCCGCCGTGCCGGTAATTCCGCTGTCGACCGGCGCTGAAACTTCAGCTTGCGGGGCGGGCGGGTCGTAATAGACGCCAACACCCGGCCCCAGCGGCAGATCGAGGGCCACCCACACGGCGACCATGGTCAAGCCGGCGACCAGGAAGGCTCCTGCATAGGGCAGCATGGTCGACATCAGCGAGCCCAGGCCAAATCGAGGATCCCACCGCTGCGCGAACGTCAGGATCAGCGGGAAATAGCTCATCAGAGGGGTGGCGATGTTCGTGACGGAATCACCCATCCGATACGCCGCCGTCGTCATCTCGGGGCTGATCCCCAGCAGCATGAACATGGGCACGACGATCGGGGCCAGAGCCGACCATTTGGCCGAGGCCGAGCCGATGAACAGGTCGAAGAAGCAGGACACCAGCACGACCGAAATCAGAAGCAGGGGCGTGGGCAGGGCGATGGTCTTCAGCTCGGCTGCCGCATTCACCGCCAGAATGGGTCCCAGGCCCGACCAGTTGATCATGGCGACGAAGTGGGCGGCAAAGAAGGCCAGCACGATATAGGGGGCCAGCTGTGCGATTCCTTCGCCCATCATTCGAACCATGTCGCGATGGGACTTCACCGTTCCGGCTCCCGCGCCATAGGCCCCACCGGCCAGGAAGAAGGTCATGGCGAAGAAGGCGATCAGCGAGCGATAGAGCGGGTTGAACTCCTGACCCACCTCGGCCTCCGGATCGATGAAGGGTGAGCCGGGCATCAGCGTCAGAAGCGTCCACAGCGCCAGCATCCCGAGAATGGCCAGGCCGGCCCAGGCGAGGCCTTTCTTCTGTTCGTTGGTCAGGCGTTGATTTTCCACCTTGGTTGTGGGGGCATTGGCACCGGCTGGCGGCGTCCACTGACCCAGGCGTGGCTCGATGATGCGGTCGGTGATCATCCAGACGATGGGAGTGAAGACCAGCACGACGCCGATGATGAAGAACCAGTTCCCGGCAATGTTCACCGAATAGGTCGGATCGATCAGCCGCGCCGCCGGCTCGGTGATGCCCAGAATCAGGGCGTCCTGTGACCCTGGGAACAGGTTTCCGGCATAACCGCCCGATACGGCCGCGAAGCCTGCTGCCAGTCCGGCCAGGGGATGACGGCCGGCCGCCGCAAAGATCACCGCGGCCAATGGGATCACCACGACATAGGAGGCGTCGGACGCATGGTGGGACATCATGCCGACGACCACCACGATCGGGGTCAGCAGGGCCTTGGGTGCATTCAGCAGGGCTCCGCGGATGGCAGAGTTGAACAGGCCCGTACGCTCGGCGACCGAGGCCCCGTAGATAATCGTCACGACAATGGCCAGCGGCGGAAAGTCGGCCAAGGTGCGCGGCATGCCGATGATCAGTTTTTCGAGGTTCTCGCGTGAGAGCAGGCTTTGGGCGACCAGCGTCTCTCCGGTCACCGGATTGATAGCCGACCAGCCCAGGCCCGAGCCGATCAGGCTGAGGACCACCAGGCCACCGATCAGCCACAGGAAGAGAAAGACCGGGTCGGGAAGCCGATTTCCGATCCGTTCGACGCCGTTCAGTATGCGGGTGCCCAGGGCCATGTGCAGGTCCTTATCGTCGTTCTGGAGGAGGAACCGCCAAGGGAGCGAGTTCAGATCGGGAATGCAACCTCAAAGCTTATCGCCTTGCGAACCACTCTCAACAAATGTCCTTTCGTCGCATGGGTTTGAACGGCGACGGGGTTGGGTCTAGAAAGCGCCGAATCCGCCTCCTTCCCCGGCGGTCGAGGTCGTCTCGAATGAATGAATTTCTTCTCGAATATCTGCCGGTCGTGATTTTTCTCGGCATCGCCGCCCTTGTGGGCATCCTCTTTATGGTGGCGGCCTGGGCGATGGCGCCCAAGAATGCCGACTCCGAAAAGCTGTCGGCCTATGAGTGCGGTTTCAACGCCTTCGACGATGCGCGGATGAAGTTCGACGTCCGGTTCTATCTGGTGTCGATCCTGTTCATCATCTTCGACCTGGAAGTGGCCTTCCTGTTTCCCTGGGCTGTGTCGGTGTTCGACCTGTCCAAGGGCGGGATGATCTTCGCCTTCTGGTCGATGATAGTCTTCCTCGGCGTTCTGACGGTCGGCTTTATCTATGAATGGAAGAAGGGAGCTCTGGAATGGGAGTGATCGCACCCAGCTCGCCGCTTCCGACCACGGCCTATGGCCAAGGTGGCCGGTCGATGGTCGAAGGCTATGACCCCAAGGTCCATGACAAGTTCTTCGAGGCCGTGAACACGGAACTGGCCGAGCAGGGATTCCTGACGGCCTCGCTCGACGATGTGATCAACTGGGCCCGGACCGGCTCTTTGATGTGGATGACGTTCGGTCTGGCCTGCTGCGCAGTGGAAATGATCCAGGCGTCCATGCCCCGGTTCGACCTGGAGCGGTTCGGCATGGCCCCGCGCGCCAGCCCGCGCCAATCCGACCTGATGATCGTGGCGGGCACCTTGACCAACAAGATGGCTCCGGCCCTGCGCAAGGTTTATGACCAGATGCCGGACCCACGCTATGTGCTGTCGATGGGGTCGTGCGCCAACGGCGGCGGATACTACCACTACAGCTACAGCGTTGTGCGCGGCTGCGACCGGGTGGTGCCGGTGGATGTCTATGTGCCGGGCTGTCCTCCGACGGCTGAGGCGCTGATCTATGGGCTGCTGCAGCTTCAGAAGAAGATCCGCCGCACCGGGACGATCGAGCGATGAGCAGCTTGGCCAACATTGCGGCGCGTGAGAGCGCCCTGACGCCCCTGGGTGCCGAGATGGTCGGAGAGCTGGGCGTCGAGGCTCAGGTGGCCTATGGCGAGCTGACGCTGATCGCGACGCGCGAGCGCATCGTGAACGTCATGACGGCCTTGCGGGACCGTTTCGGTTTCCAGCAGTTGCTGGATGTTTGCGGCGTGGATTTTCCGGACCGGCGCGAACGGTTCGAGGTGGTCTATCACCTTCTGTCGATGACGCGGAACGCGCGCCTGCGGGTCAAGGTCACGACCGACGAAACGACGCCGGTGCCCAGCGTCGTGTCGGTGTATCCTTCCGCCGACTGGTTCGAGCGCGAAACGTTCGACATGTATGGGGTGCTGTTCTCAGACCACCCGGACATGCGCCGGATCCTGACCGACTACGGCTTTCAGGGGCACCCGCTGCGCAAGGATTTCCCCATGACCGGCTATGTCGAGGTCCGGTACGACGAGGAGCAGAAGCGGGTGGTGTACGAGCCCGTCAAGCTGACCCAGGAATTCCGTAGCTTCGACTTCCTGTCGCCTTGGGAAGGGGCCGAGTACCCGACCGACGTCCTGCCGGGCGATGAAAAGGCCCTGGGAGCGGGACCCAAGCCGACGACGCCGCCAACCAAGACCAGTAGCGGCGCATGACCATGAACCGCACGGCGATCCGGTCGGCGTCATCCTTTTTTCTGGTGACGTTTTCCACGGCCTTTCTGTTCACCCTGGGCGCGCGGCTGACAGGCTGGTTCACGCGCGCGCCCGAGGTCGAACAGTCCCAGCTTTCGATGCTGGGCGTAGCCATCATGATCGCCGTGGTGTGCCTGGCCGTTGGGGCCGGCATCCGTCGCCTTTCCGCCGGGGAGCTGCAGAGCGCCTTGCTGGGGGCGTCCGCCGTGCTGCTTTCCACACCCCTGGCCATCGCCGTCCTGACCGGTGACTGGCAGATTTCGACCGCCGCCGTCTCGGGCATGGGTGTTCTGACCCTGGCGCTGGGCTGGCTGGTGGCGCTGACCCGCAAGGTTCCGGCCCTGCATGAGGATCACATCGATGGCTGATGGCCATAACCCCCCAGCCCCGCTCGGGGCCACTGACGTGTTCGATGGCATGGGTCCGCAAGACGGGCCGCATGACGGCCGGACCGACCACGCCAAGGCGCTGGACGATCGGAAGTTCACGATCAATTTCGGCCCGCAGCATCCGGCCGCGCACGGTGTGCTGCGGTTGGTTCTGGAGCTGGACGGCGAGATCGTGTCTCGCGTCGACCCGCACATCGGCCTGCTGCATCGCGGCACCGAAAAGCTGATGGAGGCCCGCACCTACCTGCAGAACGTGCCCTATCTGGACCGGCTGGATTACGTCGCGCCGATGAACCAGGAGCATGCCTTCTGCCTCGCCATCGAGCGGCTGCTCGGCATCGAGGTGCCTTACAGGGCACAGCTGATCCGGGTTCTGTATTCCGAGATCGGCCGCATTCTGAGCCACCTGCTGAACGTCACGACCCAGGCCATGGACGTCGGCGCCCTGACCCCCCCGCTGTGGGGGTTCGAGGAGCGCGAGAAGCTGATGGTCTTTTATGAGCGAGCCAGCGGCGCGCGCCTGCATGCCAACTATTTCCGGCCCGGCGGCGTCCATCAGGACCTGACGCCGGCCCTGATCGACGACATCGGCCACTGGTGCCTGACCTTCCCCAAGGCGCTGGCCGATATCGAGTCCCTGGTCACCGAGAACCGCATCTTCAAACAGCGCAACGTCGACATCGGCGTGGTGTCCAAGGAGGAGGCCCTGGCGTCGGCATTCACCGGAGTGATGCTGCGCGGCTCGGACATCGCCTGGGACCTGCGCAAGTCGCAGCCTTATGAGTGCTACGCCGATCTGGAGTTCGACGTTGTCGTCGGCAAGAACGGCGACTGCTGGGACCGCTATCTGGTGCGCATCGAAGAGATGAAGCAGTCGGTGCGGATCATGGAGCAATGCGTCCATAAGCTGCGCAACTGCCCCGGCGAGCCGGTGATGGTCGAGGACAACAAGATCGTCCCGCCGCGTCGTGGTGAGATGAAGCGGTCGATGGAAGCCCTGATCCATCACTTCAAGCTCTATACCGAAGGTTTCCATACGCCCGAGGGCGAGGTCTATGCGGCGGTGGAAGCGCCCAAGGGCGAGTTCGGCATCTATCTGGTCAGCGACGGCACCAACAAGCCGTATCGCGTCAAGATCAGCGCGCCGGGCTTCCGCCACCTGCAGGCGATGGACTGGATGAACCGGGGCCATATGCTGGCGGACGTTTCGGCCATCCTGGGGTCGCTGGACATCGTCTTCGGCGAGGTCGATCGCTGATGTTCCATTGTGATCCGGTCGAAGGCTGCCTGATCGCCCGGACGTGTTCCTTGGCGGAAGCGGGGGGCATGAGTTGAGCGCCTTCGCGACCACCCCGATTTTCACCGCAACCCAGGCGATCGTGTTCGCCCTGCTGCTGACGCTGGGCGTTGGCATGCAGTGGCTGTTCTCGCCGCGCCGCCGGGCCGTCATGGGCCATGCGATGTTCGCCCTGGCGACGGCTGTGCAGGCAGCGCCGGCTCTGGCAGGGGTGACCCTGGTGCGCGGGGCCTATCGCCTAGGCTATCTTGAAGAGGGCCGGGGCTTCCTAGAGGCCAATCTGCGTTCGCTGGTCTGGATGAGCGGAGCGATCATGCTGGGCCAGCTGATTGTCCGTTTCGTGCCGCCCTTTTCGGGGCTCGCGCGGGACCTCCGTCAGGCGGGCCGTGCCGTCTGGAGCGCCCGTTTTGGTCGCTGGATGGGGAGGGCCAGATGAGCCTTCGTCCCGTCAGTGATCACGTCAAACAAGGATGGGAAATCGTCGGCTATTCGGTGACGGATGCCAGCGGAGAAACCTATCAGCATAGCTTCGTCCTGCGCCGGCAAAGCCAGCACAAGGTCCTGATCGTGCGTAAGAAGATGATCGGCGAGGGTCTCGTCGTCTCGGAAATGGAAGTCTGATGTCGGTCCGTCGTCTCGCCAAAGTCCAGCCTGAAAGCTTCGCCTTCTCCGAGGCGACGAAGGCCAAGTGCGACTGGTGGATCGCCAAGTACCCGGCCGAGCGCAAGCAGTCGGCGGTGATCCCGATCCTGTGGCTGGTCCAGAAGCAGGAGGGCTGGGTTTCGGAGCCTGCCATCCGTGCGATCGGCGAACTGCTGGACATGCCGTACATCCGAGTTCTGGAGGTTGCGACCTTCTATACGATGTTCATGCTGGAGCCGGTCGGGACCACGGCCCTGATCCAGGTGTGCGGTACCACCCCCTGTATGCTCCGCGGTTCGGGCGGCCTGATGAAGGTCTGCAAGGACAAGATCGGTCCCAAGGACACGCTGAGTGCCGACGGCCGGTTCACCTGGCAGGAGGTCGAATGCCTGGGTGCCTGTGTCAACGCGCCGATGGCCCAGATCAACGACTACTATTTCGAAGACCTGACGCCCGATGCCATGGCTCAGATCATTGATGATTTCGCCGCTGGCAAGTCGCCTGAACCGGGGCCGCGGGTCGACCGGGTCAACTCGGCACCCGAGGGCGGCGCTCTGACGCTGACCGACCCGACCCTGTACGACGGCTCGGCCGCCAAGCCGATCGCCAAACTGCCCAACAGTGAACCGGTCAAGGCCCCGGCATGACGCCCGCTGCGCCCGATCTGCACTCGGAACAGGGCCGCGCCGATTATCGGCGCGAGCTTCGCCGTGTCGGCCTGCCCATTCGCTGGGGTGGGCTAGCCTTGATCGTGATTGCCGCCCTGTGGGTGGTGGCTGTGCGCGACGGGCGGGTGGGCCTGGGCCAGGACAGTCTGGTGATCGCCTATGGGATTCTGGCGCTGGGCTGGGCCATGGTGATCGCTGCGGTCTTTTTGCGGACACGCCATCACCGCCAGCGCATGAGCGAATTGGACGGAGGTCGGACGTGATGACCCTGTCAGGCGAGCCGTCGCGCCAGCGCCGGCCGGAGCCGCTATCAAACATGCCGGAAAGACGTTCGGGGGCGCGTCATGAGTGCAGATCGCAAAGACAAGGGCTCAGGCCTGGGGCGGGCCGCCCGCCACGCTGGCTTGTTGCTCGCCAATCTGGCCGGTGCGACCACCCTTTCGCTGGGCGGGGCCCAGGCCAGGGCCGAACCGCCACCATCGCCAACCAAGACTTCTCCTTCTGCGCCGTTACAGACCCCCGGTCCCAATGTTCCTGATCGAAATGCGCCTTCACCGTCCTCAACCGCAGAGCGCACACCGCCTCTGCCCGAGCGGAACACGCGCGATCGGCGCAGCGAGGTCGCGCGTCCGCGCGGTCGCGGCCTGGGCGGGTCCGGCCGAGGAGGGAGCCCGATGATCGGCTTGCTGGAAGACAAGGATCGCATCTTCACCAACCTGTACGGGCTCCATGACTGGGGGCTGGAGGGAGCGAAGGCGCGCGGCTGCTGGAACGCCACGCCCGATATGCTGGCCATGGGCCGCGACTGGCTGATCACCAACGTGAAGAACTCGGGCCTGCGCGGACGCGGCGGTGCGGGTTTCTCGACCGGGCTGAAGTGGTCCTTCATGCCCAAGGAGGTGAAGGATCGGCCCCACTATCTGGTCGTCAACGCCGACGAGTCGGAGCCTGGCACCTGCAAGGACCGGGAGATCATGCGTCATGATCCCCACCTGCTGATCGAAGGGTGCCTGATCGCGTCCTTCGCCATGCAGGCTCATGCCTGCTACATCTATCTGCGCGGCGAGTATGTGCTGGAACGCGAGCGGATGGAGGCAGCCGTCAAGCAGGCCTATGAGGCCGGGCTGATCGGCAAGAACAACGTCCATGGCTGGGATTTCGACGTCTATATCCACCATGGTGCCGGGGCCTATATCTGCGGCGAAGAGACGGCCTTGCTGGAGAGCCTGGAAGGCAAGAAGGGCCAGCCGCGCCTGAAGCCGCCGTTCCCGGCTGGCGCGGGCCTTTACGGCTGCCCGACCACGGTGAACAACGTGGAATCCATCGCGGTCGTGGGCACCATCCTGCGGCGCGGGGCCGACTGGTTTGCCGGCTTTGGCCGTCCGAACAACACGGGCACCAAGCTGATGAGCATCAGCGGCCATGTAAACCGTCCCTGCAATGTCGAAGAATCGATGTCGATCCCGATGCGCCAGCTGCTCGAAGAGCACTGCGGCGGCGTGCGCGGCGGCTGGGGCAACCTCAAGGCGGTGATCCCGGGCGGCGTTTCGGTGCCGCTGATCACGCGCGACATGGCCGAGACGGCGCTGATGGACTTCGATTCCCTGCGCGAAATGCGCTCGGGTCTGGGGACCGCCGCCGTCATCGTGATGGACGAGTCGACCGATCTGGTGAAGGCGATCGCCCGCATCAGCTATTTCTACAAGCACGAGAGCTGCGGTCAGTGCACGCCATGCCGCGAGGGCACCGGCTGGATGTGGCGCGTGCTCGAACGAATGGCCGTGGGCGAGGCTGACCCCTCCGAGATCGACCTGCTGCTAGAGGTCGCCGGACAGGTCGAAGGGCATACCATCTGTGCCCTGGGCGACGCGGCGGCCTGGCCGGTGCAGGGCCTGATCCGGCATTTCCGTCACGAGATCGAGGACCGCATCTCCTCCTATCGCAGCCGGCGCGCGAACTTCGCCGGCCACGCGATCGCGGCGGAGTAGGGATGCGGTATTCGCTCGTCATCGCTATGGGATGTCTGACGCTCGCGGCCTGTGGGTCCGAGCCGCAGACGGCTGCGCCCAGCGCTGAGGGCAAGGCTGAGCCCGCCGCCGTGGCTGCGCCTGCTTCAGAATCCGTGCCGGTGGCCCTGTCGGTATCCGATCTTCGCCGCGTCTGCGTGGCCGCAATGGGGGCGGTCCACGGCCAGGCCGTCGATGCGGCCGGTCATGAGGGTCAGACCGTCGACGCGATCCGCGTGGAAGCGGTTCAGGACGGCGTGGTGGCGGTGTCCTGGCCGGCGCCGGTCGATGGCGGCCGTCGATTTGCCGACTGCCGGGTCGAGGAGGGGCGCATACTGTGGCGTCCGGCCCGTCTGCCCACAGGTCAGACCGCGACCTGGATGACAGGGGCCGACGATCCGGTTATCCGCTACGCGCTGAACGGCGACCAGATCGCCATCACCCAGACATTTCCGGACAGCACGACCTCGACGTCGATGCTGTCCGTGCCGACTGAAGAAGAGGCTTCCTGATGCCCGTCGCCAAGGTCAATGGCATCGAGACCGAGTTCGAGCCCGGCATGACCGTGCTGCAGGTCGCCGAACGCGCAGGGCATGAGATCCCGCGCTTCTGCTATCACGAACGTCTGTCCATCGCCGGCAACTGCCGCATGTGCCTGGTCGAGGTGAAGCCCGGGCCGCCCAAGCCCCAGGCTTCGTGCGCCCTGCCGGCGGCCGAGGGCCAGGAAATCTTCACCGACACGCCGATGGTGAAGAAGGCCCGCGAAGGGGTGATGGAGTTCCTGCTCATCAACCACCCGCTGGACTGCCCGATCTGCGACCAGGGCGGCGAGTGCGACCTGCAGGACCAGGCCATGGGCTATGGCCGCGATGGCTCGCGCTATGCCGAGAACAAGCGCGCGGTCGAAGAAAAATACATGGGTCCGACGGTCAAGACCTTCATGACCCGTTGCATCCAGTGCACCCGCTGCGTGCGGTTCATCACCGAGGTGGCGGGCGTGCCCGACATCGGCATGATCAGCCGCGGCGAGGATGCCGAAATCACCACCTACCTGGAAAAGGCGGTCGACTCTGAGCTGTCGGGCAACGTCAATGACCTGTGCCCCGTGGGTGCCCTGACCCACCGCCCGTGGCAGTTCCACTATCGCCCCTGGGAGTTGAAGAAGACCGAGACCATCGACGTCATGGACGCCTTGGGCTCCAACATTCGCGCCGACGCCAAGGGGGCCGAGGTGATGCGGATCCTGCCGCGCGTGCACGAGGGCATCAACGAGGAGTGGCTGTCGGACAAGAGCCGCTATGTCGTCGACGGCTTGCAGCGCCAGCGCCTTGACCGGCCCTATGTCCGCGAGAACGGCAAGCTGCGTCCCGCGACCTGGGACGAAGCCCTGACCATCGTCGCCGACAAGCTGAAGTCGGCGTCGGCTGACCGTATCGGCGTGATCGCGGGCGATCTGCAGGACGCCGAGTCGATGAAGGCGGCGCTGGATCTGTTCCGCGCCCTGGGCTCTGCCAATACCGACTGCCGTCAGGACGGATCGACCCTGGGCTATGGGCCGCGTGAGAGCTGGCTGTTCAATGCGGGCTTGGCCAGCGTCGAGGATGCAGACGCCATTCTGCTGATTGGCACCAATCCGCGGACCGAGGCGCCGCTGCTGAACGCACGGCTGCGCAAGGCCTGGCTGAAGGGCACGCGGATCGGCGTCATCGGCGAACGGGTCGATCTGACCTATGACTACGATCTGCTGGGCCTGGGCACCCGGACGCTGACCCGGATGCCCAAGGGCGCGGTCGAGGCGTTGAGCGCGGCCGAGCGGCCGATGATCATTCTGGGTGCCGGCGCCCTGGCTGGCGCGACGGGGCAGGGCATCCTGGGGGCTGTCGGGCGGCTGGCGGCCAAGATTGGCGCGGTCAAGGCCGGCTGGAACGGCTTCAATATCCTTCACTCGGCGGCCTCGCGCGTTGCGGGCCTCGACATGGGATTTGTGCCGGGTCAGGGCGGACTGGACGCCGTCTCCATGAGTGCAGCGGGCGCGCTGGACGTTCTGTTCCTGCTGGGCGCCGACGAGATCGACACCGCAGCCAGCTCGGCCTTCAAGGTCTATCTGGGCAGCCACGGCGACCGCGGCGCGCACGGCGCGGACGTGATCCTGCCCGGCGCGGCCTATACGGAGAAGTCGGGTCTGTATGTGAACACCGAGGGCCGGGTCCAAATGGGTGACCGCGTCGTCTTCCCGAAGGGCGAGGCCAAGGAAGACTGGGCCATCATTCGCGCCCTGTCGGAGCGGGTGGGTCACACCTTGCCTTATGACACGCTGGATCAGTTGCGAGCCCGGCTGATGGCCGACCATCCGACGTTCGGGCGGGTCGATTATCTGCCGCCCGCAGCGAGCTTCGACGTCGGTGCCCTGGGCACCAAGGACGATCTGGGCGACGTCGCCCTGGGCGGGTCGGTCGTCGATCCGTATCTGAACAATCCGATCGCGCGGGCCAGCGCGACCATGGCCGAGCTGTCCACCCTGCGTGTGACCCCGGTCGCGATGGCGGCGGAGTAGGGCGATGGCGGAATTCTGGTCTTCTCCTCTCGGCTGGTTCCTGGCCACCACGGGTGCCGTGCTGCTGGTGACGGTTGGCGTGCTGATCGCGGTCGCCTTCTTGCTGCTGGCCGACCGCAAGATCTGGGCGGGCGTGCAGATGCGCAAAGGGCCCAATGTCGTGGGCCCGTTCGGCCTGCTTCAGTCCTTTGCGGACATGATCAAATTCGTCCTGAAGGAGATCGTCGTTCCCGCCGGGGCCGACAAGGTCGTCTTCCTGATGGCGCCGATCATCACCGTCATCCTGGCCTTCATGGCCTGGGCCGTGATCCCGTTCGCGCCGGGTTGGGTCATTTCGGACCTGAACGTCGGCATTCTGTATATCTTCGCGGTGTCGTCGCTGGGCGTGTACGGCATCATCATGGGCGGCTGGGCGTCCAACTCTAAATATCCATTCCTGGGAGCGCTGCGCTCGGCGGCCCAGATGGTCTCCTATGAGGTCTCGATCGGCCTGGTCATCATCAATGTCATCGTGCTGGCAGGCACGATGAACCTGACCTCGATCGTGACGCAGCAGGAAGGCTGGATCTGGAACTGGTTCGCGTTCGGCGGCGGGCTGGACACTTGGCCGACCATCGTCGCCATGTTCCCGATGGCCATCGTCTTCTTCGTGTCCGCCCTGGCCGAGACCAACCGTCCGCCGTTCGACCTTCCCGAGGCCGAGAGCGAGCTGGTGGCCGGCTATCAGGTCGAATATTCCTCGACGCCCTATCTGCTGTTCATGATGGGCGAGTACGTCAACATCATCTTCATGTGCGCCATGATCAGCCTGCTGTTCTTCGGCGGCTGGAACCCCGGCTTCGACGTCGCCCTGATCGGGCTGGACAGCTGGCCCGAGTGGATCGCCAATCTGTTCTATCTGCTGGTTCTCAGCATCAAGATCGTCTTCTGGTTCTTCATGTTCGCCATGGTGAAGGCCTTCGTGCCCCGCTACCGCTATGACCAGTTGATGCGTCTGGGCTGGAAGATTTTCCTGCCGACCTCGCTGGTGGCTGTGGTCGTGGTCTCGGCCTGGCGTGTTTTTGCGGTGGGTGCATGACCCGTCTGCTGATCCCCTGTGTCCTGGGCGTGATGGTCACGGCCTGTGCCGTGCCGATCTATGAGCCGGAGCCGACCTCGCCGCAGGCCTGGCAACGCCGCCAGGAATCCATCGAACGGCGCGAGGCGGAGCGTGTCCGCCTGTGCCGCATCACCCAGGAAGACGACCCCCGGCGCGAAGAGCTGTGCCGCGGCGTCGAAGGAGCCCGTTCATGATCGCCCGCATCGGCCAGACCCTGAAGGGGGCCTTCCTGATCGACGTGGTCGGGGCCTTCTTCCTGACGCTCGGCTATCTGTTCCGGCCCAAGATGACCGTGAACTATCCGTTCGAGCGCAATCCGCAGTCGCCGCGTTTCCGGGGCGAGCATGCGCTGCGCCGCTATCCGAACGGCGAAGAGCGCTGCATTGCCTGCAAGCTGTGCGAGGCCATCTGTCCGGCCCAAGCCATCACGATCGAGGCTGAACCGCGCGCCGATGGCAGCCGCCGCACGACCCGTTATGACATCGACATGGTGAAGTGCATCTATTGCGGTCTGTGCGCCGAGGCCTGTCCGGTCGATGCCATCGTGGAGGGACCGAACGCCGAGTTCGCGACCGAGACGCGTGAGGAACTGTATTTCGACAAGGCCCGACTGCTCGACAATGGCGATCGCTGGGAACGGCAGATTGCGAAGAATCTGGAACTCGACGCCCCTTATCGCTAAGGCGCGTAACCGCTAAACGAAGCGCGCGAATCCCTGCGGGTTCACCGCTCAACCGACTGAAAGGGGCTAGAGGCCTCCCATGCTGTTGCAAGGCATTGCCTTCTATGTGCTGTCCACGATTTGTGTGGTCGCCGGCCTGCTGGTCGTGACGGCGCGCAACCCCGTGCATTCGGTGCTGTGGCTGATCCTGTCGTTCTTCTCGGCGGCGGGACTGTTCGTCCTGCTGGGTGCCGAGTTCCTGGCCATGCTGCTGGTCGTCGTCTACGTCGGCGCGGTGGCGGTGCTGTTCCTGTTCGTCGTCATGATGCTGGATGTCGACTTCGTTCGGTTGCGCGAGGGCTATGCCCGGTATCTGCCGCTCGGCGCGATCGTGGCGGGCATCCTGTTGTTCGAGATGATCCTGATCACCCTGGCCGTGGTCCAGGGCGGCGCTGCGGCTGACGCCACGGCCCCGGCGGTCGCGGGACCGGAAGCATCCAATATCGAGACGATCGGGCGCGTGCTCTATACCGACTATGTCTATTTCTTCCAGGCGGCGGGGATCGTGCTGCTGATCGCCATGATCGGGGCCATCACCCTGACCCTGCGCCACAAGCCGGGCGTGCGCCGCCAGAAGGTCGCCGACCAGGTCGGGCGCGATCGCAAGAAGGCGGTGGAAGTCAAATCCGCGACGACCGGCGAGGGCCTGGCTCCCAAGGATCTGCTGTAATGACCGTGACCCTGTCCCACTATCTGGCCGTGGCGGCGATGCTGTTCACCATCGGGGTGTTCGGCATCTTCGTGAACCGCAAGAACGTCATCATCATCCTGATGTCGGTCGAGCTGATCCTGCTGGCCGTGAACATCAATTTCGTCGCCTTCTCGACCTATCTGAACGATGTGTCGGGGCAGATCATGGCCATGTTCGTGCTGACGGTTGCGGCGGCAGAGGCGGCCGTTGGTCTGGCCATCCTGGTGACCTTCTTCCGTAACCGCGGCGATATCGCGGTCGACGACGCCAGCGTGATGAAGGGCTGATCGCGTGACACTCGAGCTTCTCGTCATCATCGGCGTTTTCGCTCCGCTGGTCGGAGCAATGGTCGCTGGGTTCTTTGGCCGTCGGATCGGCAACATCGCCTCACAGGCGGTGACGACCGGGCTTTTGTTCGTTTCCTGCGCCGTGGCCTGGACGGTTTTCAGCCTGCACACCTGGCATCACCTGGAAGCCTTCACCATCCAGCTGGCCCCCTTCATCAATGTCGGTGATTTCCAGTCGGTTTGGTCGATCCGCATCGACGCCCTGTCAGCGGTGATGCTGATCGTCGTCACGACGGTGTCCTCGCTCGTGCACCTGTATTCCTGGGGCTATATGGCCGAGGACGACAGCCGGCCGCGCTTCTTCGCCTATCTGTCGCTTTTCACCTTCGCCATGCTGGCCCTGGTGACAGCCGCCGATTTCATGCAGCTGTTCTTCGGCTGGGAAGGCGTGGGCCTGGCCTCTTATCTGCTGATCGGTTTCTGGTTCAAGAAGCCCACGGCCAGCGCCGCCGCCATCAAGGCCTTCGTCGTCAACCGGGTCGGAGACTTCGGTTTTGCGCTGGGGATCATCACCGTCTTCTGGATGTTCGGCACGATCCAGTTCGCCGAACTGTTCCCCCTGATTGCGGCCAAGGCCGGAACGACGTGGGAGTTCCTGGGCTACAACTGGTCGGCGCTGGACCTGGCGGGACTGCTGCTGTTCGTGGGGGCCATGGGCAAGTCGGCTCAGTTCTTCCTGCACACCTGGCTACCGGACGCGATGGAGGGGCCGACGCCGGTGTCCGCCCTGATCCACGCCGCGACCATGGTGACGGCGGGTGTTTACATGGTCTGCCTCCTGTCGCCGATCTATGAGTATGCGCCGACCGCATCGATGGTCATCGCCATCACGGGGGGCATCACGGCGCTGTTCGCCGCCACTGTTGGTCTGGCCCAGAACGACATCAAGCGGGTCATCGCCTATTCGACCTGTTCGCAGCTGGGCTACATGTTCTTCGCGGCGGGCGTCGGGGCCTATCAGGCCGCCATGTTCCACCTGTTCACCCACGCCTTCTTCAAGGCCCTGCTGTTCTTGGGTGCCGGATCGGTGATCCACGGCATGCATCACGAGCAGGACATGCGGAAGATGGGCGGGCTGTGGAAGCTGTTGCCCGTCACCTATGCCGTCATGACCATCGGCACGATCGCCATCACAGGTCTGGGCATTCCCGAGGTCAAGCTGGGCTTCGCCGGCTTCTATTCCAAAGACTCCATCCTGGAGAGCGCCTTTGCCTCTGCGGACTACAGCCCGGCCGGACTGTTTGTCTTCTTCATCGGCCTGTTTGCTGCGGGACTGACGGCTTACTACTCCTGGCGTCTGGTGTTCATGACCTTCCACAACCGTGCCGCGTGGAAGGATGACGCGCACGCCCACGATCACCACGACGATCACGCCGCGTCGCCTGCTCAGCTGGAAACCCATTCCGAGCCCTTGCCCGAGGACCATGACCACGCCCATGACGATCACGGTCATGGCCACCACGGTCCGCTCAAGCCGCACGAGAGCCCCTGGGTCATGCTGGTCCCGTTGCTGGTGCTGTCGATCGGCGCGATCTTTTCGGGGGCCGTCTTCTACGAGTTCTTCGTGGGCCATCACGAGCACGAGTTCTGGCGCGGGGCGATCTTCACCGGGCCTGAGAACCACGTCCTTCACGACAGCCACTATGTGCCGACCTGGGTGCTGTGGGCCCCGCTGATCGTGTCGAGCCTGGGCACGCTGATCGCGGTCTATGTCTATGTCCTGAAGGAGGGCATGGCCCGCCGGATGGCGGAACGCGGCGGCCCGCTGCACACCTTCTTCTACAACAAGTGGTTCTTCGACGAGATCTACGACTTCGTCTTCGTCAAGGGGGCCAGGGCTCTGGGCGATCTGTTCTGGAAGATCGGTGACGTCCGGATCATCGACGGACTGGGTCCGAACGGCGCGGCCTGGGCCTCGCTCAAATCTGCGGCGCGGCTGGCCAAGATCCAGTCGGGCTATGTCTATCACTATGCCTTCGTGATGCTGTTGGGTGTGGCAGGTCTGCTCGCCTTCGCCATCGCGACGTGGGGAGCCTGAGCCCGTGCCCTACATCCTGAGTCTCATTACCTTCGTGCCGCTGATCGGCGCGGCCCTCATCTTCCTGGCCCGCCTGGCGAACAAGTCCGACGCGGGTGCCGCCGGCGCGGCGCGCTGGATCGCCCTGGGCACCACCTTGGTTGCCCTGGCCCTGTCCGTGCTGCTGGTTGCACAGTTTGACGCGTCCAATCCCGGCTATCAGTTCGTCGAGCGGTATGTCTGGTTCGCCGGCGCCCAATACCACATGGGCGTGGACGGGATTTCGATCCTGTTCGTGCTGCTGACGGCCTTCCTGCTGCCGATCTGCATCCTGGCCAGTTGGACCACGATCAAGGACCGGGTGGTCGATTACATGATCGCCTTCCTGGTGCTGGAGACCCTGGTCATCGGGGTGTTCACGGCCCTGGACCTGTTCCTGTTCTACATCTTCTTCGAAGGCACACTGGTGCCGATGTTCATCATCATCGGGGTGTGGGGCGGGCAGAACCGCATCTATGCGGCCTACAAATTCTTCCTC